>DATHEQ010000318.1:0-4210 GCA_035318505.1 Polyangiaceae bacterium | reverse complement strand
CTCGCATCGCAGCAGCCCCCTGGACAGGACGCGGGGTTGCATACGCACTTGCCGGTCGCGTCGCATGTCTGCCCATCCGCGCATTGGGTGCAGGCGTTGCCCGGGCTTCCACAAGCATCTTTGGTCGGCGTCAGGCACGCGCCGGTGCTCGCGCAGCAACCGGTCGTGCACGTGGGGCCGCAGCGGCACGCGCCCTGGCTGCATTCTTGACCCTGTGCGCACGCGACGCAGGCAGCGCCTGCGGTTCCGCACGCGTCATTCGTCGACGGAACGCACGTGTCGTTGGGGCCGCAACAACCGGTGGAACAAGTCGCCGCGCTGCATCTGCCGACGACGTCGGGGCCAGCGTCAGGATCCACGCGCGGCGCGTCCGGCGTGGCGTCGCCGCGACTCGCATCGGCAGCGTCAAACCCGGTCGCATCGGCAACATCCACGGAAATGTCGGCGCGAGCCCCGTCGGCGGCGTCGCTCGACACATCGATTCGCACGTCGGCCGCGACATCACCGGGCAATGATCCGTCGCGCCCTCCCGCGCCATCGCGCGGGCTGGCATCGCTCGAAGTACCGCCGCTACCCGCCGTTTGGCCGCCATCCTCAACGAGGTGGCCGTGCTCGAAACCGAGAATGTCGCTGCACGACGCCGCCGCGAGAAGCAGGCACAGGATCACGAAACGACGGGTCCGCGTCGTTACAAAGGGGGCATGGCGAAGCTTCATTCGGAGAGGTCTATACTCCACGTCCTGCGCGAGTGGGTGGGGAACGAATTAACGTTGTGAGCAGTGTTGTTCGGCCGACGACGGCGGTTGGCTGGCTCGGCGCGGGCGCCGTCGTGAGGGCGGAGCTCGGCGTAAGTACCGGTTCAGCAGACGAATTACGTGCCCCAGGCGCGGCACCGGCGTCGTGCGGATCCTCCCCAATTGAGCTCGCCGCATCGAGCGGCACGATCTCAGGTGAGAGACGATTTCAGGTGAGGCCGCGAAGCGGGCCCGAGGTGGGCTTGTCGCCAAAACCATCGGCGGCAACGCCCATCAAATTGAGCACCGAGGTAGAGAGCTGATAATGGTTCTGCGTCCCCTCGTCGACGACGCCGCTTCGGGTAAGGCGTCCTCCGGCGCGTCCGAGAAGGACGATGGGCAGGTTGGTCATACCGTGCATGCCGTGGCTATTCTCATTGGCCCAAATGACGAGCGAGTTGTCGAGCGCGCTTCCGCCCGCTTCGGGTATGGCATCGAGCTTGCGCGCAAAGCGGGCGACGTTGTCGGCAACCCAATTCCCAATTTTCGTCACGGCTGCGCCGGCTACGGCGTTGCTCCCGTCGGGTCTGTCGACATGGGCAATCTCTTCGTGGGCGTCCTTGTCGATGCCGAGCCACCGGTATCGCCACTGATTGCCGCAGAATCCGAGCTGAAACGTAACGATACGCGTCAGATTGCATTGCAGCGCGATGGCGACCAGATCGAGCATCAGCTCGGTGAGCACGGGGACATTGTCTTCGCTCGTCACGTCGATGCCCGCCGCCGGAGGCGACGGTCGCGCGCACGCAGCATTGCCTTGCGCCGCGCCGAGGCGCGTCTCGAACTCGCGGAGCGCGGTGGTATGCGCGTCGAGTTTCTGCCGCTCTTTCGGACCGAGGCGCCCGCTCAAGCGGGACAGATCGTTGGCCGCATGATCGAGGACCGACTGGCGCAGCGCGAGCCGTCGCGCCGCCGCTTCCGGCGAGTCGCCGCTATTTTCGGGAAACAGCATGGCGTACATGCGGTAAGGGTCGACGCGCGTCGGAAGCTGTTGTTGCGGTCCGATGTAGCTGAACGATCGGCGATGTCCGTTCTTCGGCGCGACATCGGCGGCGAGCACACCGCAGTTCAGCGTCGGAAACCGGACCGGCGGATCGAGTGTACGCCGCAGAATCTGGTCGATTGAAGGCCCGCCACCAAAGCTGTCCTCCGGCACGCCTACGGATTTGACGCCCGTCCAAAGGCTATGAAAGCCGCGGTCGTGCTCGTTGCCGAGCCCCGTCGACTCGTTGGCTACACCCTTGACGAGGATCGTTTTGCCGCGGAGAGACGCATCGCTCAAAATGGGGTCGAGAATCGGCGACGTGCCGCTCGCGTCGGGCCAGAACGTTTGTTGGTGGGTGCCGAGCGCCTGCATCAAGATGACGAGGCGCGGCCCGATGGTCTCGGGCGAGGCGAAGGCCTCGCGCACGAACGCGGGAACGAGCAGTGTGGCTCCCGCGGCTCGTAGAAGATCGCGTCGTCCGAAGGCTCGATCCCTCATGGCTCTACGCTCCGCTGGCTGAATCGCGGCTGGGCGACGATCTCCGTCGCCAGCTCGCCGATGGTCCTCTCCGGCGTCGCGAAGAACTCCTTCAGCACGGAGATCTCGCAGCTGTCGGCAGGCTGCTCGTCGCGTCCTTCGATATAGCGAAACATCTGCACGACAAAGCAGTCGCGCACCTGACGGCTGGCCATCAGGCGGTCCGCGAGCTCGGCCGGCCCCTCGAACGGACCGTCCACGTCGGTGTCGGTCAGCTCGCCGTGCGAGTCAACCGGTAGACCGGCCTCCGTTTGCCGAAAACTCCCGAGCGCATCCATCATTTCCAAGCCGAAGCCGATGGGGTCCATGTAGCGATGACAGTTTTTGCAAGACGGATCGGTCGTATGCTGTTCGAACTTTTGCCGCGTGGTGGCGACGCTGTCACCGGGCCCGGGCGAAATGGCAATGACCTGGGGGGGAGGGGACGCGAGCGTTTGACAGAAAAAGCGCGTTCGGATGGCGAGTCCGCGATCGACGGGGCTCGAGCGGTGCACGGGGGCGTGTGCCGCCAACCATCCTCCCAATGACAGCACGCCTTTGCGCAGCTTGGGATTGAGCTCGATCTGCGCGAACGCTCCCGGGGGCGGCGTGGCGGGGGGCACGAGCGGGGGCGCGTAGTCGCCGGCATAGATGGCGTCGAGGACCGTTCCGCTGACGAACGTTACCGGCGCTCCCAGCAGCGCCTGCAAGCTTCCCTGCTTCTCGCGCAAGACGTAATCGAGAAACAGATCGAGCTCGACATCGAGCTCCCGTTTGAGCGTGGGCGTGAAACGCGGAAACGCGGCGGGGATCTTGTTGACGGCGCGAAGATCGGTCACGCCGAGCCATCCTCGTAAGAACCGGGCCATATGTTGGCGCGACGCCGGCGTCGCCACGAGACGCGCCGCTTCGTCGCGCACAACTTCCGGCGAGCGAAATTGGGGATCGGTCGCCGCTCGCGCCAGGAGCTCTGCGTCGGGGCGCTTGCCGGTCAAGGCGAAAGCGACGGCGTTGGCGACCTCTTGCGCGTCGAGCTGCGCGGGGGCGCTCTTTCTTATTCGGCCCACTTCGGTGCGGTAGAGGAAGTACGGCGAAAGGAGAACGGCTTCGATGACGGTGCGAATTCCGCGCTCGTACCCCTGGAATGCGGCGCCCTCCGCATAGAGCGCCAGCAAATCGTCTTGCTCCGCGAGCGAGAGCTCGCGTCCAAACGCTCGCCGCGCGAATGCCTCTACGAACGAAGAAGCGCACGCCTCGGTCGCGTCATCCGCCGCGCATGGCGCGAGCGCGGTCACGTTGGCTGCTTCTGCGGTCAGCTGTGCCGTCACCGCGAATTCTTCGAAGTTGCCGCTCGAAATCGAAAGCGCGTCGGACTGGTTGTCGAAGCCGTGCACCGACGGTTCGGGCGTGACGGCGCCCGTCAGGCCTGAGCTCACGCCAATGAGGTCGGTCACCGCGCCCTCGAATTCGCCGAGCGAAATGCGCCTGGCGCGCTGGCTCGTGGCCGAGGGGCAGACGCCGGGGTCCACCGGCGGAGGCTTGCGGGGCGGCGCGGGCGGCGTGACCCGTGGTCGTCGCTCGGGCGCGTTCACGCTGACCTCGGGCGGGGGGCGGTCTTGCCACAGCGGGTCACCGATGTGGCCCGTGCACGAAACAACGCCGAGGAGTGCTGCCAACAGCACCCGCTTGCCTTGCGGGCCAGATTTCACGTTCGATACTTATGCCTTGTGCCGTGATTAACGCAACGGGTCACCGGTAACACCCTACAAAGGGGTACCAATCTTCATTGCATTCTTCTGTTGCCGCTTTACTCGAGAGATCCGAGGATGCACGCCGAACGACGACCACCATGGCCGCAACTGCCTTCACGCAAAGGACTAATCGGGGCGGTCGATGCGCTTTCCTGTCGTTTCGA
>DATHEQ010000317.1:0-18573 GCA_035318505.1 Polyangiaceae bacterium | reverse complement strand
GACCAATCCGCCGGACGCGACGCCCGACACGACGAATCCGCCGGACGCGACGCCCGACACCATGCCGGATGCCACTCCCGACACCGGGAGCGACGCTGCGGACTCCGCTGGCTGATCACCCATCCGAGCTAGCCCGAGGGGGCTAGCTCCTTCGCTGATGCGCTCGGTGCCGTACCACCCTGGCCTCAAGGTGGTGGCGGCACCGAGCACGTCGATGGCTTTCTTTTGCTGCTGCTCGCGCAGCGGGCGACTAAGAATTTCCGTGTAGGCGTGCGCGGTGCCACGCGAGCCACGGGCTCAGCGCTGCGCTGTCGGGTGCGTCGGAACCGGAGCGTTGGCTCGACGCCGCGTCGCGCGACGCCGCCGCGATGGCGAGAGCCGCCGCGAGTTCCGTCGGGTGATCGACTTCGACGGGGCGCCCGATGAGTTCTTTCTCGTGCTCACCGAGGAAGCCGGTGTCGTAATGGCCCGCCGCGAATTCCGCGTTTTGCATGAGGCGCTGATGGAAGGCGAGATTCGTGCGGAGTCCCGCGATGCGGTACTCGCCGAGCGCACGCCGCATGCGGGCGAGGGCAATCTCGCGATCGGCGCCCCACACGCTGAGCTTGGAGATGAGCGGGTCGTAAAAGCTGGAGATGACGGCGCCCGGGTACGCGGAGCTGTCGTCGCGGACGCCGGGGCCGGACGGGCTCGTGACCGCCGTGATCGTTCCCGGGCTCGGCAGGAAGCCGGCGTCGGGGTCTTCGGCGTAGATGCGACACTCGATGGAGGCGCCGCGCCGTTCGATGGCCGGCTGCGCGAAGCCGAGTCGCTCGCCCCCCGCGACGCGCACCATCTCCCGAACCAAATCGACCCCTGTGACCCACTCCGTCACCGGGTGTTCGACCTGGAGCCGCGTGTTCATCTCGAGGAAGTAGAAATTACCTTCCGCGTCGAGAAGAAATTCGAAAGTCCCGGCCGAGCAATAGTCGACCGCTTTGGCGCCGCGCACCGCGACGTCGCCCATCTTGGCGACGAGCGCCGGCGTCGCGACCGGACAGGGCGTCTCTTCGACGACTTTTTGATGGCGTCGCTGGATGGAGCAGTCGCGCTCGAACAGGTGGACCACGTTGCCGTGCTTGTCCGCGAGCACCTGGATCTCGACGTGCCGCGGGCGCACGATGGCTTTTTCGAGGTACACCGTGTCGTCGCCGAAGGCTTGGCGCGAGATATTGCGCGCGCTCTCCCACGCGTTTTTGAGATCCGCTTCGCGCTCGACGAGGCGCATGCCTTTGCCACCACCGCCGGCGGCCGCCTTGAGCATGACCGGATAACCGAGCTTCGTCGCCGTGTGCACTGCCTCTTCGAGCGAAGCGGCGGGCCCGCCGGGAACAATGGGGACGCCAGCCTTGGCCATGTGGGCGCGAGCGGCCGGCTTGTTCCCCATCTTGCGCATGGCGCTCGCGGGGGGGCCGATGAAAACGATCTTGGCGGCCTCGCACGCCTCGGGCAGGGCGGGGTTCTCGGAGAGAAATCCGTACCCGGGATGGATGGCTTCGGCGCCGGCGCGTTTGGCGACGTCGATGATGCGCTCGACCCGCAGGTAGCTCTCGGTCGCCGCGGCGGGACCGATGGGGTGAGCTTCGTCGGCCATGCGCACATGGAGCGACGCGCGATCGACGTCGCTGTAGACGGCGACCGACGGGATACGCATCTCGCGCAAGGTGCGCGCGATCCGCACCGCAATTTCGCCGCGATTGGCGATGAGAACCTTCTTGAACATCGTGAGGGAGAACCTAGCCGCGGGGGCGTCGCCGCGGAAGAAAAAAGGGGCTCAGCGCTTCTTGGATGGCGCGCGCGGCGGCGTCGCCTTGGTGTTTTCGCGCCCGGTACGCGCCTCGCGCGTGACGCGCGTGGCAGCTTGAAACCCGTCGTCGATGCGATGGGCATTTTCCGCAAATTTGCCGTACGTCTCGGTATCGAGCGTGCCGGTGGCGAGCGACAGTCCGAAGTCTTCCTCGAGCACGCCGTTTTCGAGCTTGCCACGGCGGAACGCCTCGACGCTGTCATCCTTCTGATCGATGGCTGGGAGCGCCCCCAGCGGCTTCAGTGTTGCGTCGAGCTCGAGCCGGCGATGCACGTGGTACTGAAACGCATTGTTGATGGCGAGGGCGCTTTCGCGTGCCCCTTGGCTGGCGAACGTCGCGCCCAATGTTCCCACGTAGGGGCGGGGAAAACCGACGTGCAGCGGTTCGAAGCCGGGTAGTACCCATGACGTACCCTCCGCCTGGGCATATCCGGGGATGGTCACCAAGGCCCGCAAGGAGACTTGCCACGAGCCTTCGCTCGACGAGAGGCCAACCTCATCGACGTTGGCCCAGGGGACCCAGCCGAGAACGACTTGGCGCAGCATGTCGCTGCGGTCCGAGCCGACCACCTTTTCGAGCGCGTCGGCGAGCGACTGCGCCGTGCGCCCGCGCAGCAGAATCGTGAACGTACCGTTCGCGTTTCCCTTGTTGTCGAGCTTGAGGCGGATGTCGACCTCGTCGCGCGCTTCTTCCATCGAGCTGCCGCCGACGCGAAGCGTGTCCCCTTTGGCGTTCATCGCCACGCGCCCGCGCAGCTCGGGGCTCACGCGACCCGCGGGCAGAGGTGGACCCTGAACGTCCAGATCGAGCCACACGTCGCCCTCCTTCAGATGGGCGAGCACGAGGGGGTAGTCGAATCGCCCAAAATGCGGGGGAAAATGAGGATCGGCCGAGAACGGGTCGCGCTCGGCGACCACGATCTCCGCGGGAATGCTCATCTCGCGCAGTGCCCGGTAGGCGAGCCACGAGCGGCTGCCCTGCCCGAGCTCGAGGATGGTGCGGGCGGTCGTCCCTTGGGCGCCGGCCGAGAGGGCACCTGCCAAATCGGAGAGGACGACGCCGTTCGCGACCTTGACGGACCTGCCCGCCGCGGCGGCGATGCGCTCGACCAACGTGCGCTGGGATACCACCGATTCGGCAGGGGCCTCGCTTGCGGGACGCGGCGTATCGTCTTTGCTGCCGCGGGCCGCGGCGCGCGACCATGCTGCGACGTAGGGATCGCGGTCTTCGAGCGAGGCGATCGCTTCGGCGATCGATCGCCCGACCAGCTGCCAGCTCGATGTCCCGAAACTGATGGCGACCTCGCGGTCCATCTTGGGGACCCCTTCTTCGAGCCGGCGCGGGGCGTGGTCTTTGACGCTGAAGGTGGTGACCTTTTGATTGCCGTCGATGCGCTCGCTTCGCTTGCCCCATTGGGGGTGCGACCAGATCGAGAGATCGAGCGATGCGGGACGCCGGAGCTCGATGGTCGCTTCATCGACGCTCGTGCGCTCGGGAAGCAGATCGGGCGTGTCGACCACCAGTTGTCCCGCGGCGCCGGGGAGCGCCCAACCTTCCACGATCTGCTCGACGTAATCGCCCTTTTCGAGCTGGGAGAGATCGGAGTGCTCCTGAGAAGCGTAGGACGCCTTGTCCGGTTCGAGCACGCGTCCGTCGGGTTTGTGAATGCGGCGGCGCAGGATGCGGCGGACGTCGCGCCCCTCGATGACGGCGCTGGCGCCTTGCGCCCCCTGTTCGACGTCGGTGGTGCCGGAAACGCGACGCAGGTCGTAGAGCGTGTAGCGAAGCAGGCCGCCGTCGCCTACCGTGTAGCGCTCGATATGGCGCAAAACCGCGGTGGCGGCGTTGGAGAGCGATCGATTTCTGCGGTCGGTCGCGACGCGGGCAGCACCTTCCGCCTCCAGCGATGGAGCCGGCGAATCGAGCAAGCTGGCCGAGAGTCCGGGAAGCGCGCCCGGCGAATCGGCGGCTGAGGTCATGTCCGCGACCATGCGGGCGCGCAGGTCCGCCGAAGAGCGCGACAAGAGGAGTCCCAGCGAGGCGAGCGTTCGCTCGGCGGGAAAGAGCGAGAGGTACACCTTCATCCCAGCTTCGTCGCCGAGGGCGATGTATTGGGCGAGCTCGAGTTGGCGCAGAGCGCGCGGCGAGTCGCGCAGGAGCCGCAGGCGCGCGATTTCGGAGAGGGCGCCGCGGCGATCACCGCGCGCCACCTTGGCTTCGAGGCAATCGAGTGAGCTTCGGTCGGTGCCTGGTGCTCGGCACGCGTGCTGCTCGCGTTCGATGCCGACGCGATCGTGCACGGTGTCGTCGAGCTCGGTGAGAAACGGTGTCGCCTCGACCAATTTCTTGGTCGCTTGGTACGCCGCCTCGGCGACGTCGAAGAGGTGTCCTTCGGCGGCGGTGGCGGCTTCGAACGCGCTCACCATGGGATCGAGGTCGGGATGTTCTGCGCGCACGCGAGCGATCTCGCGCATCGCCTCGATGCGACCCTCGGACGCGCCGCGCCGACGCGCGGTGAGCTGCGCATGTCCGAGCACCGCTTCCCACGCCGTCGGCCACGCCTTGAGGGCGCTTTCGAAAGCGTCGCGCTCGCGCTCGATGGCGCGGTTCTCAGGGATATCGCCGGCATCCTCGATGGCGCGAGCGTAAAGCAGCGAACCGAGAGGGGTCGGCCCCGCTTTGTTTCCTTCTTCGAGCAGATGCTCCGCGGACCGGGCGTCGCCTTGGGCCAGGAGCGCGGCAGCGACGAGCGCCATCTCGGCTCGCGACGAGCGATCGCCGTGCAGCGCCGTTTCTTCGACGCGGCTGGCCGGCGCAGCCGCGACTTCGCCCGGCTCCGGAGCACGCGTCGCGAGGGGCGTTCCGTCCTCCGCAAAGACGTCCAGGCGAACGCGCGTACCTTCGCCGTTGGCACCGATGCGCGCCACGATGCGAACGCGGCCTTGATCGACGCGCGCGGTGGCCCACTTCTGCACGCGCGCGCCGCCTAGCTCATATCCGCGCAAAAAGCCGAGCTTACCGCCGACGATGAGCGCCGCCGCGGAGGTGCTGCGCAGCGAAACGCCGATGGTCTGCGCCTTGGGGACATCGACGTCCACGACGACGGCGCGCAGGCCATCGAGAACGCTGGTGGTCACGAGGCTGACGTCGCACCCGTCGGCCGGCACGGTGACGGGCGGGACGCTCGCCACGAAAGGCTTGATGCCGGGATAGGAGCTGGCAAGCGGCGCGCCCACCTTCTCGAGCGGGGTCTCGTGCGCGACGGCGGTGATCGGCGCCCATTCCAGCGGCCCGACCACGGCCGCTGCGCGCGCGCATCCGCTGCGCTTGCGCCATTTTTGGGCGAGCGTTGCGTCGCCATCGTGCATCGCGAGAGCGAGCCCGCCGTCCGCGATCACGCCGCGCGCGAAGGGTCCCGCGCTGCCGGCCGATGCATAGGCCTGCTCGAGACGCTCGGCGACGAGCTTCATCGCTCCCGGGTGACGAAACGCGAGAGCGTGGTCGCTGCTGATCCGACTGAGGCTCCCGCTCGCTCGATGTACGAGCGCGTCGACCGAGGCCAGCGTGGCTTCGATAGCGTGGGGAGCGGCGGAGTGCGAAAGCGATTGGTCGAGCAGGGCGAAGTACGCCTGAATCGCCGACGCGGCGCCGCGCGTTTCTTCCGCTTCGACTGCGCCGGCAAACGGCTTGACGAAATCGAACTTGGCGTTGCCGCGGGCGGGCGCTTGTTGGCGGCCAGCGCAGCTTGGAGCGGCACACGCGGCCATCAAAACGGCCACGGAGACTACGCGCTTCGGGATCAGGGCGCGCCTCCGCTCGCCAGAGGACTCGCCTTTGCGACGGGTACGAAGCGCACCGATCGATGCAGGAGCGTATCGACGCGCTGCAACCAAGCTCGCCAGGCGTCGTACTTCACGACGGGAATGGTGCTCATGTCGAAAACCACCTTGCGCTTGACGACGACGCCGCGCGGATTGGTCTCGTCCTTGCGCATCTCGACGCGCGCATAGCCGAATTCCCCACCTTGTTCCTCACCGTCGGCGGCGAGCTCGGCCGCGCGATACCCCGGCGGAGGCAAGATGCGGATGACGCGCGTTTGATGGCTGGGCGCCGTGTTGGGAGGAAGCACGACAGGCAGCGTTCGCTTCACGAGCGGAGCCAGGTGCGACGTCGTGGTGACCGTCGGTGAGAGCGGAAGCACGAGCTCGTCCGCCTCACGCCGCGCGAGGCCGTCGGAGTGCGCGCGGTACCGCACGCGCGCCGCGCCCATCGGGAGGTCCCCCGCGAACTCGACGTCTTTGCCGACCTCGACGGTCGGAAACCATCCCGCGAGGAGATTCTGCTCCACCCATTGCGAGCGCGCGTCTTTCTCGCCGAGCGAAGAGCGCAGCACGAAGGCGTGATCGCCGGTGTGTCGTTCCGTCGCGTCGAGGTCGCCGGCTCCCGACGCGCTGAGCTGAACCTTCCACGTGCCGTCGACGCCGTGTTCCTCGGGAGAAGCCGATGGGGTGTGGATTGCCGTGGCGGGCCCCTCCGCGACAAAGAGTGCAGCCGCGCGCGCGTCCATCGAGGGGAGCGGCCCGAGACGGCTCTGCGGACTCGTAGCGTCGAGCCAGCGGCCCGGTGCCCCGCCGACACCGGGGAGGTAAGCGATGCCGTGGTCGAACAGCGGCACGGCTGCCTTTTCGGAAAAGAGCAAAGAGGGCTCGGCGGTGTAGCGCGTCTGCACCAGCGCTTCGTGCGCTTCGATGCCCACCGCTTTCAAGAGCGTAATGAGGAGGATCGCCTTGTCGTCGCAATCCCCTTGGCGCCGCGCGAGCAGCTGCTGGGGCCGGTTGGGGAGCCACCACTCCCCCGAGACGTAGTTCACGTAGCGGATGTCGTCGGCCACGAACTCGAAAAGCGCCTTCACTTTGTCGTCGCGCGACTTCTTGCCCTTGGTCAGATCGGCGGCCATCCGGCGCACCTGATCGTCAGGCTCGGTGAATCCTTCGACGGCACCTTGGTACCACTCGCGGAACTCTTTCCAGTTGGCGAACGTAGAACCGACGATGGTGGGGAGGATCTCGCTCGCTCGCGGGGCGAGCGGCTCGTCGGGGACCGTCGGCGGATTGTCCCAGATCATCCGTGTCAGTCGGTGCCCGTTCTTCGTCTCGTCGCTAAAGCGGTCCGCGTGACCGTGGAGGACGTCGACGGCCAGCGGTTTGTCAGCGGGAGAGTCGACCACGACTTCGTTGTAGAGCAGTGGGTGCGTGGCAAGCGAACCGGCGTAGTCGATGAAATAGAACGGAGGGTCGCCGCGCCGACCCACGGGCCCACTCGTCCAAGAGCGGATCGCCACCTCGACGACGTCGCCTGTTTTGAGATCGGGCCAGCGAATCGACGGTCGCCCGCCTTCCGATTTTTGCTCCTCGGCAAACGCCACGCCGCCCGAGGCCCGGTGCACGCGCGCGCGCAGGATCTCGGTGTCGTCGCCCTCGGCCGGGATCGGCTCGTAGAGCTCGTCCTGGGTGCGTGGCTCGATCACCACTTCGCGCGCGTATTGAATCATCTGCGAAACGCGGCGATCGGCGTGGAAGGTGACGGCGCGGACCCAATGCAGTTGCCGGTCGAAGACTTCGCCCTTCTTGGCAGGGGTCTTCTCTTTGCGGGCGAGGAACACTGCGGGTTCGACCATGTAGGCTGCGTCGGCGGCGTGGTCTTCGTCGACCGAGACGGCCACCCGTTCGGTCGATCCCGATTTCGATTGTCGCCGCGCGGTCTCGGCGCGGTAGGCCATTTCGGCGCGGTACTTCACTTCCGCCGGCTCGAGCTCGCGTGCCCGTTCGAGCGCACGTGTGCCCTCTACCGTGCGCGCGGCTTCGAACTCTGCCGCGGCCAGCCCGGAAAACGCGCCGGAGCGGTTGGGACAAAGACGCGCCGCGCGCTCGAAAACGGCGCGCGCTTCGTCATGGAGACCGGCGTTGGTGAGGGTGTCGGCGAGCTCGAGCAGCTCGCTGTCGGCGGTAAGCGCGCCCGACGCGAGCGACTCGGCCGCCGCGGCCTTCACCGCGGCGCGGCTCTCGTGCGTAAACGCGTCGACCCAGTTCACGTCGCGAGCCTCGGGAGCGAGCCGAGCCAGCTCGCCCTTGGCGCGGGCATAGAGCGCTGCGTCGAGCTGGCGTGAGAGGGAAGCGAGCTCTTGCCAGAGGGCGACCGGAGCGCCTGCCCCCTCGCTCTTCAGAGTCTCGAGCATCTCGTTCAAGGCCACACGTCGGAGCGATTCGATTCCGAGCCCCGACTTGACCATCGACCGAACGAGCCGCGCTTCGGCGTCGAGCTCGTCGCCGAAAGGTGCGCGCCCGAGACTTGCCATCGCCCAGTCCGCCCAACCGGCGGAGAGCCGAGCCACGGTGAGCCGTCGCTCGGCGAAGCTTGCGGTCGCCTTGTCGTCGGAAGCGATCGCGCGCTCGATGGCGAGATTGAGCCACCCGCTGCGCGCGGCCCCGAACGGCGAGATCCACCCGGCCATAGCCAGCGCATCGGCGTTCGTGGTCTTGCTGGTGGCGACCTTGTCGACGAGGCCGGACGAACGCGGAGACCGCCGATCGTCGGCCGCGCCGAGCGTGCGCACGACGCCCGCCGCGAGCGCGCGGTCATCGCTCGGCGTAGCCCCGAGCTCGAGCACCCGCGCGAGGGCCGTCGCGACCGGCACGATGGCCTGCTTGTTCGCGCTCGGTTTCAATTGCACGTCGGCGGAAGCAACAAGATCGATCGGTTTGCCCGTCAGATCGGCGGCGCGTACGCGCACGCGGCCCGTATCACCGAGCGCGCCGCTGCACACTTTGACCGCCAGGACATGCTCTCCGACGGAAGGTTCGATTTTGGCGGCGAGACGATCGAACACCAGGCCGCCGTGCTCCTCCTCGCTTTTGCCGGCGTCCACGCCGTCCCAGAGGAGACGCACGGAGCCCGCCGAAGCCACCGCGAGCACGAAAGGGCTGCGATCTTTGATGGAGACCTTGCTGGCGAGGTACGAGCAGCTCTCCTTGCGCGGATGAATCATGAGCTCGAGCGAGAAGCCGCGTGCCGTCACGCTTTCGCGCGGCACTTCCCGCCAGCGAACCTCGTACGCGCCCCATGCATAGGAGGCGCGCGGATCACCCCACGTGGCGTCGGGCGTTTCTGGGCCCTCCTTACGTGTGAGGCCGCCGCCCGTGTCCTGGAAAGGACCGAGCACCGACCAAGCGCGCACCAAGCCCGGCGGGGTCGCCCCTTCGCCGGGGTCGAGCTCCGCCGCGAGCCAACGCGCTTGTACGGCGATGTCAGTTGCGCCTTGCCCGAGCTTGGCGAGCCCTGCCCGCGAGCGCCCGGCCGAAGCCCGATCCGAAAGGGCGTGCGCGGTCGCGAGTCCCGCGAGCGCGTCGTCTCCACCGGCGGCAGCGCGGCGCACCGCAAATTCCAACATCGCGTCGGGCGTGGGCCCCGTCCACCGTCCCGCGACCGCGGCGCGTGGCTTCTCGGCTCCCTCGAGGGAACCCGCCGCCAGCACGACCCCCAAGGCCCAGAGCCAACGCGAGCGGGACATCATTTTAGAAGGGATCCTCACATTGACCCTGGGGCTGGCTCCTGCCGCGGGCCTCCGCGGCCTCGGAGCGCCATCCAACGATATCTGCCATAGGCTCCCGACCAATACCAGGGCGCACTGACAGCCCTCGGCGGGCAAGGTTCCGCGCGAGAGGCTAACATCGCCCGCCCATGACAGCTGTCGTATCGCTCCGAGCGGTCACCAAAAGCTATCGCGAGGGCGAAACCGAGCGGCGTGTGCTGTCGCGAATCGACGCGTCGTTCGCGGCGGGCGAGTTCATCGTGCTACTCGGCAAAAGCGGGTCGGGAAAATCGACGTTGCTCCACCTCGTGAGCGGGATCGATCTCCCCACCGAAGGCGAGGTGCACATCATGGGGCAACGCCTCGGTGGCCTCTCCGAGGAAGCGCGCACCTTGCTGCGTCGCGATCACCTCGGCTTCATCTTTCAGGCCTACAACCTCGTACCCACGCTGACCGTCGAGGAGAACGTGTTGTTGCCGCTCGAGCTGCGCGGCGAAGCAGGACCGACCGGTCGAGACCGCGTCCATGCACTGCTCGAACGCGTTGGTCTCGCGAACCGCGCGCAAAGTTTTCCCGACCTTCTGTCGGGGGGTGAGCAGCAGCGCGTCGCGGTGGCGCGAGCTCTCGTCCATCGGCCCGCGCTCGTCTTGGCCGATGAGCCGACCGGCAATCTCGACGAACGTACCGGCGCCGACATCCTCGATCTCTTGGAAGGGCTTGGTCACGAAGAACGTCGCACGGTGCTCGTCGTGACCCACGATCGCGACGTGGTTGCGCGGGCCGACCGCGTCTTTGCGCTCGAGCACGGCGTGCTCACCGAGCAGGCCGAGCGCGAGGCGCGGGAAGAGGCGCGTCGTTGAACCGGCTGCTCGTTCGATCGAGTCTTCGCCACCTCGCGCGCCATCCGCTCCTGACGAGCTTGTCGGTGCTGGGGATCGCGGTCGGCATTGCCGTCGTCGTATCCATCGATCTCGCCAACGAGAGCGCGCGACGCGCCTTCGCACTCTCCAGTCAGGGAGTCACGGGTCGCGCCACCGATCAGGTCGTCGGGGGCCCCACCGGGCTCGCCGAATCGATCTACGTCGAGCTGCGACGCGACCTCGGCGTGGCGGGGGCGGCGCCGGTGGTGGAGGGATACGCCACCACGCCACGCGAACCGGGGCGCGCCTTGCGCATTCTCGGGATCGACCCTTTCGTGGAGGCGCCATTTCGGACCTACGTCGCGCCGGGCGTGACCACCGACCTTCGCACCTTCCTCACGCGGCCCGGAGCCGCGCTCATGTCGAGCCCGACCGCGGCGCGCCTCGGTCTCTCGCCCGGTGCATCGCTTCCGATCGCGGTGGAGGGCGTAAAAAAAGAGATCGTTCTCGTGGGCCGCATCGATTTGCCCGGCGAGCTCGCCACGCGCGCGCTCGAGGATCTCATCGTCACCGACGTGGCCACCGCGCAAGAGCTCCTCGATCAACCGGGAAGACTCTCCCGCATCGATCTCATCTTTGCCGATTCGCCCGAAGGCGCGGCGCTTCGACAGCGCGTGATCGGCGCTTGCGCCGGGCGCTGCGAGGTGACCACCGCGGCATCGCGCGCCCTCGCCACCGCGCAAATGACGCGCGCGTTTCACCTGAACCTGAGCGCTCTCAGCTTGCTGGCGCTCGTCGTCGGCATGTTCCTCATCTACAACACCGTCACTTTTTCGGTGGTACAGCGGCGCCCGCTGCTCGGCACGTTGCGCGCGCTCGGCGTGACGCGGGGCGAGATCTTCGCGCTGGTAGCGAGGGAAGCGCTGCTCTTGGCGCTGCCGGCCATGGTCCTCGGTCTGGGGCTCGGAATCGTGCTCGCTCATGAGCTGGTCCGACTCGTCACGCGCACCATCAACGATCTCTACTTCGTCGTGAACGTGCGCACGCTCGATGTCGACGCCTTCGCTCTCGCCAAGGCGGCGGGGCTCGGACTTGCGGCGACGCTGCTCGCCGCCTTTGCCCCGGCGCGCGAGGCGACACTGGTACCGCCCGGCCTGACTTTGCGCCGCTCCACCTCCGAGACGGCGCTGGCTCGTCGCGTGGGCCGCCTCGCGCTTTTGGGCATCGCAGTCGTCGTCGTCGCGGTGGGCGCTCTCATCGCGTCGGCGCGGAGTCTGCTGCTCGCGTACGGCGGTGTCGCCGGCCTCGTGCTCGGTGCGGCGCTCGCCATCCCCTTTACGACGCGCGTTTTCGCGCGGTTGGCGCGTCCCGCGATGGGATGGCTCTTTGGCATGCTCGGGAAGATGGCGGCGCGCGGGATCGTCACGTCGCTGACCCGCACATCCATCGCGCTCGCTGCACTCACCGTTGCCGTCGCGACGACAGTGGGGGTCGACGTCATGGTGCACAGTTTCCGGTCCACGGTCGTGGAGTGGCTCACCGCTTCGCTGCAGTCGGATATTTTCGTGCAGCCGCCGAGCCTCATTTCTGGACGAGGCGACGGAACGCTTCTCCCCTCCGTCATCGAACGTGTGAGCGCGACCGAGGGCGTCCTCGCCATCAACAACATTCGCAATCGCCGGGTGCGCACCGCCGAAGGCGAAGTCGCGTTGCACGTCCCCGTGATGGGTGCGGGGCAACCCTCGGTCTACCGCTTCCGCACGCCGCGAGGGGGCGACGCGCGCCGTCTGCTCGCGGATGGCGATGTCGTGGCCGTGAGCGAGCCGTACGCGTTCCACCGTGCGCTCGAAGTGGGTTCGGTGCTCGAGCTGGGGACGGACCGCGGCCCCAAGCCATTTCGCGTGGTCGGCATTTACGCCGACTATGCGTCGGACGAAGGGGGCGTTCTCATGCTTCGCCCCACTTACGAAAGGTACTTCGACGATCGCCGTATCTCCGCGCTTGGAATCGTGGCCAAACCTGGCGTCGATCTCGCCGCGCTGCGCGAACGCGTGCGTGAGCGAGCGGGGGAAGAGCAAGCCATCATCGTGCGCGCCAACCGCGAGCTGCTCGACGCGTCCCTGGCCATCTTCGATCGCACCTTTGCCGTCACCGAGGTGCTTCGCCTCCTTTCCGTCGGGGTGGCGTTCATTGGTATCCTTTCCGCGCTCTCGGCCCTCGCCCTCGAGCGTTCGCGCGAGCTGGCCGTGCTGCGTGCGATCGGTCTCACCCCGCGCCAGCTCTTTCGCCTCGTTACGTTGCAGACCTCCTTGATGGGGCTTTTCGCGGGGCTCTTCTCTCTGCCGCTTGGTCTCGCGCTCGCCTACGTCCTGGTCTTCGTCATCAATCGGCGCTCCTTTGGCTGGACACTCGAGCTCGCGCTTTCGCCCAACGTCGCCATCAAAGCGCTCGTCCTTTCTCTCTTGGCTGCCGTGCTGGCGGGCATCTACCCAGCGTTCAAGATGTCGCGTGCCAATCCGGCGCTCGCGCTGCGCGAGGAGTGAGATGCGCGCGCGTTCTGCGATCTCGCTGGCCGGGTTGGCGGTCCTCGTCGCGACGGTGGGGATTTGGCGGGCCGAGCCGCGGCCCGCCAGTGCGCGACCCATCCTCACTGTGCTGAAAGCGCTCGGACCAGGGGCGCACGACGATGGCTTTGCCCGCGTCATGCTGCCGCGCGAGTTCCACTTCCCGGCTGATCACGGCCCCCACCCCGAGTTTCGCAACGAATGGTGGTATTGGACGGGCAATCTCCGCACGCCCGACGGTCGCGCTTTTGGCTTCGAGCTCACCATTTTTCGGACCGCGCTCGCGCCCGACCAAGACCCGCATCGCGCGAGCGCGTGGGCACCGCGCGACATCTACATGGCGCACTTTACGATTTCCGACATCGATGCTGCGCGCTTCTACGCTTTCGAACGTACGTCGCGCAGCGCGCTCGAGCTTGCCGGCGCGACGGTCGCTCCGTGGCGGATGTGGGTGCTCGATTGGTCAGCGTTGGGCCCCGACGACGCGCAAAATGCGCTGCCCTTGCATCTTCGCGCCGCAGAAGGCGACGTCTCCCTCGATCTATCGCTCGAGCAGGGTAAGCCGACGGTGCTGCAAGGGGACCGCGGTCTCAGCCGCAAAGGGCCGGAAGCGGACAACGCGTCGTACTACTACTCCCTCACGCGCATGCCCACATCGGGCGCGATCACGGTGGGCGGCGAGCGTTTCGAAGTGCGCGGCGAGAGCTGGATGGACCGCGAGTGGAGCACGCGCGCACTCTCCTCGGAGCAAACGGGATGGAACTGGTTCGCGCTGCGCCTCGACGACGGCCGCGAGCTCATGTTTTTCCAATTGCTGCGCCGCGACGGCCAAAAGGATGCGTGGAGCAGTGGGTCTTTGGTCGATCGTGACGGCACGGCGCACCCGCTCCGTGCCGACGACGTGACCGTCGAACCGCTCGGCACGTGGACGAGCCCCCATTCCCACACCGATTATCCAGCGGCATTTCGGCTCGCTGTCCCCGGCGCCGCGCTCGATCTTCGCGTGCTCCCGCTTCTCGCCGATCAAGAGCTCGACCTCACTTTTCGCTATTGGGAGGGGGCCGTCCGCGTCGAGGGTAGTGCCAGTGGGCACGCGGCGAAGGGGCTCGGCTACCTCGAGCTCACCGGCTACGGCGACGAAGCGCGTCAACCGCGATAGCGCTGCGCGATTGGATTCGCTGCGACCGCCGCCGATTGACCGATTGTTCTCCATACGGCGAAGAACTGACTGCCAAATGTTCGATCGATGCTAACTTCGGGGCCCATGTCGAAACCGAGCGCCAGCGCCTCGAGCTTGTCGCGAGCCAGCGGCAAAACGAAGTTCATTCTGGGGGGCGCATCGCTCGTCGTGTTGGGAATCGTCGTGGTCGTCCTTTACACCCTGGCGACGCTCAGCGTCAGCTACGCCGACGGTGAGCGTGCCGGCATCCTGCAGAAGTTTTCGCGCAAGGGCTGGATCTGCAAAACGTACGAGGGGGAGCTGGCGATCTCGTACACGCCCGGGATGGCTCCCGTGCTCTGGTATTTTTCGGTGCGCGACGACGCGATCGCCGCCAAGATCAAAGACGCACAAGGCCGGCGCGTCGTCCTTCACTACGACGAGCATCGCGGCGTCCCCACCGATTGTTTCGGCGAGACGCAGTACTACGTCGACGGCGTGCGCGTGCTCGAGTGAGCGCGGCTCGCTCTCATGCGCACCGCGCGCCGCATCCAGCCGAGCGTCGTCATCCCGCCGACCAGCCCCGCCGCTAAACCGAGCGCCACGCCACCCAGCATGGCATCGGCCGACAGGGCGCCGAGGTGTGCGACGTCGAAGTCGCTGGTCGAGATCGTCGCCCATTCACCGCGCCGCACGAACCCACCGACCTCGATATCGAGGGCGATGATGAACAGGGCCGTCAGCGGATTGGCGATATTGGTGGCGACCCAAGCCACCGGAAAATCGAGTTTCAACGGCACCGTGAACATGAGACAGATCAGCGTCTGAATGCCGTACGTCGGTAGGAACCCGACGAAGAGACCTACCCCCACCGAACCGGCGGCGCGCTCGGGGCGCAGCTCGCCGCCGCGCAGACGACGCCATGCGTCACGAAGCGCGGATCGCAGGTCCGTGCGGCGTCGCGCGGTCACGCCGCTGTCGCCGCCGTCGTGCGTTTCGCGGCGCGCGCTGCATCGGCTCGCATCAAGCGAGAAGCCACGTGTTCAGTACTCCTCGAGAAATGCTCGTCGCCCGGTGCTCATGATAGGGGCTTGGCGCCGCGCACTTTCTGCTACATTCCGCCCCCGCCATGTCCTTGTTTCCGAATCCTACGTCTGGTGAACCTATCACGATGACCTCCGGTAAGCTGGAGGTTCCGCCCCGCCCCATCGTCCCCTTCATCGAAGGTGACGGCACAGGGCCCGACATCTGGCGCGCCAGCCAGCGCGTTCTCGATGCTGCCGTCGAGAAAGCGTATTCAGGTAAGCGCGCCATCGCTTGGTACGAGGTCTACGCGGGGGAAAAGTCGTTCACCAAGTTCAAGACCTGGCTCCCCGACGAAACGGTGGAGGCTTACCGCAAGTATTTGGTCGGCATCAAAGGTCCGCTGACGACGCCGATCGGCAAGGGAATCCGCTCGCTCAACGTCGCGCTACGGCAGATGCTCGACCTTTACGTCTGTCTTCGGCCCGTGCGGTGGTTCAAGGGCGTCCCCTCGCCGGTAAAGGACCCGTCGCAGGTCGACATGGTCATCTTCCGCGAGAACACGGAGGACATCTACGCCGGCATCGAGTGGATCGCGGAGTCGGACGAGGCCAAGAAGGTCATCGCCTTCCTCGAGAACGAGATGAAGGTGAAGAAGATCCGCTTTCCCAAGACGAGCGGCATCGGCATCAAAACGATCTCTCGCGAAGGGACGGAGCGGCTCGTGCGCGCCGCCATCCAGTACGCCCTCGCCGAGAAGCGCAAGAGCGTGAACATCGTCCACAAGGGCAACATCATGAAGTACACCGAGGGCGCGTTCCGCGACTGGAGCTACGAGCTCGCCACGCGCGAGTTCCGCGATCGCATCGTCACCGAGCGCGAGAGCTGGATCCTCGGCAACAAAGAGAAGAATCCCAATATCACCGTCGAAGCCAATGCCCGCGAAATCGAGCCCGGCTACGACATGGCGCCCGCCGACATGCAGACCGAGTTCAAGCAGGAAGTCGAAACCGCCATCCAACTGTGGGAGACGCACGGCGACGGCAAATGGAAGAAGATGCTGCGCGTTCGCGACAGCATTGCCGACATCACCTTGCAACAAGTCCTGACACGCCCAGCGGAGTTCGACGTGATCGCCACCATGAACTTGAACGGCGATTACCTTTCCGACGCCTTGGCGGCGCAAGTGGGCGGCATCGGCATCGCTCCCGGCGGCAACATCAATTACATGTCCGGGCACGCCATCTTCGAAGCGACGCACGGCACGGCGCCCAAGTACGCCAACCTCGACAAGGTCAACCCTGGCTCGGTCATTCTTTCCGGGGAGATGATGCTCCGTCACTTGGGCTGGCGCGAAGCGGCGGAGCTCGTCATCAAAGGCGTGGACGGCGCGATTGCCGCCAAGACGGTGACCTACGATTTCGCTCGTCTCATGCAGGGCGCCAAAGAAGTGAAGTGTAGCGAGTTCGGGTCCGCCATCATTCAGCACATGTAGTCGAGGCTTTTTATCGTCCGGGAGATTTTGCCATGTCCAAGCGAAAGAAGATTGCGTTGATCGGTGCCGGCAATATCGGAGGAGAGCTGGCCAACCTCGCCGTCGCCAAGCAGCTCGGCGACGTGGTTCTCTACGACATCGCAGCGAAGGAGAATTTCGCCAAAGGCAAGGCCTTGGACCTCGAGCAAAACTCCACCGTGCACGGCTATGACGCCAAGGTGTCCGGCACTTCCAACTGGGCCGACTGCGCCGGCGCTGACGTCGTCATCGTGACCGCGGGGGTGCCGCGCAAGCCCGGCCAGAGTCGCGACGATCTCATCGCCATCAACCTTCCCATCATTCGCGACGTCGCCGACAACGCCAAAAAACACTGTCCCGGCGCATTTTTCATCATCATCTCCAATCCGCTCGACGCCATGGTCTACGAGTTGAAGCGCCGCGCCGAGTTTCCCAAGGAGCGCGTCGTGGGCATGGCCGGCGTGCTCGACTCAGCGCGATTTCAGCTGTTTTTAGCGCGCGCGGCGGGCGTGTCGACCAAAGACGTGCGCGCTACGGTGCTCGGCGGACACGGCGACGACATGGTTCCCGTTCTCTCGGCCACCACCATCAATGGCGTCCCTGTCGCGCAGCTCCTCCCCATGGACACCATCCAAGGGATCATCGACCGGACGCGCAAAGGGGGCGGCGAGATCGTCGGCCTCATGGGGACGAGCGCCTATTACGCGCCGGCCTCCAGCGCGATCGCCATGGCCGAGGCCTATCTGCTCGATCAAAAACGACTGCTTCCCGCTGCCGCGTACCTGACCGGCGAGTACGGCTACAAGGACCTTTACATGGGCGTGCCCGTCATCATTGGGGGCAACGGCGTAGAAAAGATCCTCGAGATCCAGCTGAGCAGCGACGAAAAGGCGATGCTCGAGAAGAGCGCGGCGAGCGTGAAATCGATCGTCGACGTCGTGAAAAAGAACTAGCCCCGCTTTTCGCCGAGACGGACGAGTTTTTGCAGCACTTCGTCGGCGGTGCGTAGCGATGTCACGTTGGCGGTGAGATCGTGCTTGGCGACCATTTCGCCGACCAAGCTCCGCTCCAGGCTCGGCTGGGGTTCGTCCGCGGTCAGCGCGCTTTGGGACTGTGCCGCGAGCGCGCGGCCGGCGCTCGAGAACTTCACGCTGTCCTGATAGTCCACCACGCTCTGGTGGGCGATGGCCGAGGCGTTCTTGGCGAGGTTATCCGTCGCCGCCCGGATTCCAGATACGCCCGATACGAACATCGAGCGAACGCCACCGATTGCACCTACCATCACGGTGCCCTGAACGGGCGGCCGCAGAAGTCCTTAAACGCTTGGCGACGCAACGCTATCGCCTGGTTACCGATCGATTGCCGACATCTTCTTCGTTCTGCTTACGTCGGCGCACGCTGTGCGCCGGTAAAGGTGGTCGCGAAAACGCCGTTTTAGCGGGTGGTCGCGCTCTCTGAGACAACTTCGAAGGCGGGGCGCTGACACGGTGCCCGGCCATCGTCGGGCGGCAGAGGTGCGTGTTGCAGAAACCATTCGACTTCACTTGGCAGCTTTTGGTCGTGGCAGTGGCAGCGGCGTGCAGCCGCACCGGGCTCGACGCCGATGACCCAACGCTTGGCACCGGCGGCGACGCGGGCTTCGCTGGAACCGACAGCGACGCCTCCAGCGGCGGAAGCGCGGGCGGCGATCCCGATGGCGCGGCCGGTATCGGTGGCGCGGGCGGCCAGGGGGCTCTCGGCGGCACCGGTGGAACCGGCGGCACCGGTGGCACTGGGGGCACCGGTGGCACCGGCGCGAGTGGTGGGGCCGGCGGCGCCGGTGCCGTGGGTGGAATCGGCGGCGCTGGCGGCATCGGCGGAAGCACTGCCGGACGGGGCGGCTCCGGTGGGACGGCCGGCGGCTCCGGCGGAAATGGTGGATTCGGCGGTGGCGGCCGCGGCGGCGCGGGCGGCAGCGTCGGTGGGGCGGGCGGCAGCATCAGCGGCGCGGGCGGCGGCATCGGCGGCGCGGGCGGCATC
>DATHEQ010000316.1:0-23075 GCA_035318505.1 Polyangiaceae bacterium | reverse complement strand
CCGTCGAGCGCCGCGCTCATGCGTGCTCTCTCGCTTCTCGTGAAGGTCGGAACGCTTCTCGGCCTGACGTCGACGCTCACGGTGACATTGATGGCGCAGACGCGCGTCTTCTTCTCGATGGCCGAAGATGGTTGGCTTCCGCGCTGGGCGGCCGCCATCCATCCTCGCTTTCGCACGCCGCACTTGACCACCGCCGTCACCGGCGTTGGGGTCGCTCTCGTCGCGGGGCTCACGCCGATCCATGTCCTCGGTGAGCTGGTGAGCATTGGAACGCTCTTCGCATTCGTCGTGGTAGCGCTCGGCGTGCTCGTGCTCCGAAGAAAGCGGCCCGATCTTGTCCGCCCGTTTCGCGTGCCGTTCGTCCCGGTTTTGCCTCTTGTCTCCGCGGCAGTGAGCCTCGCGCTGATGGCGAGCTTGCCACTCTCCACGTGGGTGCGGCTCTTCGTCTGGATGGCGATCGGGCTCGCGATTTTTGTACTGCGACGCCGCCGGGCGCTGCGGTCAGCGGTTGCGGACTCGCGGCCATCCGCATTGCGCTCGACCGACTGACCCTGGAGAGCGAGACCGCGATCGACACGACGTTCGTTCTCTACGACGACTGGGTATCGCCGTATGCGTCGTGCCAGTTCCACCACTTATACGGCGGGGTCTGCGGATAGCCCTCTGGCGAGTCTTCCCATTCTTCCTGGCGACCGAGCGCGGTGAGGTCGAGGTAGTTCCACGTGCTCCCCATTTGCTCGTCACCGCGGGCATTGATGAAATAGGTGCGGAACACCTTGTCGCCGTCGCGAATGAACGCGTTCGTGCCGTGCCACTCGTCCACACCGAAGTCGATATCGAAGCTGTCCGTGATGGTGTACCACGGCATCTTCCAGTCCATTCGTGCCTTCAGGCGCACGATGTCCGGCTGCGGCGCGCGCGAGACGAACGCGAGCGTGGTGTCACGGGCGTTCAGATGGGCGAGATGGGCCACCTGGTCGGCCACGAAGGAGCAGCCGCGGCAACCGTGTTCGGGCCAGCCGTCGACGCCGGGATCAAAGAAGGCGCGGTAGACGATCAGCTGGCGGCGGCCGTCGAACAGGTCGAGCAGGCTCGCCTTGCCCTTCGGGCCCTCGAACGCGTACGCCTTCTCCACGAGCAGCCACGGCATCCGCCGGCGCTCCGCGGCCAGCGCGTCGCGGGCATGGGTCAACGCCTTCTCCTTCACGAGGAGATTCTGGCGCGCAATCTCCCACTCCTGCGGCGACACGATCGAGGGCGCGTTGATTCGGAAATTCCCTTTCCGGGACTCCGCATCTCTCTCCTTGTTCTTGTCCATCGGCCTCTCCTTGTTCGGTTGGTTGCAGGGCGGCGCCTGCTCACGAATCGTCAACTCCGAACGACGGATCATGCGGTGTCGAGCGCGGCCTTACTAGAACGTAGGCGGCGCTGCATTCAAGTCGGAGTCCAAAAAATCATTGATCATGGGCACCAGCCAGCTCCACCGTTGCATCATGCCGATGTGGGTGGTGCCGGGCAGGATGGCGAGACGGGATTTCGGTAGGCCGTGCAGGTCTCCCATTTTTCCGCCACCTTTGGCGCGAAAGAGCTCCAGCGCGTGCTCATACCGAACACCGTCGACATCACCCATGACGATGAACATGGGCGCTTTGATGGCGTGCGCCTCTTTCGACCAATCATACGGTTTTAGGTCGACTCCAATGACCTTTTTGAAAAACTCTGGGAAGTGACCCGGATCGTTCCCGAAACGACGATACTCTTCTTCGATGGGAGTGCCCTTGAACGCTTCTGCGTTCATCGTAGCGAAGCTGGCCTCCGCATCTGGCCACCATCCGTCATGCGAATAGGCCCCAGACAAGATGACAAGCCTGCGAACCCGCTCCGGATGACGTATGACCACCTGGAAGGCTACGCCTGCGCCCATGCTGTACCCGAGCACGTCTGCACTCTCAATCTTGAGGTGACCGAGTAGACCGGAGACATCGTCTGCCATGGCTTCGTAGCTGAACTCACGAGGCACATCTCGCGTGCGGCCGTGGCCTTGCATCTCAGCCACGATCACCTGCCTGCTTCTCGCCAACAAGGGGATAGCGTGCGCCCAGTTCATGGGGATGTTCATGAACGAGCCGTGGATGAGTACAATGGGTTTACCTTTCCCATACACCTCGTAATAGAGCTTTAACCCGTTCACATCCGCGTAGCCGCTTTCAGCCGGTTTCGTGCTCTGGCTTCCAGGCGCGTCTGTTGGTGCACCTAGGGCACTTTGGCTTTCTTTGGGAGCGGGATGGCAGGCTGCTGCCACCAAGACGAGCGCGGGAAAGAAACGATGCGGGACGTGCTTCTTCATTCCTGGTGCCCTTCCGAAACGTACGGATGCCGTAGCGACCGCCATCATGCCCCTTGAAGCGCACGCGACAAGGGGACCAAAAGCCACAGCTCTTGGCGTTCGAAACGCGCGGCGCTTGTCAGGCCCTAAAACCCGCGGGAACGGGCAGGTCCAGGGGCCGTTCCAAACCGTTCCCGCTGACGCACCAAAGACGTTGGAAAAGCAGCGCCAGCTTTGCGAGCAGGAAAATTTAGCGCAGATGCTCGCAAGCAGACTGCCGATGCACCGTCCGCACCTCAGATGTCGAGCTCTACCCAGAGCGCTGCGTGATCCGATGCTGCTTCACCGGGCTTCGTGATCTCCGGATAATGGCCGAATCGATCGCCGTTGACGCCACCCCAGACGCCCATCCGGTTGGTGCCGCCTTTTTCCACCGCGTCGAACAGCGAAGGGGAGAGAAGGATGTAGTCGATCTTCTGGGACTTCGCGCCATTGCCGAACGTTCCGGGGCGGCCATCGTCCTCGAACCCCGCACGGGGTTGCGTGACAGATCCTCCAAGCCGCTCACGGTGAGGGGGCCTACGTTGAGGACGCCAGGGCGCACTGCTAGCGTGCCGGCCGAGGTAGACTGGCGTGGACTTACAGGTAACGGCAGCGGGCCGCGACGAGCAAAAGCGTTTGGCTGGACTCTTCGAGCTCTACATCTACGATTTCAGTGAGCTCCTGGGCCTCGATGTTGGGGAGGATGGTCGCTTCCAGCTGCCGGCGCTCGAGCCTTACTGGACTGATCCTGGGCATCACCCGTTCCTGATACGGGTTGACGCGACGCTTGCCGGCTTCGCGCTCGTCCAGGAACGTAGTCGGCTCACGGACCAAGAGGGCGTGCGCGATATGGCCGAGTTCTTCGTCATGCGGCGATATCGACGCCGCGGTGTGGGCGTTCGCGCAGCAAGCCTTCTCTTCGATCGCTTTCAGGGACCATGGGAAGTGCGCCAAAGGCCAGAGAACCGCGACGCGACCGCGTTCTGGCGCCGTGCCATTGCGCATTACACCGGTGGACGGTTCGACGATGCGATGTGGAACGACGAGCGGTGGCGTGGGCCGGTGCAGCGTTTCGAAAGTGCGAGGTGAGTACGTTGCGAGACAGCTCGTTTTTCGAAGTCCTTGTTCGCTTTTTAGCTTCTCTTCCAACCGGGTCCGGGAGGCGGGATTTGAAGGCCCCACGTTTGGCACGGCGGTCGAACACGCGCGACCAGCGTAAACAGTGGGGATTTTGGATCTCGCCTCTTACGGGGGGCGACGCGAAGTGACGTGAAACGACGTGCCGTTGGGCAACTGGTGGGAAACGAAACCGCCCCGTCCAAACAGGGCTGATTGACGCGCCTCGCCGCGCCCGCCGTACAATCGTGAGATGCACGATGGCTTCCCCGATGAGAAACGTTTCCTTGGAGGCGGGGCGCCCCGGCAGCACCCGACGAAGAGTACTTGAAGAGTGTGACGAGGTTCTATTCGAGCTTGGCGAGGGCAGCTGCACCTATCGCGTGCCGCCGGGGTAGGCAAGCGCGGGGGGGCGGGCTGCTCCACTGGCAGGCGAACGCGCGCAACGTCGAAGTTTATCGCAAGTAAATACAAGCATTTGTGTGTTTTTTATCGAAAAATCGATATGCGTATCGACTTCTCGATGCGACGCTCTATCTTATCGAGGTGCCAAACCGTCGTTCGCAGATTGCAGAAAAAGTCCGTGTCCTACGGAAGTCGCGGGGTTGGACCCAAGCGGAGGTCGCTGGCCGCTTGGGACTTTCGCAAGCACGCCTCAGCGAGATCGAAAATGGCGACGGGACGTTCACGGCTGACCAGCTCCTCGACATTCTCAAGCTATTCAACGTCGGCATCGATCATTTCACGGGCGACGCTACCCGCGACACTTCAGCTGATCTCCAAAACGCGCTCGTTCGACTGGGCGGTCGTCACTTGCAAGAGCATGAAGCCGCCTTCCCAACGAACGCGCTCGAAGACCTCGCCACGGTGCTGTATCAAACGCTGGTCTCCGGCACGCCCCGACTCATCACAGCATTGGCGCCCGTACTGGTTCTTCACATCGACGAAATCAATCTGAACGCGGTGCGCGCCAAGCTCGCGTCGATCGGCCTACAACGCCGGCTCGACTGGCTCGTCGATAATACGTGCCACGCTCTCCGAGAAGAGCTTGAGCATGCGCCGCCGCGTGCGTGGGCGCAGCGCTATCGGAGGGCCGAGCTTGTCCTCGAAACGGCTCTCGCCTTCGCCAAGGAACATGCGATTCCATCGCAGAACAGCACTCCTGACATTCTCGACGGGAACATTCGTTCCAAAGCCACACTGCGAGATGTTCTAGGGTCGTCCTCCGAAGTCTCACGTGGATGGGGAATCGCAACCGCGCTGCAGCCACACGACTTCACGGCGGCGCTGAGGGGTGCACGTGTCGGTCGTTGAGGCGTTCTTGCGGGAAGTCGACACGGCGTGGCGACAGCCAGGACCGAAGATCCCTCTGCGCATCATCGGGTCGACCGCGCTGATGCTGCAGACGTCATACAATCGAGGCACCAGAGATAGCGACGTTCTGGAAACGGACGAGGTGACCGACCAGATCGCAGCGCGCCTGATGGAGATCGCCGGTCCAGACTCGGCCATTCACAGCCGACGCGGCATGTACATTGACATTGTCCAGCGCGGGATCCCGTTCCGGCGACAACGCCCTGTCTACGTTCGACTCGAGCAGCTGAACGCGACGTTCCAGCATTTCGAGGTGTCTGCGATGAGTATTGTCGACGTCGTCGTGGGGAAGCTAGCGCGCTTCATCGCCAACGATCGCAGCGATATCGACGCGATGATCGAGCGAGATCTCATTGCTCACGACGAGGTCGTTTCGTGCTTCAACGAAGCAATCGATTTCAAAATGGATCTGACCTCGGACGAATTCGCGCGGTGTCTCACGAACCTGAACACCGTCGAGCGCGACATGTTCGGCGTGGAGGAAACGGAGATCGAGGAGCCGTCTTGGGTACAGTAGCTGCGGGCCGCTGGGTTCTCAGCGGACGGATGTCTCGGGGCATGAGGCGTCGCGAGCGAGGAGATGTCGTCGCCTCCGGAAGGCAGGCAATCGGAAGCCAGGCGAAAGGCGTGATCGAAGACTCGGTCGGGAGGCGCCGGAGCGATCCTTCCACTACCTGCGGCACTACTTCTGCTCCGTCCTCATCCGGCACGGCGCGAGCGTCGAAGCGGTCCGCATGCTCGCGGGACACAGCAAGCTCGACATTACGCAACGCTACGTGCACGCCATGCAGCCGATCTCACCGCGCAATTGCCAAGTTTCCGGGCAACTGGCGGGAAACGGCGCTTCCTTCGGTTTTCTAAGTCCTTGTTCTCTCTTCGCTTCTTCTAAGAATTAGTCGGGGAGGCGGGATTTGAACCCGCGACGACGAGCACCCAAAGCTCGTGCACTACCGGACTGTGCGACTCCCCGTGACTCGAGCACAATCTCTAGCATGGCGGGCGCTTGGCGCAGAGTCCGTGCCCCTCGGTCTGCGGCGGCGGGCGCGGGGCGATCTTTTCGCTGCCAACCGGTCGAAAGACCAACGGGCCGCGCCTCCGTCAAATTTCCATCGTTTGGCGGGGAGCGGGGCGGCGGGGGAACCAATGTCGATGCAGAATTTCGCCCCCGTGGAGCGGCTCCCCGAGTACCATCTGGCCCTAGATGTGGCGCCCGGGCCTCCGCGGCGCTATGCCGGCCCCCGGGGCGGTTCGAACCGGCCCGAGCCACTACTTCGATGAGTACCCCTCCTCGCCCTCTGCCCCCCAAAAAGGACGTGGCACTGGCCCTGCTTCAAGGGCCAAGCCTTTTCATCCACCTCGACCCTCGCAAGCCCGAGGTGCTCGTCCCGCTCCACTTCAAGAAGCAGGCACAGCTGGTCTTGCAGGTGGGGCTCAACATGGCGGTCCCGATTCCCGACCTGCAGGTCGACGACGAAGGGGTGTCTTGCACCCTGTCTTTCAATCGGAACCCCTTTTGGTGCAGGCTTCCGTGGACGGCGATTTATGCGCTCGTCGGGGACGACAAGCGCGGGATGATTTGGCCCGACGAAGTGCCGGCCGAGGTCGAAAGCACGCAGGGTCCGAAGGCCGTCGATTCGCCGACTGCAACCACGAAGTCGCGCGGTCCTCGGGGGTCGAAGAAGAGGGAGCGGCCGCCGCGCGAAGAAGCAAGAGCCGCCACCGGAGAGCTCCCATCGAGCGAGGCGGCGGGGCAGGGGCGGGAAATGCGTGCCTCCGCTCGTCCGTTGGCGCCGCTTCCCGTTTCTGCACGACCGCTGTCGCCCACCGGGCCGGCCGCGCGCACCCTGGCGGCGCCGTCGACCAAGGGCAGCGGCGAAGCGGCCAAACCGGGCAAGCGTGAGCTCCCGCCTTACTTGCGCGTCGTCAAGTAGCGCGCGCGTCGGTCGCCGAACGACTAGCGCGCCGGGTGCGCGTCGGGTGCTGGATCGCGTCGCGGGCGGAGATTGGTTCGGCGCTGCTTGGCGAGTGGCGACATGTCGTCGTCGAGGTTCGTGACGGGCAGTGGGTCGAGCACGAGCTGGTCAAACTGCTTATCGCTGCTTTCGGATGGCTCGAACATGATGGAGTAGACCTGGTTTCCGTCGGCGATCGTGTCCTGCTGGCCGGTGATCGTGACGGTGTGGGGGATGTTCCAGTCGTCGCCGGAGAACTGCACATTGTCGGGGACCGTGCCTTCGGTGGACCTGCTGCTCCTCAGGAAGAACGTCACGCCAGCGATGGGCGCCATGTTGAGGACCATACGGAAAGTGGCGGTACCGCCTGCCTCGGTGGTGATGAGGTTCTGGGCGCCACTGATGGTCACCCCGGGGCTCTCGTCGTCCACGTTCGTCAACATGAGGTCGTCGGCAGTGCGCTCTGCGTAGCGCGTATCGACGACGCTAATTGCGGGCTGGAAGTGAATGGCGTAGGGCACGTTGCCGTCCGCCTCGCCATCGTTGGCACCGGTGACGGTGACCGTCTGCGGCATGCTCCAATTGGCGGCGGTGAAGACGAGCGTGCCGGAGCTAGGGTCGGTGATGGTTCCTTCACTCGGGTCGCGCGAGATCAGCGGAACGGACACGGGGCCCGTAGGCGCCGACGCCAACACCACCGTGAACTTCGCGGTGCCGCCCGCTTCCGTCGTCTTCAAGTCGGGCGCGGCCGTGACACGGATGCCCGCCCCGTCGTCATCGAGGTTCGTGATGACGACGTCGGGCGCCCGCCTTCCCCGGTAGTTCGGATCGCCGGTCCCGCTGGGCGTGTCGCCACTGGCGGTGGGGCCGACCGCGATGCGGTACACCTGGTCGCCATCGACGATGACGTCGTCGACGCCGCGCACCGTAACCGTCTGGGGGGCGTTCCAGTTGTCGGGCGTGAAGATGAGCGAGGAAGTGAGCGGCATGCCCTCGCGGGGCCGAGCCGACACGATGGGAACATTGACCGCGGCGGTGGGCGGCGTCGTGAGCGCGACGGTAAAGTTGGTGGCGATGCCCCCCTCGGTGGTAGAGCCTTGCGGAGGGCTGATCGCGAGCCCCGGCGTGTCGTTGTCGAGGTTAACGAGGAGGACGTTGCTACCGCGCCGGTCCTGGTAGCCGGTGTTTGCGCCCATCGCCGGCCCGATCGAGATTCGGTAGGGCACATCGCCATCGACGGACATATCGTCGGCGCCGGTCACCGTGACCCACTGCGGTGTCGACCAATTGGCGCGCGTGAATTTGAGCGTTTCGCGCGACAGCGTGCACTCGCTGGGATCGCTGCTGACGATGGGAATCGTGACTTCGTCGACCGGCTGCGCCATCAAAAAGACGCCGAAGCTCGTCGCGCCCCCCCATTCGCTCGTGGTGGCGACCTTGGGGGCAATCACTTGGATGGCGGGCGTGTCGTTGTCGAGGTTCACCAAATCGACGTCGCTCGGATCGATGACGGTGTAAGCGGCATCGCCGGTCGGGGTATCCAGAATGATTTTGTAGGCCAGTGCGCCATCCGCCAGCGTTCCGTCGTCGACGCCGGTGACGGTGATTTTTCGCGGCGCGTTCCAGTCGGTGGGGCTAAAGACGAGGCTGGTGGGACTGACCGTTCCTTCGGTAGGCAGCGTGCTCCGCATGGCGATCGCGACGTTGGACTTGGGTGGCGAGTTCAGCACGACGCTAAACTGCGCGGTCGCTCCGTTCTCGCTCGTCGTGAGACCGCGCGCCGCGATCACGTTCACGCCCGGCGTCTCGTCATCGATGTTGATGGCGGCCAGATCGAGCGGCTTCAGGTTGTTGTACCCGGAGTCGGTGCTCGACGTGCTCGATAAAATGATGGTGTACGGCTGGTTACCGTCAACGAAGATGTCATCGGCGCCGGTAACCGTGACGACCTGCGGCGACTGCCAGTTGACGGACGTAAAAACCATCGTACTCGGGCTGATCGTCGCCTCGGTGGTGCGGCTGCTCAAGAGGACGAGCGTGACGGCGCTGGCCGGTTGCGAGCCGAGAGCAACGGTGAACGTCGCCGAACCGCCCGATTCAGTGGTGAGGAGCGGCGACGCCGCAGAAACGACCACGGCGGGCGTCTCGTCGTCGAGGTTGAGAACGGGGATGTCTTCTACCTCGATGCCCCGGTAGTCGGCGTCCGAGCTCGAGGTCGACGCGATGAGGACGAGATAAGGCTGCGGACCGTCGATGACGCCGTCGTCCTTGCCGAGCACGGTGACGATTTGCGGCGAGCTCCAGTTCGAGGCCGTGAACGTGACGATCGCGGGACTGACCTCCCCTTCCGTCGGATTGGAGCTCGCCAAATTGATGGCGACCTCGCTCTTCGGCTGTGTGCTGAGCTGCAACGTGAACGTCGCCGTCCCGCCGCCCTCGGTCGTCGTCATGGCGTCGGTCGATTGGACGACGACGACGCCGGCCGTGTCATCGTCGAGGTTGACGATGGTGACGTTGGGCGGGTCGATGTTCCTGTAAAAGTCGTCGGTGGTGATCGCGGGAGCGGGATCGGTGACGATCGAAAATCGCTGATTGCCGTCGCGCACCGTATCGTCGACGCCGGTCACCGTCACCTTCTGCGGCGCCGCGAAATTGGTCTGCGTGAACAGGAGCGACGGCGGAAACACCGTTCCCTCCGCGGTACTGCTGGAGGAGAGATTGATTTGCACGCTGCCCGTAGGTTTCGAACGAAGCGAGACGGCGAAGCTGGCTTTTCCTCCGCGCTCGGTCGTGATGAGGCCGTCGAGGGGCGTGATGTTGATGCCGGGCGTGTCGTTGTCGATATTGATGATCGACACTTCGATGGCGGGCAGCGCGCCGTAGTCGGGATCGGAGTTGCCAACGTCGACTGTCCCGCGCACCTGGTACGAGGCGTCGCCATCGCTGTTGCCGTCATCGACGCCGCTGACCGTGATCACCTGCGGCGCCTTCCAGTTGAGCTGTGTGAAGGTGATCCTGCGCGGATTGATGGAACCTTCGGAGGGCGCGCTGCTGCTCAGATCGAGCGTGACGTCGCCCGACGGCTTGGCGGCGAGCGCGACGGTGAAGGTCGCGGCCTGGCCGTCTTCGCCGGTGACGAGCCCCCTCTGCGGAGTGACGATCAACCCGGCACTGTCGTCGTCGACGTTGATCGCGTCGAGATCGGGCGGGTCGATTCCCTTGAAGCGATCATCCGAGCTTTCGACGGCGCCGACCGCGATCATGTAGAGCTGATTGCCATCGGGCTCGTCGTCGTTCACACCCGTTACCACGACGGTCTGCGGCGCCTTCCAGTTGAGGGCGGTGAACGTCACCTTGGAAGGGTTCACCGCGCCCTCTTTGGGTAGGGAGCTCGTGAACCCGATGCTCACGTCCGCCGTCGGCGCCGTGTTGAGCGAGATGGTGATGGCGGACGCGAGCCCACCTTCGCTCGTGACGAGACCGCCGAGCGGCGCGATGGTCACGCCCGCACCGTCGTCGTCGATGTTCACCACTTGGACGTCGGGCGCGTTGAGGCCGTCGTACCTCAGGTCGCCGCTCTTGGCGGGCGAAGTCACGATCTGGAAAGGGGCCGGTCCGTCGATGTCGTTGTCATCCATTCCGGTGACGGTCACGGTCTGCGGCGAACGGTAATTGAAGCCTGAAAAGGCCAACGAGGAGGGGCTCACTTTCCCCTCCTTGGGACGCGAGGTCGCCAGATCGACCGTCACGATGTTGTCCGGCGGCGCCGTCAGCGCAACGGTGAAAGTCGCGGCTGCCCCAAGCTCCGTCGTGGTGAGCCCCGTGAGCGGGGTAACGATGAACCCCGGCGTCTCGTCGTCGACGTTGATCACCGCGACGTCAGGGGGGTCCATCCCCGTGAAATGCATATCGTCGCTCGATGCGGGCGAGGTCTCGATGGTGTAAATCGTGTTGCCGTCGGTGTACCCCTCGTCTTGCACGCCGGTGACGTACACCGTCTGCGGCGCGTTCCAGTTGATGGGCGTAAACGTGACGCTTTCCGGGCTGACGGTGCCTTCCGTGGGTGTGCTGCTCGAAAGCGCGATGGCGACATTGAAGCGCGGCGCCGTCTTCAGCACGATCGTGAAGCTGACGCGCCCTCCCCATTCCGTCGTCTGCAGCCCCTCGGTGGGCGTGACCACGATATCGACTGGGGTAACTTCCTTGCCGGCATCCACCACGGGGGGCTTGTTGGGCCCTAGCTGGAAATCGCCGAGCACCTTGGTGCAGCCGCTCGCCGCCAAGACGACCATGGCGACGACGAGAGCGAGAAAAGCCACCGCGCCGCCCTCACGCCTCTGATGACGAGCGTGCCTATCAAGTCGTTGCTGGCCATTGCGTGAAAGGGCACGTGCCATGAGCCGCAGCTAGGTTCGCATAAAGAAGTGCAGGACGTGGGTGTCGCCGGACGAAAGCTCCGTCCGTGAAACGCTCATCATCGAACTATAGCCCGTATCGCTAGGAATTTGCAGAGTTTCTGCTTCTCCGGACCATCCCTTACAACGGAGGGTGGACACGAGCGGCGACGCTCAAAGCCCGTTCGTACAGGTGCCGCCCCACGACGTGATCGCGCTGTAATTCGCGTCCGCGCTGTCGGGATCCGCGACGACCATGTAGTCGCCGACGGTCAACCCTCCGTTGACGTCGAACATCTGGGGGACGTTCCATTGGGCGGGCGCGAAGAGAAGTGAGGAAGGTGTGACAGCGCCTCTCGTCAAATCGTTGACGGAGAGATTCACGGTCACGTCAGCGCTCGGCTGGGTGCGAAGCTTCACGCTGAAGGCAACGCCGGTCAACGCCGTCGTCGTGCACACGGCCGGCACGGAAACGATGTCGAGCCCCGCAGCGTCGTTGTCGGTGTTGGTCACTTGCACCGACGCCGTTTTATTGAGGTAGTTGGAATCTGCGCTGGTCGTCACCGGACCGAACTGCAGCGTGTACACCGCATCGCCGTCCACGGTGGGCACGGGATCGTCGACGCCGATGATGGTCACGGTCCTCGGCGTCGACCAATCGCCGGGGGCAAACACGAGGGGCGTCGACGCGCTCATCCCGCCCACGGCCACGGTCATCGTGCCCTCGCCCGGTGGCGGCGCGGACAAGGGAACCGTCACGCTTCCCGCGGGCACGGTGGCCAGAACGACCGTGAAGGTTGAGCCGGTTCCTCCGGATTCGCTCGTCGTGATCGTGCTCGTGGAAACGAGGATGGCCGCCTGATCGTTGTCGATGTTGGTCACGCTGACCGGTGCGCCGGTGAGACCGACGTAGTTGCTGTCTGCGGTCGCCGTGCTGGGCCCCACGGAGATGGTGTACGTCGCGTTGCCGTCTTGCACCGGCGGATTGTCGTTCAAACCGGTGATGGTCACCGTTTGAGGAATGTTCCAATTGGTCACGTCGAAGACCGCAGAAGCCGGATGACCCGCTTCACCCGGGTCACTGCTCGTGAACGGAACCGTCACCGTGCCTCCCGAAGGCACTGACGTGAGAACGACCGTGAACGTCGCCGTCCCTCCGTTTTCCGTGGTTTGGAGCCCCGGCGCCGCCGTCACGGTGATTCCCGCGCTGTCGTTGTCGACGTTGACGAGGTTGAGATCCTGCAGCGGCACGCCGACGTAGTTGGGATCGGCACTGGTCGTGATGGGACCGACGCGCACCACGTAGGGTTTGTCGCCGTCTTTCATGGGAGGATTGTCGTCGACGCCCTGGACCGTGACCGTCTGCGGCGTCGACCAATTGCTCGCATCGAAAGCAACGGAGCCCGGCGATACCGCGCCCTCCGTGGTGAGCAGGCTTGCTACTGGAATCGTCACTGCGCCGCTCGGCTGCGTCTTCAAGACGATGGTGAAGTGCGCGGTCGTGCCGTCCTCTTTGGTCGCGAGCGGCAGAGGCGGCGTTGGCGTCAGGGTGAAACCAGCGCTGTCGTTGTCGAGGTTCGTAGCACCCACGTCGGCGAACTTGGCGATGTAATTGGGGTCACCGCTCGTGGCCACCGGTCCGACGTGAATGACGTACGGTTTGTCGCCGTCCTGCTCGGGAATGGCGTCGTTGACGCCCCTCACCGTCACGGTTTGCGGCGAGGACCAGTTGTTGGCATCGAAAACCAGTGGCGTCACGGAGGTGATGGTTCCTTCGCCCGTATTGCTGCTCGTGATCGGTACCGTCACCGTCCCCGTCGCAGGCTGCGACCGAAGGACAACCGTGAAGCTGGCGCTCGTCGCGTCCTCGCTCGTCGTCAGCCCAGCGCTGATCGAAACGGTAATTCCCGCGCTGTCGTCATCGACGTTGACGAGGCTGACATCGCTTGCGGCGATCCCCTTGTAGTTGGAATCTTCGCTGTCCACGATCGGACCGATGCGGGCTGTGTACCCCTTATCGCCGTCCTGGATCGGATCGTTCACGCCGGTAACCGTGATGGTCCTCGGGGAAGACCAGTTCATCGGTGTAAACGTGACGACGGTCGGGCTCACCGTGCCCTCGGCCGTGTTGCTGCTGGAAATGGGAACGAGCACGTTGCCGCTCGGCTGCGTCGTCAGGGCGACGGTGAACGTTGCCGTGGCGAGGTTTTCGCCCGTGCTGAGGCCCGGCGCCGCCGAAACGGCAATCCCCGCGCTGTCGTTGTCGACGTTGATGGCGGTCACGTCGGCGAACTTGTCGACGTAGTTGCGATCGCCGCTCATCACGACCGGTCCCATGTGGACCGTGTAGGGGCGATTGCCATCTCGCACCGGCACCGCGTCGTCGACGCCGGTAACGGTGACCGTCCTCGGCGACGACCAGTTGCTGGCGGTGAATGTGACCGAGCTCGGCGAGACCGTCCCCTCCTGGGTGTTGCTGCTGGAGATCGGAATGATGACGTCGCCCGAGGGCTGCGATGTCAGGGCCAGCGTGAAATTCGCCGCCGTTCCGTCTTCGTTGGTGCTGATCGCCGTTGCCGACACGGAAATACCGGCGCTGTCGTCGTCGATATTGACAACAGCCACGTCCTGGCCGGCGGCGCCGACGTAATTGGGATCGGCGCTCATCGCGACGGGTCCGATGTGAACGACGTACGGATGATTGCCGTCCCGAACCGGGATGGGGTCGTTGACACCGCGCACGGTGACGGTTTTGGGCGACGACCAGTTGCTCGTCGTAAAGGTGAGCAAGGTCGGGGTGACGGTGCCCTCGTTCGTGTCGCTGCTCGCGATCGGCACGTTGACGTCACCCGACGGCAGCGAGCGCAGCACGACGGTGAACGTCGCGGTGTCCCCGTTCTCGCCGGTCTGCAGTCCGGAAACGGGCGTCACCGTAATCCCCGCGCTGTCGTCATCCACATTGGTGGCGCTGAGATTGGCGAACTTGCCGACGTAGTTGCGGTCGGCGCTCGTCGTAACCGGCCCGACGTGAACGACGTAAGAACGATTGCCGTCTTGCGTCGGCACCGGGTCGTCCACGCCGCGCACGGTGACGGTTTGGGGCGATGACCAGTTGCTCGCGGTGAACGTCATCGAGCTCGGTGAGACCGTGCCCTCGGCCGTGTCGCTGCTGGTGATGGGGATCACCACGTCGTCGCTCGGCTGCGAGGTCAGGACGACGGTGAAGGTCGCGGTGGCCTGGTTCTCGCCGGTGACGAGAGGCGACGTTGGGCTCACGCCGATACCGGCGCTGTCGTTGTCGATATTGGTGACGTTGACGTCAGGACCGGAGAGGCCGATGTACTTGGGGTCCGCGCTGGCCGTGACCGGTCCGACGCGAACGACGTAGGGTCGGTTGCCGTCTTGGACCGGAATTGGGTCGTCGACGCCACGGACCGTGACGGTGACAGGCGAGCCCCAATTGCTCGCGGTGAACGTGATCGAGCTGGGCGATACGGTCCCCTCGGCGACATTGCTGCTCAAGATGGGCACGGTCACGTCGTCCGTCGGTTGCGAAGCCAGGACCACCGTGAATGTGGCGGTGGCCAGGTTTTCGCTAGTGATGAGGCCGGTGATGGGCGTAACGCTAATTGCGGCCGTGTCGTTGTCGCTGTTGCTGACGGTGACGTCTTCGGGATCGCGGTTGTTGTAGTTCGGGTCCGTGCTCATCGCCGGATCGAGGATGATCCTGTACGTCTGGTTGCCGTCGGCGACGTCGTCGTTCACCCCTCTTATGGTCACTGTCTGGGCCGACGCATAGTTGAGGGGCGTGAACGTCAAAAGGGCGATGCTCGCCGCGCCTTCCGTCACGTCGTTGCTGTGAACCCCGACGGTGACGTTGGCGAGCGGTTGGGAGGTGAGGTTCACGGTGAAAATAGCCGTCGTCGTGCCGTTCTCGCTGGTGACGAGCCCCGAAGTGGGCGTTACGATGAAGCCCGGCGAGTCGTCATCGATGTTGATGAGGTCGACGTCGTCGGGATCGAGCCCTGCGTAGTCACCGCCCGTCGCGGGCGCGAGAAGCACCTTGTAAGGCTGGTTGCTATCGGCGACGAAGTCGTCGACGCCGTGTACGGTCACCGTCTGCGGCGCCGCCCAGTTCACGGTGGTGAACGTCAGCGAGGGCTGCATGGCCACGCCCTCGTTGGAATTGCTACTCGTGATGCCGATGCTGACGTCGGCAGTGGGCTGCGATTCCAAGACGACGGTGAACGTCGTGGCGCCGCCGCGCTCGGTGGTGTCGCCCGCCGCTTTGCTCACGGTGATTCCCGCTTTGTCGTTGTCGACGTTGGTGATGACGACATCGACGGGATCGACGCCGTTGTAATTGGGGTCAGCGCTCACCGCGACGCCGAGCTGGGCGTGGAATTGCTGGTTGCCGTCGGCGACGTCGTCGTCGACGCCGCGCACGGTGACCGTCTGCGGCGCGCCCCAGTTCGCCGTGGTGAACACCAGCGACGGCTGCATGATGACGCCTTCGCTCGCGTTGCTGCTGGAGAGGGGAATCGTGACCGTCGCTGTCCCGGCGGGCTGAGACGTCAGCTGGACGGTGAACGTCGTGGTCGTTCCGTTTTCTCGCGTGGTGCCGGCCGCTGCGCTGACGGTGAACCCGGGGCTGTCGTTGTCGACATTGACGACGGTCACGTCGATGGGATTGCGGCCAGCGTAGTTGCCGTCGGTGCTGGTCGCGGGGTCGAGGATGATGCGGTACGTCTGGTCGCGATCGGCCACGTCGTCGTTGACGCCGGTCACGGTGACGGTGTGCGGCGCATTGTAATTGGCGGCAGTGAAGACGAGAGAGCCGACGTCAGTGCGCCCTTCGCCCGTGTCACTGCTGCGGAGCGCGACGGTGACGTCGTTGCGGGGTTCCGACTGAAGCTGCACGGTGAAGCTCGCGCTGAGGCCGTCCTCGTTCGTGGTCAGCATCGTGGTCGGGGTAATGATGAACCCCGGTGAATCGTCGTCGACGTTGGTGAGCGCGACGTCGGCGGCGTTGATGCCATCGTAGTGCCCGTCCATGCTGGTCGCCGGTTGGGTAAGGATGGCGTAGGGCTGGTTGCCGTCGGCGAACCTGTCGTCGACGCCCCTCACGGTGACGGTCTGCGGCGCGTTCCAATCGGTCCTGCTGAAAACCAGCATCGCCGGGTTGACCGTGCCCTCGGTCGGCAACGAGCTGAGGAGGGCGATCGTGACCGGATCGGTGGGCTTCGAGTTCAGCTCGATGGTGAAGCTCGCCGTTCCTCCCTTTTCGCTCGTCGTCAACATCGCCAGCGCGGTCACCTTGATCCCGGCGACGTCGTTGTCGACGTTGAAGACGACCAAATCGGGCACGTCGATGCCGTTGTATTTGGGATCGGTGCTGGCGGCCGCGGCAATCGCGACGCGGTACTCCTGATTGCCGTCCTGTACCTGGTCGTCGTCGACGCCGGTGATCGTGACCGTCCGCGGCGCGTTCCAGTCGACGGTGGTGAATACGAGCGAGCGATGGCTCAATGTCCCTTCCGCCTCGTTGGTGCTCGAGAGGGGGATGGTCACCGTCGTCATGGGAGCGGGTTGCGAGTTCAAGACGACCGTGAACGCGGCCGTGTCGCCTTTTTCCGAAGTCTCGAGCGGCGTTTCTAGCGCTTTGACGGTGATGCCGGCACTGTCGTCATCGGTGTTGGTGAGCTCGACGTCGGGCACCGGCAGGCCGTCGTACCCCTTGTCCATGCTCTGGGCGATGGATGTGGCAATTCGATAAACCTGGTTGCCGTCCTCCGTTTTGTCGTCGACGCCGGTGACGGTCACCGTCTGCAAGGCGCGATAATTTTCGCCAGTGAAGGTGACAATCATCGGCGAGACGACGCCCTCGCCGGCGTTGGTGCTGGTCAGCGCGATCGTCACGAGGCTCGTCGGCTTCGAGGTCAGCGCGATGGTGAACGTCGCGAAATCGCCCTTCTCAGCGGTGAGGAGCCCCATGGTGGGCATCACAACGAACCCCGCGCTGTCGTCGTCGCTGTTCGACACCTTCACGTCGGGACCATCGAGATCGTTGTAAGACCGATCATTGCTGACGGCTTTGGCGGTACGAATGACGTAAGGCTGGTTTCCGTCCGCTATCTGGTCGTCCATGCCGGTTACGGTGACCGTCTGCGGCGCGTTCCAGTTGGTGTTGGTGAAAGCGACGGAAGTCGGGCTCACTGCGCCCTCGGTGGGCACGCTGCTCGACAGACCGATGGTGACGCTGTCGCTCGGCTTGGAGTTGAGCACGATGGTAAACGTCGCCTCGCCTCTGGCCTCGGTCGTGATCAACCCCTCGGCGGGCTTGACGGTAATGCCAGGACTGTCGTTGTCGACGTTGAGCGCGACAACGTCGGGGGGGTCGAGCTTGTTGTAAGCCGGATCGCCGCTTTCGCCGGGCGCGGTCACGACATCGAAAGGCTGGTCGCCATCGACGGCGTTGTCGTTCACGCCGCTGACCGTCACGACCTGCGGCGCCTTCCAATTGGCGGTCGTGAAGGTGAGCGTGGTCGGGCTGACGATGCCCTCGCTGGTATTGCTCGACGATAGTCGGATGATCACGTTCGCTACCGGCGCGAAGTTCAGCGCCATCGTGAACGTCGCCATTTGCCCATTCTCGTTGGTGATGAGCCCGGTGAGCGGCTTGATGGTGAACCCCGCCGTGTCGTTGTCCTCGTTGATCACATCGACGTCGTCGGGGTCGACCTTGTCGTAATTGAGGTCACCCGGACTGATCGCGGGAGCGGTGATGATCTTGTACGCTTTCGCTCCGTCGGGGAGCAGGTCGTCTTGTCCGACCACCGTGGCGATCTGCGGCGAACGCCAATTGAGCGGCGTGAACTTCATCGTGAGCGGCGCGACCGTGCCCTCTTTGATGTCGCTGCTCGAGAGATTGATGGTGACGTCCGCTTTCGGCGCCGTATTGAGAACGACGGTGAACGTCGCCTCGCCCTCCGATTCGCTGGTCACCAGGCCCTTGTCGGGCGATATCGTGAACCCGGCCGACTCGTCGTCGACGTTGGTGACCGTGATGTCCGCGGGATCGACGTTGCGAAAGAGGTCGTCCGAGCTCGACGCCGGCGAGGTGATGATCGTGTAAGGCTTGTTGCCGTCAGTGTCGTTGTCGTCGACGCCCGCCACGGTGACGGTCTGCGGTGCGCTCCAATTGTCCTTGGAGAAGGTAACGCTGCCGCGGTTGATCGTACCTTCCTTCGCGTTGCTACTGCGGAGCGCGACGGCAACGTTGGCGCTCGGCTTGCTTCTGAGAACGATCGTAAATTGCGCCGTTCGACCGGCTTCGGAGGTGACGAGACCCGACGTGGGCGTGACGATGATGGGCCCTTGTTGCGGCAGGGCGCCTCCGGCGTCGAGACCGCCGTCGGTGGTCGGTCCCTGGGCGCCCCCTGGCTTCACCCCGAAATCGCCGAGGACTTGCGTACACGCCGACAGAAAAAGAAAGACCGTAAAGAGCCAAGTTCGGACGAGTGAGCCGCGCGTGTCTTGCATTGTCAGCAATGTTCTCTGTGGTGCCGCCGGTACGCGAAAGAAGGAAACCAAGTGTTCGAATCGAGATCCCCATCGGCGCCCGCGTTTGCGCCAGATTTGGTGCCGGTCAAGAGGACCCGACTGTAACCTTACCGCCCCTTTTGCGATTTGCAGACGCTAACTCGAAGGGTTTCGCATCGCCTTCGGAGTCATTCGCGCCGCGCTGCTTCTAGATAACGGAAACTATTCATAATTGTGGAGAGTCTCGCGCTCGTCAAAAGCGCGCGCCGGCGTCGGGGGCGTCCACGCACTGGCCCGGATCGACGCAAACACCGCTGGGGCAAGGCATTCCTTGCCAATGACCCGTCGCGTCGCATGTCTCGAGGCCATCGTGGGCCGTATTGCACTTTATCTGGCCGACGGTGCATTCGATACAGACACCATTGGTGCAGTGCGCTGGCGAGACGCATGCCGTGCTGTCCTGCCATTGGCCGCTCACGGTGCAGGTTTGCGGCGTTTCGGGCAACGTGAGGCTGCAGCGCGGAAGATCGCCCGGGGTGCAGGCCCAGCACTCGCCCCCCGTGCATCCGAGCGGACAATTGCTCGACGCCCCCCAGTGCCCGTTGCTATCGCACACGCGGCTCGTGTGGGCATCGGCGCAGTCTTTGGCGGAAGGCACGCATTCTTTGCAATCGTTCATGGTACACGCCACGCACGTCATGGGGTTGCCCCAGCTCCCGCTGGCGTTACACGTCTCGAACGTCGTCCCGACGCAATGCGTGGTCGCCGGCGTGCAATCGACGCAGCGTGGCGGCGACTCGAGACAGACGTTGGTGCACACCGCGCCATCGTTCGTCCACATGCCGGTCGTGCTGCAGACCTGCGGCTGCTTACCCGAGCAATGCTGGGCCCCGGGTGCGCACGGCGCGCAGACGCCGAGGACGCAAACGGGGTTGGCTCCGCTGCACGCAGCGCCGTCGACCCACTGCCCCATGCTGTTGCAGGTGCGCGGCGTGTTGTTGTTGCAGTCATTGGCATTGGGCATACACGCACCGGCGCACATGCTTGCCGTGCAAACGTTGGGGCATACGGCGCCGTTGCTGGCCCAGTGCCCCGTCGTGTCGCAGAGCTGCGGCTGCAGGCCGTTGCAGCGCGTCGCTCCCGGTGTGCACTCGCACGCCGTGGAGCCCACGCACGCGCCCGTGCACACGGCGCCGCTCGTCGTCCATTGCGCGCTCGTGTTGCAGGTCTGGGGCGTGTTGCCGTTGAAGCAGCGCGATGTCCCTGGCGTGCACACGCCGCCGCACGAGCCGCCATTGCAGAGGTAGGGGCACGCTGCGCCGTTGGCCCAGCTGCCGGCGCTGCTGCACGTCTGCGGCACGAGGCCGCTACAGCGGGTGTCACCGGGGTTGCAATCGGTGCACTGGGCGGAGATGCACGTGTATTGGCAAAGCTCGTTGACGACCCATTGCCCCGTGCTGTTGCAGATGGCCTGTACGACGGCGTTGTCACTCGAGCGGCGTCCGCAGGACAATGCGTTGGGCTTACAGACGCCCGTACAGGCGCTGGCGCCGCCGGTGGTCGTGCACACCGACGGACATGTGGAGCTCGTCCACTGGCCAGTCGCGTTGCACGTCTGCAGGGTGGTGCCCGAGCACTGCGTCGCGCCCGGCTTGCAAACGCCGCTGCATTTTCCGGCGCTACAAACGTAGGGGCAAGGCTGCCCGTCGGACCACTTGCCCGATCGACACGTCTGCGGCGTGAGGTTGCTACATTGCAGGGTTCCTTCCACGCACGAGCCGGCGCACGCGCCCTGATCGCATACGTATTGACAGAGCGATCCGTTGTTGGTCCACGCCCCGTCGGGGCTGCAGATCTGCGGCTGGCTACCGTCGCACTGTTTGGAATCGGGCACGCAGACGCCGGTGCACGCGTTGGCTCGACACACGTAAGGACACGTAGCAACGTCTTGCCACTGCGATTGCGAGCTGCACACCTGCAACTGGTTGGCGCTGCAGCGCGTATCGCCCGGATTGCACGCGCCGGTGCAGACGTCGTTCACGCATGAGAACGTGCACGCCATCCCCACATCCCACGCGCCGTCACTCTTGCAGGTGTACTGCAGGCTGCCGTCACACTTCGTCGATCCCGGTTTGCACACGCCCGCGCAGGCGTCGGTAGCGCAAAGGTAAGGACACGTGGCTTCGAGCTGCCACATGCCCACTGCGCTGCACGTAAAGAGATCGGTTCCGCGGCACTCTTTCTGGCCGGCGGCGCAGCCGGTGCTGCCTGTGTCACGCATGTCGATCGCGCCGGCGCCGTCGGACGGCGGCGATCTCTGGTCGACGGCGACGCTCGTGTCGAGCCGAGCGTCCGCGTTCCCGCCGGCGTCCCTGCCGATGGAGGCGTCAGTGGCGTCGCCTTTGGCCGAGCTATCCAAGGCGGCGTCTTTGAGCGACGCGTCGCCGGCGCCGACGTCCGGCATCCCTGCGCCGCTGTCGGGCGGAAACAGGAGGGTGCGAAAATCATCCCCTAGAATGGACGTGCATCCGGCGCTGGCGAACAGTGCGACCGCCACCCAGCTCGCGAAAAGCGCACGGCAGAGCGCCGCCCCGACCCCGCTTCGGTACACCTTCGTCGCAACGTCTGACATCTCGAGCCCCTAAGTCAGTGCGACAGCCGCGCGCGAAGTCGGTTGTCGGCGCCTCGTTTTCAGAACACGCCGGCCACACCGGCGTTGCCGAGCCCGATGTAGGGCGTCACCCTCGTTGCGCCTGCCGTCGTGTCTTTGGGCTGCGTGAGGAGAAGCACCACGCCCGCCGCGATACCCACGCCGCCGACGATGAATCCCACGTCGGAGATGGTTCCGAGGCGATGGTACGTTTCGATGTTGGTGCCGTACTTCGTCTCACATTGATTGTGAACGGGACAGTTGTCGGCGAGCTGGCCGTTCTTGGCGATGGCGAGTCCCCCCGCGACGCCGCCCACGATGAGGCTCGCGCCGCCCACGCCGAAGGCGACGTAGGCCACGGTCCTGCGCCATTCGCCGCTGCCCGACGAACTGGCCGAGGTGTCGACCGATGTTGTCGCCACCGCCTTTTTCTCGGGCGGGGGAGCGGATTCGGGCGCTTGCTCGAGCTCGATGTTGACGTTGAGCGATTGCCCTTCCGTCAAGGCGATCGACTTCTCTTGCGGAAGGTAACCTTCGGCGGAGACTTTGACCTTGTGCGTGCCCGGGTTGATGGCGCGCTTCACGCCCAGCGAGGCGTGCGGAACCGGTGTGCTGTCGATGACGACTTCGGGGCTCGACGGTCCGAGCACGATGATGGTCACCCACGGAATACGCGGTGAGATCGCACCGACTTCCTTGTTGGCGTCGTCGACGGCCTTGGACCACGACTTCGGCGCGCCGGTGGCCACGCCCTCCCGAATGATGCGGTTGTAGTTCTCCTGCGCTTCGACCAGCTTCGTTGCTCCTACCTGCGCACGCGCGAGGCCGAGCAGGAGGGTCGGCGCATGCACGAGGGAGTCGGCGCGACTGAACTTGTCGATCGCCATCGTGTAGTTCTTCGTTTCGAGCGCATGCTGGCCTTCCTGCGCCAGGGTGCGGGCGGTCGCGCGGTCGGCCGCGCTCGGTTCGGCCAGCGCGACGGGCGCAATGAGCGCCAAGGAGATCGACAGCGTCAAGGCCGAGAGTCGTCGCATCATGGTCGACAGTACCGTCTCAGATGCCGAAGTCGACATCCTTCGGCTTGGTTGGCGCGGGAGGCGCTTTGGTCGGTGGAGGTTCGACAGCACGAGGGGGCGGCAAAGCCGAGGGAAGGTCTTTCGGCAGATCCTTGGGCAGCATCCCGCGTCGCGAGGCGGCTTCTTTGCGGTCGAGTTTGGGTGCAGGTTCGCGCGTAGCCCTGCCAGCTTGCCCAGCGGCAGGCTCGACCGAGGGGGCCGCCGCAGGCAACGCGATGGCGGCGGGCGTCGGCAGGGCCATCGGCTCGCTCGTAGCGGCGGCGGTGACGACCGGACCGGCAGGCGTCACCAGGCCCTGCCCATCCTTCTCGGCGTTGCGCGATTTTTGGTACGACATCGATGCGACGATGAGCGTAACACCAAGTACGCCCGCCCCGAGCAATTTGCCGGTCTTGGTCGAGGGCCACAACGGGTTGCCCGCATGGTGCTCGACCACGCCTTCGTTGGCGCTCATCGAAAGGCTGTAGTCGCTGAGCGCGGTTTCGCGAAAGCCGGGCGGCGCCGCGGCGACCGTTGAAACCGTCGTCAGTCCGAGAGCCGCGGCCAACGTGTCGGAAAGTTCTTTTGCGCTCTGGAAGCGCCTCTCGATGTCGCGCGACGAGG
>DATHEQ010000315.1:0-8485 GCA_035318505.1 Polyangiaceae bacterium | reverse complement strand
CGAGAACTACTACAACACGAAGCGGCGACATTCCGCCGCCGGAAATCAATCGCCCATCAACTTCGAGCTGGCGCATTCCGCTCTGCTCGCGGCATAGTCACATCAACAATCTGTCCGGAAAATCCGGGAAACTCCACTCTTCGTGCGGCGCGCACACTGGTGGCTGATCCCGACGATCTTCCGCAAGTCTTCACCATCATCGAATCCCTCTCCGGCAAAACCATTTATCGCATCTGGAAGCGCATGACGAAGACGGAGGGTGGAAGGCGCATTCTCGCTGAGCGACCGGACATCGTTGCTCTGCTCGAGGATCGTCCGGCGCTCGCCCGGCTCCCCGAAGGGAGCCTCGGGCGGGCCTATCTCGCGTTCGTCGAACGAGAGAAGATCTCAGCCGAAGGCATCCGAGAGGCGCAAAAGAAGGGGATGACGAGCGGAATTCCTCTTTCGGATCCTTATGACTACGTGCACGCACGCATGCGGGACACGCACGATCTCTGGCACGCGGCAGTTGGGTATCACGGCGATTTGATCGGTGAAACGTCGCTCCTCGGTTTTACGTTCGCCCAGACGCACAATCCCGCCATTGCGCTCATCATCGGCATCGGGCTTTTCAAGACGATCGGAGCGCCGCAAGCGCGCGCCGTCATTCTCGACGGCCATCGACGAGGGCGCGCTGCGGCGTGGTTCCCGGCGCAGCCGTGGGAAACGCTACTGCCGCTCCCGCTTGCGGAAGTGAGGCGCCGTTTACATCTCGAGCCAGCGCCCGTCTACACGCAGATTCGAAGCTCCGAGTTCAAAGCGCATCGCGCCATGGCCTAGCGGTCCCAAACAGAAGCGCGAACCGCCACATCGACACGTCATACGGAGATCGTCCGGGCGCGCGCACCCCGCTCACAGCAGAACGATGGACTGAGCTCAGGCTGGAGTGCAAGCCGCGAGCACCTTGTGAATCGATCCTTCGACCTAAGCGCGCGTCCTACCCAGGCACGACCTTAGGAGGATTGACCGGTCTCATCATTCTGGCGAGCCTAGGCAGACTTCTGAACTTGTAGATTGCCGTTGCGGCACGGGAGCTTCATGAAAGCATCTGGGCGACGGAGAGGTACCAATGTCCTTTGGATGGTGGTGCCCTTGGTTGGGTGTTCCGAATCCATGGGCCTCGCGCCGGCCGTTTCGGACGGGGCCGGCGCGGCGGATGCTGGGGTAGCCGGTGACGCCGCGATGAATGCCGATGTCACCGTTCGTGTTGACGCCGGCGGCGGCGGAAACCTTGCGGACAGGCCCATCGACACTGCTTCGGGTGCGGCCGACTCGCAAGAGGCCGGCACGTGCGAGTCACGGTGCGCCAGCGGTGTGTGCGAAACGAACGGTGATTGCAGACGCTGCGTCGAGGACCAAGAGTGCAAGGCGGGACGGGTATGCGGGAGCGGCGTTTGCGCGCCGCCGTGCGGTGACGCGGGAGTGGCGTGCACAGGATCGTTCGTTTGCTGCAACGAGCATTGCATCGATACGACGTTCGATCCCAAACATTGCGGCGCTTGCAACGCGACGTGCCCTGCGACGCAGTTCTGCGCGAATAGCTCGTCCCCTCCCATTTGCAGTAGCAACGTCCTGGCGAATATCTGCAAATCGAAGAACGCGACCTTTTTACTCGACGGGCTGCAAGCCGATCAAGAGGCGTCCGGCGTCGTTCGGCAGGCTATCGCCGCCCGGTGTACCCCATCCCCTATGTCGATGTCCGTCAGCCAGAGTGTCTCCGCCGCCATCAACACCACGACGGGCCAGCCGGTTGGCGGTGGCGGCGAGCTTCTCGTCGCGGTAGGCGGCGACTCTGGACAGCGGCTCGTCGGCTACCTGGAAAAATCCGGCACGAGCCCGGTCTACAACGAATACGACGGTCTCAACACGCTGTGGTTCAAGCGCCGCGACGCGAACAATACGATTGTCGCGACAGTCACGAGGTCGACGTTGACATCGGCGCATGACTACTTCCTCGTCGAACTCGTTTTCGATCCGATCAGCGGCACGCGGTCCCTCGTGCTTTACGGCATGGACAGTCCGGGCACCCAAGCGGGCGCATACTACTTTGCCAACACGATCCTGCCCTCGATCGCGACGTACACCCATAGCTGGTATTTATACGAGTGGATGGGAGTCGGCGCTGATGGCGGCGCCGGTCCAGCGGACATGTTTACGCTGCTCGGTTCGGGAATGTGACCCGAGCTTATGCCTTCAGCGCGATGACCTCGCCCGGATTGGTGATCCCCTTCGTCACATCGCTCGTATCCATCGTGCCAAATTCCGTGATCGGTGCACCGTTGTTCGTAGCGCCGAGACCGTTGAGTAGGGTCACGTAGAGCTTATTGAGAGGCACGTTTCCAGTGCTCGAGCCCGTGTTGAAGCCGACCGAGGTGTTGCCGGCCGAGCAGCTTGCCTCGCTGTTCCCTGTTCCGAGCGCCTTGGTGTCGAGATTCACGGAAACGCCTTGCTTGAGATACCCGCCCGAGCTCCCGGCGATGACGATGGGCAGATTGTTGTTGTTATGAACATTCCCGTCGGCAAGCTCGGGAAGCCACATGACCGCGGAATTGTCGAGCATCGTGCGGTCACCCTCCTTGATGCTGTTGACGAGGTTGACGAGCTTCGCGTAGCGACCGGCGTACCAGCCATCAATCTGCGCGATATTGTCGATGACATTGGCAGCGCAGGTGCCACCGACCGCTACGCTCCCGTTTCGGTGCGAGATGCCGTGATGGTCGGCGGTGTGGTTCATGCCGTCCCACGTGAATGTCGCGAACCCGGGCCACTGCAAGATGATCACACGGTTGGCGTCGCAGATCATCGTGAGGGCGATCAAATTGATCATCATGTCGCCGCCCTTGGTAAAGGCGGTTGCCATGTCCCTGCCGCCCGCCGCAGCGACGGTCGCGTCGGTGATGCCGAGCCCTGCCGCGTTCGACGCGTTGCACGCCGCCGTGATCTTGATCTCGGTCTGCCGAAGCAGCGCCTGCCAGTCGTTGAGCTTCGCCTTGTCGGCGCTGCTCATGTTCATGCCCTTCAGCGTGTCGAGATCACCCTTGACGAGGTCCATGACGCTGTTGCCTTGCAGCACTTTGTAGTCCGCGGGCGTCGTCGTGCCGGTACCGAAGAGTCCCGTCAACGACGTGTAGACGTTCTTGGGATTGGCCTCGGGTGAATACGGCGTATTTGGCGCCTGGTAGGAGAGAATGCCTTTTACGTTTGCGAAGGACGAGCCGACCGACAAGACAAGGGGGCCCTTGGCGTTCGGATTGACGAGCTTGGAAGCCACCCAATCGAGCGAGGTCGATGTGGACCAGTGACTCCCCGCAGCATCGATGGGCGCGCACGTCAGCTTGGACCCCATGCCCTGATCGTGGGGATCGAAGTACCCGTTGATGGTCCCTTTCGGGTACATCGCGAGACCGCGGGGAAAGAGCAGCTTCGAGGCGACAGGGCCGAGCGGCTCGAGCGTCGTTCCCGTGAGAGCGGCGGCATCGATCGGGCCGTTTTCGACCTTCGGAAACCAGCGGTTGGTGAGACATCCGTTGTTGGTGAAGAAGATCACCAGTCGGCGGGGAATCGCCGCGGCTTGTGCCCGGACGGGCCGCGGCATCAAGGAGCTCAGGAATGGCGCCGCAAGCGATGCGCCGGCAATGCCCTTGAGAAAGAGTCTTCGATTCATGGCTGCACCTTCGCGCGAACGCGGAACGCCTGAGTTTGGGTGAGATCCGTGATCAGATTGACGAGGGTGTAACCGTTCTGGCCCATCTTGCCGGCCAGCGTCTGAACGGTGCAGGTGTCCTGGCTCGTGAGATCGCGTTCGTACGCATAGGACATCAGCCTCTGCGCGTAACAGCCCTGTCCCTCCGCGGAGGCGGCGATCTGCGCCATCAGATCGACCGGACCCGTGACGCGCACCGTTTTCGGTCCGATCGCGACGTCGGCGACGCTGTCGATGCGCGCGCCGGTCGTCCTTTCGGTCGTCTGGAAGTTGCCGATGCTGTCATATGCCTCCAGCGCGAAACCGGGCGGGTTGACGATCGTGCTGTGGCACGAAGCGCAAGCCGCGCCCGATGTTTGCGCGGCGACTTGCTCGCGATTGGTCATGCCCGTCGCCGGCAGCGGTGAGTTGAACGCGTCTGGCGGTGGGGGCGCGATCTCCCGGCAGAGCACCTGTTTCTCGATGAACGCTCCACGTAAGATGGGCGACGATCGTTCGTACGACGAATACGACGCGAGAAAGCCGGCGTGGGTGAAGACCCCCGAGCGCTGCGCTGGGTCGAGGTTCGTAAGCTGCAGATCCGGTCCGAAGTTTGCCGCGTTGAGACCGTAGATCGGTGCAAGATCCTTGTTCACGAACGCGACCGGCTTGGTGAGAAGATCCTGGAACGTCCCTGCCTGGTCGAACGTGATGTAATCGAAGAACCGTTTGGCCTCTTCGGCCAGGAGAGGGGCCATGCCTGCTTTGAACGCTGGAAAGGCAACCGGATCGTGCGACGCTTCCGACCAGCGTGTGGCCTCGCCCATCAATACATACCGCTCATGGAACGCGGCCACGCGCGCGCGGGCTTTGGGATCCTTTACCATCCGTTGCGCCTGCGCGAGAATATCCGCGGGCGCCCCTAGCTTGTTCGCAGCGGCTGCCGTGAACAGGGCATCGTCCGGCATCGTTCCCCAGAGCATGTAGGAAAGGCGAGAGGCCATTTCGTAGCCGTTCAACGTGAAGTTGGATCCATCGGGCGCTGCCTCCGAAAGCTCCGCTCGCGTCAGGAAGGACGGTGACTGCAAAAACGCCTTGAGGATCACCTGAGCGACCTCGTCGAACGTTCCCGTCGCCGTGACCTGCACTCGGTTCGTGTAAAGGAGTTGGAACCGCGCGGCTTCGGCCGGGGTGAGCGGGCGCCGGAAGGCACGCTGCCCGAACTGCTGGATGAACTGCTGGGCGCACGCGACGCCGTCCCCGCTCGGTGCGCAGGGGATCACCGTGGCGCGTGCGGTAGGCGTCGCCATTACCTGCGTTGCAAGCGAATCCGCGGCCGCTTGGAAACCCTGCCACGCTCGCTGGTCCACGCTCCCGATCGTGTCCGGCGCGAGCATGGCCGAAGGTTTGACGTCAATGCCAAGCAGGTCGCGCGTGGTGTTGTCGAACTCTGCGCGGGTGAGACGCGGCAGCTGCGACGTTGGCGGGACGGTCTGCGTGCATGCGGTGGGACCGCCGGGTGGAATGCCCGTCGTACCACCGGTCCCGGTGGTGCCGCCCGTCCCGGTACTACCACCCGTCCCGGTACTACCACCGGGGCCGGTCGTATTACCGGTCCCGTTGCCCGAACCCGTCCCGGTGCTGCCACCGGTCGGACTATCCGAACCCGTCCCGGTACCTGAACCCGTCCTGGTCGTTCTACCGGACGGGGCTCCCGGAGCCTCACCGATTGCGCCGCCGCTGCAGGCCGCCATGGCACTCCCCAGGAGTCCCGCGACGGCGACACAGATGACACCCCGATGGGACGCTTTGCCCAAGAGCAGTGCCGAGACACTCGATTTTCGCATGATAACCCCGCTCATTCATTCGGACCGCGGCGCGCCACCGCCCACCGAATCGGATGAATGTTCGACAAGTGGGTATTGCTTCGCGTCTATACGCGCAGTGTGAAATGTCGCACGAGGCTCGAACGATCAAAAAATCAGCGGCGCCCGCCGGGACCCTGCGCCCATCGCGTCGCATCGAACGACGCAATTAGCTAAAAACAAGCCTTTTGTCGGCATTTCTGCGGTTGTGCAGAACGGCGCTATTCGCAAAACGGCGGACCGACCCGAATCGCATGAAGTTTCCGGTCGCAATCCCCATTTCGGCAAAATGATCGAGCCCCATGAAGTTTTCGGTCGCAATCCCCATTTCGGTCAACTCGGACGAGCGTATCGAAGTCCGTCTGCTGCGACGGCGCGAACACGGCGGCTTACTTCGTCGGCCGACGGTGGGGCGTCGCCGTTCGTCAGGGGCTCACCCGAAGCATGACGGTAGCGCGGCTGACGTTGTCGACTGTGTCTTTCACCGTCAGCTCGACGGTGTGGACGCCTGCAGGAAGTCGAATCGTCACGCGTTTTCCAGTCCATAATTGACAGCTCGTGCCGCTGGGCACTCGCCAGTTGTACGCCGCAATCGACCCCGCGAGATTTCGCGAGGCTGATGCGTCGAGCGTGACGGCGGCGCCTTCGCCTGGCGTCGCTTCGGGGACGCATTGATCCTCGCCGGCTTCAGCCACCAAGTCTCCGAGAAAATCGGACGTGGGGAACTTCACGTGAATGGGATTTTCCCAAACGTACATCAAGACGCTGCCCCGCACGAAGTCGGGCAGCGCGAGGTTCGGCTGCACGCTATACGCATGACGCCCGTCCGAATGGGCGTATTCGTAGAGCGGAACTGTCTTCGCTGGCTTCGGCGCGGCGTCGGGAGGAACTGCATAGAAGAGCGGTGGCGTATTCGGTGAACCGCCGACGCGTAACTGCCGCGCTTCGCAAGCAGGCCCGGACCAAGCAACAGGGACGAGCCCGCGCGCTGGGCGGTCGGGCGCGAAAAAGGCTACGTCGAGCGGCGGCATTCCCACGCTGAGCGCTTGCTTCGTCGCGAAATTGCCCGGCAAAGCCCCGCCGCGATCGTAGATGGCAACCGGTAAAACGAGACGCTCGTCCGCGAGGTCGAGGCGGTACATGATCTGGTTGTACTCGTAACGAGGTGTGACGGGTCCTGGTCCGGAAAACGTTTTGGTGTAGGTACCTTCGACGAAGACAATGCGTCCGCTCTCACGATCAAAGAAAGGGTGCTGGCGCGGATTGTAAAAGGTGTACGCGACGTGAGAGATGATCTTGCGGGCGTACACCCAGGGACCGAGTGGCGTGTCTCCCTCGGCGTACCAGAGTTCGCCCAGAAACGATGCCCCTCCCGTCTCGAGCACCATCTGCGCAAAACGCTTGCGGTACATGTTCCAGGCGCGCGAGCTGTTCCCATGCTCCTCTATCCCGGCGCCCGTCGAGATGTCGCAAACGTGGCCGTCCAGTGCTTGATCGAGTCCCACCTGGGCGGCTCGCAGTTTGTCGCGCGTGACCAGCGCTGCGCCGGGCTTCCAGTCATAACGCAGCGTGCCGTCGGGTGCGCGGTCGAGGCTACTTGAACCATTCGGCCCGTAGGCGCTGAACACCTCGTAGGTCGATCTATCGAGCAGGGATTCGGCGGTCGCGGGAATGCGAAAAGGCGGCTGGTAATAGATGTATTCACGACCCGGGTGGCGCACTTTCGTGGGATGACCGTCGGGTCCGACAAAATCCGTCAGCGAATAGTCCGTGATCACCCTTTCAAACGTCTGGCTGACGTCATTGAAACGGACGAGGCCGCGCTGGAGCGGCGACAGATCGGGGGCAGCTTTGGCGTAGCTTGCGAAAAGCTGCTCTTGCCCACCCGCATCCGAAACGGCAATCATCGCCCCTAGCCACGTGGGTGCATTCGTGGGAGCGAACGCTTCGACCATGCCGCGGGAAAAGCCATTGCCATCCACGAAGTACTGCAGATTGACACCGCGATCGGGGGCTAATCCTCCCGCACTGGGGAGATCCGACTGCGCGCCCGATGCTCGGAAATTGCCGAGCGGATAGGCAGCGCGGCCCGTGTCTCCCCAGATCCAAAAAATCTTGCCTCGATAGAGCGCCGTCTGCACCGAGTCTTGGCCCATGACCAAACCGTTGATCGCCGGCCGCTCCAGCGGTGTTGTGAGACCGAGAAGCACGCTATCGCGATAAATGCCCTGGCCAGTGATTCGATAGAGCCTCTCGGCGATGTTCGCTCGACGTATCCCGAGCACCGCGCTCGTATCCGCGACAGCGTCGAGATCGATGACGGCGCCCGGCAGTTCGTATCCGTGACTTGATACGGTGAACCTGACCCTCTGGCCGAGATGATCGGGATCACAATACGCGATCATTCCTTGGCTGTCGGTGAGGTAAGTGTCGGCCCATGGCGTCGCGAGCGCGACGAGCGGCACGCCGCGCTGGGTGCTGTCGTCGACGACGCGAATGGCAAAACACTGGCGATACCCAGGAACGGGCGCTCGCAAGAGCCGTGTGTGGAGGTCGGACACCACAGGGCCGGGCGCGTCCGAGACTTTGCTCATCGTGATCTCCCCCGAAGCACCTTCAACGGGGCGCAGCGCCTTGCCGCGGTTACCGAATGCGTCGGCAGCAATCTCGTACCCCGGGTGCGTAGCTGAGAAATAAACGTCGCTGTCCATGAGCCCCGGTTCGTAGAACGCGACGGCTCCGTTGGTGTCGCTCGTAAGGGCGATGTGGTTCGTCGTCTCGAGGCGCGCCGCGGCGATCGGTAAGCGTGTTGCCTGATCGAGGACGCTGATTTTGAAAAACTGGTGCTGCTCGCTGGCGCGAGCCGGGTCGCGTGTCGGCATGCCTCCGCCTGGATCGG
>DATHEQ010000314.1:0-18433 GCA_035318505.1 Polyangiaceae bacterium | reverse complement strand
TCATATAGGCGTGGGCGGCGTCGTATTCGTACATGCCGCTGTAGAAGATGGCGGCGATGCGGAATTTGCGCGTTCGCGGCAGGATTCCCATGGGGCCCAGATCGCCGAGAGGCGAGACGAGCGTGATCTCATCGCCCACGTAGGCGTGCAAGGTCTTCGCGAATTCGCGCCCCACCGCAAGGCCGGGGTAAACCGGTGGACCTTTGAGCGCGTCCTTGATGGAAGGGTCGACGTCGGCGCCGCCGAACGTGAGATCGGGCCCTTTCAAGTACGGTTCGCCCCCCGAACCGAGGCCGATCACTTCGTCGGGCGCAAGGCGCGTGAGCTTCTCGGGGTGCTCGAGGTATTCGAACTTACCGACCTCGATGTTGTTGACGAGCTCGATGACGTTGCCGATCGAGCCCGGATCGATGCCGCGCACGAGCACGCCGGCAGTGGTGGTGGCCGACGATGCCATCCCTTCCCCGCGCACGACCGGCGTCGCGGCGGCGATGCCAGGCACGAGCCGCACGCGGTTCAGCGCTTCTTGCCAGTCTTTAAAACCTCCGATGGCGCTCGTATCGATGGTGATGTGGGCGTTGTTGCCCAAGATCTTACGCTTCAAGTCCTGTCCGAAGCCGCCCATCACCGAAGTCACGCCGCAGAGCGCGCACGAGCTCACGGCAACGCCGAGGATCGACAGCACGGAGATGACCGTGAGAAAGCCGCTCTTGCTCGCGCGTACGTGGCGAACCGCCACGAAGCTGCGAAACGTCCGACCTTCCAACCGGTCGAAGAACCACGGCATGAGCGCGACCAGAGCGAAGATCGTGAAGATCACGGCCGTGGCGGCGGCGCCGTAGCGGATGGCTTCGTGCTTCAGCTTGAAGCTCGTGCCGTGCGGGGCGGGCAGACGGAGAGCGAGCCACGCCAGCACCGCGTGGGTGACGCCGAAAGCGATGGCGAGATTGCGAATCCATCGCCGCCAACTTCGCTTCAGGGGAGCGACGAGCGCGCGCAGCTTCGGCGCCGGGACGGGTTCGCCGTAGGCGGTTTCGTCGCTGCGCGGGACGCCCGGGATGGGCGGCGTCGGAGGGTCAGTGGGACTCACGACGGTTTGGGGCTCTCCGCTCGCAAGAGCGGGAACAAGATGACGTCGCGGATCGACGGCTGCCCGGTGAGCGTCATGGTCAGACGATCGATTCCCATGCCCAAGCCTGCCGCAGGCGGCATGCCGTGCTCGAGGGCGCGGATGTAATCCTCGTCGTAGTCCATCGTTTCCTCGTGGCCGCGCGCGCGCTTCTCGACTTGCGCACGAAACCGCGCGGCTTGGTCTTCCGGGTCGTTGAGCTCGGAGAAGGCATTGCAGATTTCGCGACCATGGACAAAAAGCTCGAAGCGATCGACGAGGCTGGGATCGGCGTCTTTGCGTCGCGAGAGAGGCGAGGTTTCGTAAGGGTAGTCGACGGTGAAGACGGGAAGGCTCTTTTGGCCGTCTTGGGTGCGGTAATCGTCGGGAAAAAATGGTTCGGCCAGGTACTCGTAGGCCAAAAAGAGCGCTTCGCCGTCGTTGTCGGCTTTGGCCATCGCCTTGGCGAAATTGCCCCAATCGATCGATTTGGCGCGCGGCGACGACGCCGCCCATTGCTTGATGCGGTCCTTGTCGCGCCGGATGTACGACGGCACCTCAGCGGGCAATCCCGCGCGCTCGAGGGCGCGCATCACGGCCATCTTCATGGGGACGCGCGCGAACGGCTCTTTCAGCGAGAAAGGGCGCGCGGCCTCGAAACGCGCGTAGGCCTCCGGCATCGCCGCGGCAAGATGCGCGTCCACGGTTCGGAGCATGTCCTCCGTCATGTCCATGAAGGACTCGTACGTCGCGTACGCCTGGTAGACCTCGAGCATCGTGAACTCGGGGTTGTGGCGCGTGGAAATGCCTTCGTTGCGGTAGCAGCGCGCCATTTCGTACACGCGATCGATCCCGCCCACGACGAGGCGCTTCAAATAAAGCTCGGGCGCGATACGCATGAAAAGGCGCATATCGAGCGTGTTGTGATGGGTGATGAAGGGTTTGGCCGCGGCTCCCCCGATGAGCGTGTGCATGGTCGGCGTTTCGACTTCGAGAAAGCCGAGAAGGTCGAGATATCGGCGCAGCTCGCGCACGATGATCGAGCGCGCGACGAAGATGTCCTTCACCTCCGGATTGGCGACGAGATCGACGTAGCGGTGTCGGTAGCGAAGCTCGACGTCGGTAAGGCCGTGCCACTTCTCGGGGAGCGGCCGCAAAGCCTTGGTGAGAAGGCGAACGGAGCTCGGTTCGAGCGACAGCTCGCCGGTGCGGGTGACCATGGGCACGCCTTCGGCTTCGATGATGTCGGCGACCTCGATTTCCTCGAGTCGCGTCAGCTTTTCGCCGAGGCCGTCGCTGCGGCAAAAGAGCTGCATTTCACCTTGCCGATCGCGGATACGCACGAAGCTCGCCTTGCCAAAGCCGCGCATGGCGATGACGCGCCCGGCGACGTGTGCGCTTTTGCCGTCGGCGATGCGAGTGACCTCGGCGGCGTCGTATTTGCCGTCGCTGGCGCGTGCGCCGGCGAAGCGCGCGCGCAGATCGCCGAGCGCGATGAGCGGCGCGGGCGCGAGATCATTGGCGAAGGGGTTCTCGCCTCGCGCGCGCAGGGCCTCGGCCTTGGCGACGCGCGCGGCGATCAGTGCGTCTTCGGCACCTGCGCGCGGCGGAGCGTCATTGTCCTTCGGCATGGCAAAGGCGCTTTCTAGCCTGCCCGGGAGGGAGCGTCCACGGGCCTCGCGCGCGCCGCCGCGCCGCCCCGTAGCCGACCGAGAAATGCTGCGGCCGAAGTCATGCCCCGACGCCCGGCTCGTCCGTCATGACGACGCCTCCCTTTTTGAGGGTGCCGCCCGCTGCGGCGAGCAGGTAGGCCTCGATGAACGGATCGAGCGCGCCGTCGAGCACGGCGTCGACATTGCCGGTCTCGTACTCGGTCCGCAAGTCTTTGACCAAACGATAGGGCGCGAGCACGTAGCTCCGGATCTGGCTGCCGAAGCCAATCGCCGTCTTCGCCGCCGCCGCTGCGGCGGCTTGGTCCTCGCGCTTGCGAAGCTCGATGTCGTAGAGCTTCGCCTTCAGCATTTTGAGCGCCATCCGCCGGTTCTGGTGCTGGCTTCGCTCGGCGCGGCAGACGATGACGATGTTGGTCGGAACGTGCTTCATACGCACCGCCGTTTCGACCTTGTTGACGTTCTGCCCGCCCTTTCCTCCGGCGCGCATCGTCTTGATTTCGAGGTCCTCGTCCTTGACCTCGATGTTGATCTCATCGTCGATGTCGGGAGTGACTTCGACCGCCGCGAACGACGTTTGGCGTCGCGCGTTGGCATCGAAGGGGCTGATGCGCACCAGGCGGTGAACGCCGGTTTCAGCGCGCAGGTAGCCGTATGCGCTCGGGCCGCTCACCGTGAACGCGGCGCCCGAAATGCCCGCCTCGTCGCCCTCTTGGTAGTCGACGATCTCCGCCTTGTACCCGCGCTGCTCGCACCATCGTAGGTACATTCGGAGGAGCATCGCTGCCCAGTCCTTCGACTCCGTTCCCCCTTCGCCGGCGTTGATACTGACGATGGCGTTCGTGTGATCGACCGGTCCCGACAGCATGCGCGTGAGCTCGACTTGGCGGAGCTTCGTTTCGATGGCGGCGACTTGCGTTTCGGCGTCCTGGATGGCCGATTCGTCGTTCTCGGCAGCGCCGAGCTCGAAATACTCGGACGCTTCGCGGAGATCCTTTTCGAGCTTCTGTGTCGTTTCGAGCTTTTGCTCGACGTCGGCACGCTGACGCAAGAGGGCTTGCGCTTTCCCCGGATCGTTCCAGAAATTGGGCGCGCCGGCCTGCTCGTTCAGCTCGGCAAGGCGTCTCTCGAGCTTCGCGACGTCAAAGATGCCCCCTTAGCGCCTCTTGGCGCCGCTTTAGGTCGGAAAGCTTCTGCCTCGTCTCGGAGATCATGGTGCAGCCTCACCGTCTACGCGATCTTCTCGCTTTCCGCCACCCTCTCGCGCAAGGCGCCGCTTTTTGACGTAGTGATGGGTCACGCCCCACGCGAGCGCGGTAAACCCGAACACGAGCACCCAGCCATTGATCGACCCGACGACGTGAATGGCACGTTCGAGGTTGGCGCCGCACAAGTAGCCGATGGCGACGAGCGCGCAGCTTCGGCACGTCGAGCCGACCGCGCTATAGGCGGCAAACCGCACGAATCCCATGCGCGACGCGCCCGCCACCGCGGGCACCAGATTTTTTAGCCCCGAAATGAAGCTTCCGATGAACACGGTCTTCGCGCCGTGCTCGGCAAAATAAACCTCCGCCATCCGCACCCGCTTCTCACCGACGCCGAAGCGTTCACCCCATCGCTCGATCAGCGCAGTGCCCCCGCGCCGGCCAATCCAGAACGAGAGATTCGACCCGACCAGCACCCCTGCCACGACGGCGAGCGATGCATAGAGCGGCGACAGACCAGCTCGCTGCGCCAGCCCACCGCCCAAAACGACGACGAGGTCGCCCGGAATCACGAACCCCAGAAGGAAGACGTTCTCGGCCAGTGAGGCGATGAAAAGGAAGAGGTAGCCGTAGCGCGACACCAGCGCCAACGCCTCTTGCAGGAACCCTTCACGCACCCCTTGAAGCTAGCATCTCGATTGGTGAGGCTTGCCCGGTTCGTCGCCGGGCCAAAGGAGGCGCTAAGGAGGCGCTAGGGAGCGCGCGCGGCCAGGGCAGCGCGGTAGACGCCGAACCAACCGCCGGTCATCATATCGAGGACCGCGCTCGACTCCGCCTCGCGCAGCACGGCCGAAAAGCGATCTTCGGCCGGCAGACCCGAATCCTGCAGCAATGCGTAGGCCTTTTGCCACTCGAACAGCGCCTGGAGCACCTTGGCCGCGAGGCGCGAGCGCAGCTCGGTGCGATCGAGCCGCGCGCGCTCGACCGTGATCTCCTCGTCGGCGAAGAGGAGGCGATCGAGTCGGAACGTGATCCTGGCCTCGAGCACGTTGGTCGCGGCTCCCGAAGCCACGTAGCGCGAGGGATCGTCCTCCGAGAGCGAGATGCGCCCCGTTTCACCGAGCGTGCGTACGGCGCGAAGACGGAGCTCGGGCAGCGCGGCCGAGGAGCGCGCCCTGGCCGCCACGGAGTCGATCCGCTGGTCGTCGGCCAAACCCATCGTGCGCAAGGCGGCGCGGATGCACGAACGCGCCACCTCGGTGGTCACGGTCATGATCGGAGCGGGTGCGGCGCGCTCGACCTTGGCCGGCGCGCTCTCTGCGATGCCGACGCGCGGCAGCGCCTCGCCGAGTTGGAACACACCGAGCGCGCTATCGCCGCGAGATCCTTCGCTCGCGGCCGCACCGAGCCAGGTCGCGCCGGTGTCGTTATCCGCCGGACCGGCGAACAGCGCCGGCGACGGCGGAGCTTGCAACCCGTGCGGACGCGCGAAGCGCTCGAGGGGCAGCTCGAGAATGAGCGTCGCGCCCCATTCGGCCCCGCCGTTCGCTTTCTCGACCCTGAACGCCTCGAACCCCAAGTAAGCGGCGCCCCTCGCCGCCCCCATCGACCCGCGCGGCGCGACGTGCCAAGCGAGAAAATCCTCGGCATCGATTTCCCCCTCGTTCAATTGATCTTCGAGCCGGCCCTGCACGGCGCGAGCATCCGGAGTCGCGGCCCGCGCCGGCGTGCTCGCAAGCCCGGCGATCGAACCTATCCACAACGCCCAGAGAACGACGCGAAGTCGAATCATCGCCCCCTCTCGGCGGAGCGCACGCGCCGGTTGCGTCCGTCGTGATCAGCGCGCCGCGAGGGTGGTCTCGAGCGTCTGCTCGGACGGCTCTTCCCACGGCGCGAGCGCAAGCGTACGCCACGACGACAACGCGCGCCCCTCGGCGGGTCGACCCTGCTGTGCGCGACGCCGCGCCCGCTCCTCGATGCCGGCGCGATCGGCCGCAGCGCCGGCGTCGTACAGGGACGACGCATCACGCGAGGGCGCCTCACCGTCGCGCAGCGCCGCCACGTCCAAGGCGACCGCCAGCGGGTCGAAACCCCGCTGCCCACGACATCCGATGGCTGCCCTCAGCACCGCCCCCGCCGGCAGATCGCACACCCACCAGTCTCCGACGGGAAGGGTCACTTCGACGTCGCGAATTTCTACTTTGGGACCGTCCCAGCTCGGCGTCACGGCCACGATGCGCAGCGTGAGCTCGCCCCCTTGCGCCCGTGCGCGCGCGTCGTCGAGCGCTCTCGCCCCGAGCTCCCAGCGGGTCACAACGCTCGTCTCATCGACCAGCACGAGTGCGAGCTGGTCAGCGTCGCGCGCACCAAACGGCGCCTTGATTGCGGTGGATCGAGACGTCGCGATCGCGGCCTCGGGAGGATCGGCGCGCCAGGTGGAGAGGGGGAGATCGGTGGAGAGGAGGGTCGGGGAATGGTCTGCTTCGGGCGGCAAGGTGTCGCGTTCGCGCACCTCGTCGTCGCGGTCGGGTTCAGGTTCGCGGTCGTGGTCGCGGTCGGGTTCGTGGTCGTGGTCGGGTTCGTCGTCGTTCGCTGGGCTCGGCTGCGGGGGGCCGCTGGCGTCGGGCGGGGCGTGGGACGGGGCGACGGTCGGTGCGAGGTCCGTGGGGAGTGCTGCTATCTTTTCGCGCAGCTTGCGAGCCGCGACGTGTTCGGGCTCGGTGGCCAGCACCTCGTCGAGCACGGCGAGCGCGCGGCCGCGGTGGCCTTGGCCGGCATAAATGTCGGCGAGCGTCACGGTGGCGATGGGCGGCGTGACGGGGGTGAGGGTCACGTGTTGCAGACCGCGAATCAGCGCGGCTGCATCCGGTAAATGCAGACCCCGCTCGACCACGCGCGCCACCAAATCGCGCGCAACGCCGAGCAGCCCGCGGGCGAGGCGGCGCTCGATGGGGTCGGCCACCATTCGCTTGACGATTTCGTCGACGAGCTCGGCGCGCGTAAGAACGTCGGCCTTGTCGATGCCGAGCGCTTCGGCCCGAGCGATGAGATCACTCCGGCTGGATGCGTCGAGATCGGAGGCGTGGAGGATCGTCATCGACCGGCAGGTCCTCGATTCAATACCACCCTCCGAGCCCGTCTGGGACCGGCTTTCGGGACGCGAGGATCGCTTTTGCCGCATTCGCGTCGACCCCGATCTGAGCGCGCAAGGCGTCGAGGCTAGCGAACTTTTGCTCGCCGCGGAGAAAAGCGACGAGGTGAAAGCGGAGGCGGGCGCCGTAAAGATCGCGCTCAGCGTCCGTGGCCGGCTGAAAATCGAGCAGGTGCGCCTCAATCGATGCGCCGGCGCCCACGGTGGGGCGCACGCCGATGTTGGCGACCCCTTTCGCGAGCGCCCGTGAGATGCCGGGGCGATCGAGCCTGTCGACGACGACCGCATAGACGCCGTACGGGGGGACGAGCTCTTCTACGCCGCCCAAATTAGCCGTCGGAAATCCGAGTGTTCGGCCGCGCTGATCGCCCCGCATCACCGTTCCCGTCAGGGAGTGGGGTCGCCCGAGCACCCCTTCGACGTCGGCGAAATCGCCCGCCTGCACCGCGCGGCGCACGCGCGTGCTCGACCAGGGACCCTTGTCATCGCCAACGAGTTCGGTGGAGTGCGCGGTGAACCCGAGCTTCTCTCCTAGCTTCTTCAGCGTGCCGAGATCCCCCTCCCTCGCGCGGCCGAAACGAAAGTTCTGCCCCACGACGACGCACACGGCGTGGAGCTCCCCCGCGAGGACGGTCGTCGCAAACTCTTCGGCGCTGCGCTGCGCCAGGTCGCGATCGAAGGTTTTGACCACCACGCGAATCGCCGGGACCGTCTCGGCAATGAGCTCGATTTTGCGCTCGAGTGTCGTCAGAAGCGCCGGCGCCGATCGGCCGAGAACCACCGCGGGCGGAGGATCGAACGTGAGCGCGACCGGCGATGCACGTTGGAGCTCGGCCTCGCGCGCCGCTTGCCTCAACACCTCCACGTGTCCGCGGTGGACGCCGTCGAAATTGCCGATCGCGCAGAGGGTGGGCCCGCTGGGGGTCGGCTCCAGTCCGGCTGGGTTCAAAGTGCCTCCTTCTTCCATTGTTCGGCGGCGGAGAGCAAGCGGTGCGAGCGCCTGACGCTGGCAGGGGCGGCACACGCGAACTTCGGCTATGAAAGCGCGGTGACCCCCGACGAAGCGATCGCCGAGGCCAAGCAGGGCCATACTCGCCCCGTTTATCTTCTCACCGGCGAGGAACCGTACGAAATCGAGCGGGTCCTATCGAGCCTGCGCGGCATCGTCCTTTCGGGCGCGCTCGCGGCGTTCAACGAAGAGAAACTCGTGGCCGGCGAAGTGTCCGTCGATCGCGTTCTTTCGGCGTCGCGGGTGGCGCCGATGATGGCCCCGCGCCGGCTCGTCGTCGTGCGCAACCTCGACCGCTGGGAGTCGCGCGCCGGCGAGGGGCACGACGACGACACGGACGGGAGCGCAACGAGCCCTCTCGATCGCCTGGCCGAGTACGCCGCATCGCCGGCTCCGACCACCTGTCTCGTGCTCATCGGAGGAAAGATCGACGGCCGGCGCAAGCTGATGAACGCCGGGCGCAAGGGGGGATTTCTGGTGACATGCGAACCGCTCGCGCGCGGTGCCCTTCCCGGCTTCGTCACGCGAGAAACGGCGGCGCGCGGACATGCCATTTCCTCTGATGTGGCCGATCTTCTCGCCGAGATCGCCGGACCCGAGCTCGGAAGCGTGGCCGATGCCATCGAACGACTCTCGCTCTACGTCGGCCCCGCTCAGCCCGTCACCGAGGATGCCATTGCCGCGTGCCTCATTCGCCTGCGCCAGAGCACCGTCTGGGAGCTCGTGAACGCCGTGGGAAGGCGCGAGCTCGGGGTGGCGCTCGCCACGCTCGACGATGTCTATGACGCCCGCGACCGAGGACTGCGGTTGGTGGGGCTCTTGGCTTGGTCACTGCGGCAACTCATCAAGTTCGAGTCCGCGGCGCGCGGCGGGGCATCGCCGGAGGAGGCGGCGCGCCGGGCGGGGGCGCCCCCGTTCAAAGCCCGCGAATTGGCGGGCCAGGTCCGACGCTTGGGAGCGCCGGAGCTCGAGCGCTGGCTCGTTCTCTTGGCCGACGCCGATCTCGAGCTCAAGGGGTCGAAGCGCCCCCCCCGCGCCACCCTCGAGAGCACCCTGATGAGGATGTGCCGCGGCCCCGCTTTGGCGAGCTGAGGGGTGCTGGGGTGCCAACTCCGGTCGGCCGGTGCTATGGATGACTGCCCCCGGGCGAGGCGAACTCCGCCGTACCCCTGGTGCAGACGAATCGAAGGCTATACTGAACGGGTGCTGGGACCCGCCCCCAAAAGACGATGGGCCCAGACACTTCGCAGGAATTTTCAGAGGAGAGCGAGATGCACGTCCCCGTCAAGGAGATCCGGCCTCAGCTCGAAGTGCTCGCCAAAGCGCCGCTTCCCACGCGCCACGGTAGCTTCGAAATGCAGGTATTTCGTTATCATTCGGGCGAGGTCGACACCGGCCTTCCCGACCAGCACGTGGCCCTTTGCATGGGCGTCTTGTCCGGCAAAACACACGTGCCCGTTCGCATTCACTCCGAATGCATCACCAGCGAGGTCTTCGGGTCGCTGAAATGCGACTGCAAGGATCAGCTCGAAGCCGCCCAAGCGCACATCGCGGGACACGGGTTCGGCGCCGTCCTTTACCTCCGCCAAGAAGGGCGCGGCATCGGGCTCGCCAACAAGGTGCGTGCCTACGCACTTCAGGCGCACGGCGCTGACACCGTCGACGCCAATCGCCTCCTCGGGCTGCCCGACGACGCGCGGCGCTACGACGCAGCCGCCGCGATGCTCGATCATCTCGGGGTTCGCTCCGTCGAGCTTCTCACGAACAACCCCGCCAAAGAAGAAGCGCTCCGTGCGCTCGGCATCGAGGTCGTCGGAAGAACGCCGATCCTCGTGCCGACCAATCCTTTTTCCGCGACCTATCTGGAGACGAAACGCTCGCGGATGCGCCACGCCATTCCCGCGCGCCCCGTCGTCGCGGATTCGGCGATCGCGAACCTCACGCGCGCGAGCAACGACGGCAAATAGACGTTCGCCCGAGCGACGCCGCTTGGCTTAGCTACTTTTTCGGCTTGGCCCGGGCGGCGAGTTTGGCGCGGAGCTTGGCGGCGTATCCCGGCTTGTTCTCCTGGCGCGCGCGTCCGATGGCGAGCGCGTCGGGGGGAACGTCGTGGGTCACCGTCGCACCGGTCGCGACGTAGGCGCCGTCGCCAATCGTGACCGGCGCAACGAGCTGCGAGTCGGAGCCGATGAAGACGCCGCGCCCGAGCGTGGTCTTCTGCTTTTGGAACCCGTCGTAGTTGCAGAAAATCGTGCCGGCACCGACGTTCGACGCTTCCCCCACCTCGCCGTCGCCGAGGTACGCGAGGTGGTTCGCCTTGGAACGGGCGTGCATCACCGTCTTCTTCGTCTCCACGAAATTACCGACGTGTGCTTCTTCGCCGATGTCGCTCTCGGGGCGGAGGTGAGCGAAGGGGCCGATGCGGGCGCGCGGGCCGACGCGCGAGGACGTGATGACCGAGTAGGGAAGGATGACGGCGCCCGCCTCGATGACGGCGTCGGTGATGACCGAGCCCGTATCGATGCTCGCGCCCGTCTTGATGGTCGTGCTTCCGCGCAGCTCCACCCCGGAATGAAGGGTGACGTCGGGGGCAAGCTCGACCGTCTCGTCGATGCGCGGATCGCCGTGCACCGTCACCCCCGAACGCGCCCATCGCTCGGCGATGCGCCGGTGCATGACGGCCTCGGCCATCGCGAGCTGCGCCCTGTCGTTCACTCCGGCAAGGCTCGTCGCCGCGGCGGGCAGCGCGATGGCGCCCGCCTTTTTGCCCGCGGCTTCGACCACGTCGGTGAGATAGAGCTCGTTTTGCGCGTTGTTCGGCGTCAGCTGGCTGAGCGCGTCACGTAGGAAGGGCACGCGCGCCGCGTAAACACCGGGGTTTACCTCGGTGATGGCTCGCTCCTTTTCGGTACGAAGATCGCGGTGCTCGCGGATAGCGGTGACCCGCCCCGCGTCGTCGCGTAAGACGCGCCCATAACCGGTGGGATCCTCGAGCACGCACGTGATGAGCGCGAGCGATGCGTCGGGGTGACCTTCGAGCGCGGTCGCCAACGCCTTCAGATCCGAGACTTCGAGCAGCGGCGTGTCCGCGTAAAGAACGAGCGTGGTTTCGACATTTCCGAGCGCCGGCATGGCCATCAAAGTTGCGTGACCCGTACCTCGTTGCTCGGTCTGACTCGCGGTGCGCACCGTTTTGCCGAAGGTCGCCACCAGGTATCGCTCGACTTCCTCTGCGCCCCTCCCGACGACCACCACGACGTCGGACGCGCCGGCATCGAGCGCAGCACGCACGGCGTAGTAGATGAGAGGACGGCCCGCCATTGGATGGAGCACCTTGGGAATCGCGCTCTTCATCCGCGTCCCCTGACCCGCGGCGAGAATGATGGCGGCAAGCTTCTGCATGGGCGTTTTTGTCTTGGCCCCGTCAGCGGGTCAAGCGCCGGCTTTGGGCCGAAGCACCGAACCCATCGTCCGAGCCTGGGCCAGACGTTTCAACATCCGGGAGCTCGGGCAAGTCAGGGAGATCCTCGGGGTTCGGCGCGACCACCGGCGTCAGCGCGGCCGGGGTGGCGGCCAGTGCCTCCGCCTGGTGCGCGACGCTCTTGCCGACCGGCGCATAGACGACGAGGGTCTCCTTGGCCGCGAGCTTTTCGTAGCGCGACCGCTGGTTGATGCGCTCGAGCTGCCCGAGCGTCAGATTGAAGCGCTTGCCGAGCTTTTCCCACGTTTCGCCTTCCTCGACGACGATGGCGGTGCGCTTGCGACCGCGGAGCGATTCGAAGTAGGCAAAGAAGTCTTCGCTGGCGACCGTCAAACAGCGGACGTCCGATTCGGCGAGGTGCTCGATTTTCGAGAGATCGGTCCCGTCCTTCACGAACACCTGCAGGGTCATTCCCTCTTGCAGTCGCGCCGAGGGGTCGAGCGGATTCCAGCGCGTGAGCTCATCGGGCGTAACGCGGAAGGAGCTGGCGACGTCGCGCAGCGTGTCGCCCGCGACGATTCGATAGAAAACGCGCGATCGATTGGAAAAGCGCGGTGGATCGGCGGGGTGAACGACGACTTGTTTTTCGTCGGTTCCCACCAGTGGGACCGCTTTCGTCTTCTCGGCTGCGGCGGGCGGCACGGGCGGAGCGGGGGCTTGGGTCGGCGCGACCGGTGGAAGCATCGCCGTGGACGAGGGCATCGCGTTCGGCAAAAAGGCGAGCGCGCCGTGCCCCGCCGGGTCGTCGGTGCGCCGTGCGTCCGGCTCGGGCGGCGTCGCTTCGGCACTCGCCACCGACGATTCGGGAACGCTCGCGCCATCATCGGTCTCGACCTCGCGCTCCTTGGTCGGGCGCGGGGCGAATTTGCGAGTTACGGCAATCCCTTTTCCCTGCGGCACCCGTACTGTCCACGCCGTGATCTCCGTCGACGCGGAGAGCGGCGGCGTTCGCCCGCGCCGAAGCTGCGGGTTCATCCCCTCGACGATGCCTGGCGCGACCCCCGCTGCGGCGGCAATGGTGGCGATGGTGACGCCCGCGGGCACCACGACGGGATCGAATGCCAGCGGAGGTTCGATGCGCACCGTATCGAGCCCGAACGCCGCGGCGTTGCGTGCCGCGACCGCGACCGCGATGATCTTGGGGACGTAGAGTGCGGTCTCGTAGGGCACCCCCGCTTCGACCTTGGTGAGCTCCCAGAAGTCGTTCGTGTTGTACTTACGTATGGCGTTCAGTAACGCGCCGTACCCCATGTTGTACGCCGCGAGCGCGAGCTCCCAGGTGCCCAAGCGCCGGTACAAATCAGCGAGGTAGCGCGCCGCCGCCTCCGTGGACCGCTCGGCGTCGTAGCGCTCGTCGATCCAGCGATCGATGGAAAGGCCAAACGCCTTGGCCCCCTCCGGCATCAGCTGCCAGAGGCCGGCCGCGCCGGCGGACGAGCGGATGGCGGGGTCGAACCCGCTTTCGATGAGCGCGACCCAAAGGAGGTCGTCCGGCAGCCCGCGATCGCGAAAGACGCGGCGAATGGTGGCGCCGTAACGGCCGCTTTTGCGCACCCATCCCTGGAGCAAACTGCGGCCCCGCGGTTCGTCATGGTAGTAGCCGAGGTAACGGACGACGCGCGTATCCCATCGCGCGGGCATCTCGGGCAACGCCAGCGTCCGTAGCCAGGTCACGTCGCGCCCGGCATCTCCCGTCGCGCCCTCCGGCAAAAGCGGCGTCGGCGCCAACCCCGACGCGCGCACAACGGGCTTACTCGGATCGAGCAACGGGCCAGGCAGCTCGTTCGACCACGCTCCCAAGGTCGTCGCCATCCCCGCGCGAAAGAGCTCGCGATCGGCGTCGCGCAGCGCTCTCAGCTCGGGTGATTCGGCTGCCAAGGTGACGTCGGCATCGCTCGACACGCCCGCCCCGGCCCGCCGCAGTCCGTCGCTCGAGGCTCGGGTTGCACGCGCAGCCGCGGTTTTGGTCGCCCGGGATGGCGGCGCAGCGGGTTTGGCTTTGGCGAGGCTCTTGTCGTTGAGGTCGGATTTGGGCTTGGCGGGAGGGGGCGGCGAGAGAGCGGAGGGAGTCCCGCTCTTCTTGAGGTTCGCGGTCGCGGTCGCGGTCGAGTTCGCGGTCGGTTTCACGGTTGCGGGCGTGGGGGCGGGTCTGGCAGTCGCCGTCGGCGCTTTCATCGCCGCAGAGGCCGGCGGCGTGGGGCTCGCTACCTTGGTCGGCGCCGCTTCGACTCGAGATGCCTGCGTGACGAGCAGCGCCAACCCGAGCCACAAGTTGGGCCTCGCCGTCCGCATGACACGTTGCTCTCATGGCGCTGCCCGCAGGTCAAACTTCCGGCGCGCTCGCCTGGAAAGCGTCCCGCCTCATCCGTGGGGGCGAGCGCGCTGCCCTGCCCCTGCCCTGCTTGCTCGTCAGTGCAGCTTGGCTAGGTAGTCGGCGATCTCCGGTAGGGGCAGCGTTTCTGATACGAGACCCGCGCGGACGGCCGCCCCTGGCATGCCATAAACGACCGCAGTCTCTTGGCTTTCGGCGATGATCGTACCGCCCGCGGCACGAATGGCGCGCGCGCCCTCGACACCGTCGTCGCCCATGCCCGTCAGAATCACGCCGATGGCCCGGTTGCCGAGCGCTGTCGCGGCGCTGCGGAACAGTCGGTTGGCGCTCGGCACGTAGCGATCGCCCGGCGCGGGGGCGCTGATGCGTACGCGGCACTCCGTCGTTCCGGAGATCGTTTCGATCTCCATGCATTGCCGGCCGGGACAGATGGCGCCGGTACCGGCCGAGACCATGTCCATGTCCTGGGCTTCGGTGACCCGCATGGCGCCTTTGCGATCGAGTCGCTCGGCGAAGGTGCGGGTGAATTTGTCGGGCATGTGCTGCGCTACGAGAAGCGCGTTGGGACACCGCGTCGGCATCTTGGCGAAGATGTCGATGAGCGCGGTGGGACCCCCGGTCGAGGAGCCGATCACCACGACGTTGCGTGGCGTGACCAACACTTGCCGCTGCGGTGGGGGGGGCGGGGACATCTCGTTGGTGAAGCTCGCGCGCGACGCGGCCGGGGTGCGCCCCGCCCGGAGCGCCGAGGACCGCAGATTGCGGATCATCTGAATTTTAGAGAGGATCTGCTCGCGGAGCTCTTTCGCATCGGGGGACACTTGGCGGTCGGGCTTGGCCACGAAGTCGACCGCACCGAGCTCGAGCGCTTTGAAGACGTTCTCCTTCTGGCTGTAGCTCGATACGACGATGACCGGCGTCGGTTGCCGCGACATCAAGATGCGAAGGAAGGTAAACCCGTCCATCTTCGGCATCTCGAGGTCGAGCGTGATGACGTCGGGGCGCACGGTCGTCGCCAGGCGGAGCGCCTCTTCGCCGTCTCCGGCCTTGCCGACGAGCTCGATGTCGGGAGCCGAAGCCAGGATGTCGCCGATGTTCCGGCGGTTGTAGGCGGAGTCGTCCACCACGAGAATCCGGAGCGGACGCGTGTCTGCCTTACTCATTCGTAACCCCCTCGTGCTGCCACCGGCGCCAATGGCTTACGGTAGATCAAGTCTTCGCTCAGGTGAACGAGCTCGAACGCGGTCGAGATGTTCAAGAGGGATTCGGAATGCCCCAGGAAGAGGTAACCCCCGGGGATCAGGCGCTCGTAGAACATGTCGATGACCTTTTTGCGGGATTTTTGGTCGAAATAGATCAGCACGTTACGGCAGAAGACGGCATCCACGCGGCCCACCACGCGGACGCGCTCGTTGTCCATGAGGTTCAAGTGCCCGAAGTGGCAAAGCTCGCGGATAGGGTCGATGACGTGGCTCCCATCGGCTCGTTCGATGAAGTAGTCGCGTCGAAATGCAGCGGGGGAGGTGCGGAATGCGGAAGGACCGTAAATGCCGCGCCGGGCGGCAGCGACGCAGCGACGCGAAATGTCGCTGCCATAGACGCGAATGTCCCAGTTGGGAAAGAGGCCGGACTCTTTGATGAGAATGGCGAGAGTATAGACCTCTTCGCCGGTGGAGCACCCCGCGCTCCATACCGAGAGCCGGCGACGGGAGGCCGCATCATCGGCGAGTCGCGGGAGAACTTCGTTGCCGAACGCGCGGAGCTGATAATCCTCGCGGAAAAAATAGGTTTCGTTGGTGGTGAGCAGATCGATGGCTTCGTCGAGCTCTGTGACGCCGCCGCTCGCAAACTGCAGAAACTGGTAGTATTCGCTGTATTTTTTGAGGCCGAGCGCGAGGAGCCGCTCGCGCAGCCGACGCTCGAGCACGGGAAGCGCCTCGTCACCGAAATAGATCCCGGCATGACCGTTCACGAGGTCGCGCAGCATGCGAAACTCGTCCGGCCGCAGACGTATGTCGTCGGGACGCGAGGCAAGGCTCATGGGTCTCCCTTCGGCGGTGCGATCGTCGCAGGACGTCGCGCCGTCGAGGGAGCTTCGATGGCGCTGAGCGCACGGCCCATGGCCTCGCGCACGAGCGGTTCACCCTCCCCCAGCATTCGATCTCTCAGCACCCATGCTGCGTCTCGGCCACCAAAGCGCCCGAGACAATCAGCCGCGAGGCGCCGCACATCCCACGCTTCGTGGGTCAGCGCTTGTCCGAGCTGGTCGAGGGCGCGCCGGTCGCGCACGCTTTCCAGCGCGAGGAGCGCCGCTTTGACGACTTCGGAATTCGGATGACGCGCAGCTTCGAGCAGCGGCTCGATCCGATCGGGGTCGTCGAGCTTGCCGAGCGTCTCCACCGCCGCGACGGCGACGAGGGGCGACTTCGAGAGCGCCAGGGGCCGCAGGGACAGCCGGGCGCGCGGGTCCGCAGCTTCGCCGAGGGCCCGCGCAGCCGCCGCGGTGAGCTCGGGCTCGTTCGATTCGCCGACCAACTCGACGAGCCGGTCCGCCCCGGCCGCCCGACCGTCGAGTGTCCGCAGACGGCCGAGGGCCCGCACCGCCGAGAGCTGGATCTCGCGTTCTTCGTCCGCGAGAGCAAATTGGACGGCCTCCATGCCGAGATCGGAGCCGACTTCGGCCACCGCTTCGATAGCGGTCAGGCGCGTCTCGGGATCAGCGCTGGACAGGGCGGCGGCGAGGTAGAGGACGTCTTCGGCAACGCTGCCGAGGACGTCTCCTTTGAGCGCGCCGATGACGATGGACGTGGCGATCTGCGATGACTGGTCGCGACGCGCGACCGACGCCGTAAGGCGTGCGTCTTCCGGATAGCGTCGGGCGAGGAGCGCAAGCGCGCCTCGCGCCGCGGGCAGGCAGCCCTTGCGTTTCTCGGTCACCACCGCGAACACCGGAGCAATGTCTTCCGGCCCACCGAGAGAGCCGAGCGAGGCGAGCGCAGCCGAGGCGACCTCCGTCGAGCTGTCGGCGATGGCGGCGCGCAAGGCGAGACGCACGCTTTCCTCCGAATCTTTTTCGACCAGCTCGCTGAGGCGTGCGATCGCCGCCGCGCGAAGGTCGGAGGCTCCGTTGGCCACCCGCGCAAGAAGGCGCGGAAGGGCAGGCGGACCGAAGATGCGCAGCGCGGCGTCCGCTTCCCGGGCCACCGCGTCGTCGACGAGAGCATCGATGGCGAGATCGACGCCTGCCGGCTCGTTCACGACGGCGGCGACGACAAGGGCGGCGCGCCGCCCTTCGACATCCTGACTCTCCGGCGCCATGGCTTCGAGCAGTCGGTCGCGCGCCTTGTTGCCGAGACGAATCCCCTGCCCTTTCCAGTGCTCGACCAAAACTTCCGCGCCGACGGCGAGCTCGGCGAGCCCGACCATCGCCAGGCGAAACATGGCCGGACTCTCGTGCTCGAGAGCGAGCGCGAGCGCCTCGGCGGCTTCGATTCGTCCCGCGCGCGATGCTGCCGCCAGCGCGGCACGCCCAAGAATTCGATGCCCCGTGAGCGGACGCAATTTCTCCCACGGCACGACGATTCCGAGACGGTTCAGCCCTTCGAGAGCCGCCAATTTGAGATGCGTGTCCTCGGCATCGAGCGCACCGAGCAGCGTGCGCGACGCGGCATCCACCGCCAGCGGTCCAATATCGGCGATGGCCTCGAGGGCGGCCGTGCGCACGTTGGCGTCGGCGTCGGCGTAGAGACTTTCGAGCGCCTCGAGCGCTATCGGATCGTGCGCTCGGCCGAGAACCTCGGCGGCGAGCTTCTTGCCGTCGGCATCGAGCCGATGGATGACGCGCGTCACGGCCGGGATGGCGCTGCGGCCGAACGCCGCGAGCGTCTCTACGACCGCGTTGCGCAGTCCGACGTTGTCCCCTGGGAAGAGCGCCGTCACCAGCCGATCGAGGAGAGGGTCAGCAGGACCGAGCGTGGCGGCCACGCTGCTCGCCTCCTTGCGCACGCGCCAGTCGGAATCGCCGAGCGCACGCAGCACGCGAGCCGCTCCGTCGGCGGGGGAAAGCTCGGCGACGGCCGCGGTAGCACGCCGGCGCACCTCGGGATCGCTCGAGCCGAGATCCGTATCGATGTCGCGGAAACTCTTCACGCGTCCTCCTCGCTCGCTCCGGTGCTCGGAAGTAGGCTGTGATGATCGAAGGACTCCGCCAGTTTTTCGAACTTACTCAGGTCGAGCACGAAGACGAGCTGCCCGTCGTACGTCGTCACGTTGGAAATGCCGCGCGCCTGATCTCCGCCCCCGAGCTCGGGAGGTGGGCGAAACTCTCCCACCGCCACGCGGAGCACCCCGAGCACGTCGTCGACGATGAGCCCCACCGTCTTGCCGCCCACCGACACCAGGATCCACTTTGCCTTTCTGTTGGGCTCGAGCGCGAGGGGCAAATTGAAACGCGCGCGAAGATCGATGACGGCGACCA
>DATHEQ010000313.1:0-14008 GCA_035318505.1 Polyangiaceae bacterium | reverse complement strand
TCGCGATCGAGGTCTTGCGTGATGAGATCGAAATTGTCGTAAGCGAAGGCGAGCGCGTCGAGCAGGCGGGCCGGTCCGAGCTGCGGATAACGCCGCAGCAACGTCTCCACGGTCGTCCCTTGCCTGTGCCACGCAAAAAGGCGCCGTACTGGCACGTGCGTGCCCTCCACGAGAGGGCTGCCATCGTCGTCGATGACGACGTGAGGATGGTGGATCCGAACGGGAGGGAGCGCGGCCAAGGCGACGCGCAGTCTAGCGCTCCTTTTGCGTCTTTTCGCTACCCGATCGATGGCCGGGGGCCCCCATCTCTGCCATTCACCCCCCAAGCCGGGGGTTCACCCTCAACAGGCTTGGCGGATGGCGGAGAGGACGCAATCGATGCTGAACGGTTTGTACAAGACGCGCGTTCTTTCGTCGGTCTTCACCAGCGTGCGAAAAGCCGTCATGAAGACGACCGGCGTAGAAATGAAGGGGACGTCGCGGTGAAGGCGTTCAATCATTTCGAGTCCCGTCATGACCGGCATCATGATGTCGAGAAGGATGACCCGCGGCCGAGTCTGGCCTTCGCGTCGCAAAAACTCGATTGCTTCTCTTCCGTTGCTGGCGCCGACCGTTTCGAAGCCTTCCTCTTCCAGAATCTCCCGCAGCGATTCGCGCAAATCATGATCGTCGTCGACGACGAGGATCACGTGCCGGTCGCGCCGCATCGTCGTCGCCAACGTAAGGCGCGCGCTGGTGTTCCCGCCGCGCGCGCGACCGTGCTGCCCCGCCCCTCTGCCCATGGCTCATTCCATAGCAGATCGGCTCACGCTTTTGCGATCGAGTAACGGATGGGACGACCGTTCAGCTCGGCCATTTCGGCGCTGTCATCGTCTTGACGGAAATCGATGGCCAGTACCTCTTCGGCGATTGAGCCTTTGTGCCGGTGCATGGCGGAGAGCACGCTCTCGTCGCTGCTCTGGAAACGCACACGGATGCGATCGCTTACCTCGAGTCCGGCGCTCTTGCGCGCCTGCTGCAGCACGCTGTTGAATTCCCGCGCCAATCCCTCCTCCAAGAGCTCGGGGGTGAGGACGGGATCGAGCACCACCGTCACCGCGCCCGCCGATGCGACCGCGCTCCCCGCCGCCGGAATGCGCGTGAGCAACACGTCGGCGAGAGTGAGCGGCACGTCGGCGGCGCTGCGCGTTTCCCCTTGCTCGAGCGCGGCGATCTCGGCGGGGCCCCATGACTTCAACGCTTCGCCGATCTTGCCGAGCTTCGATGCGGCGCGCTCGCGCAAGGCCTGGAAATTGGGCTTGATGGTGAAAGTACAGAACGCGGTCTCGTCGGCAGAAGTTTCGACCCGTTTGACGTTGAGCTCGTCGGCGATGAGAGCCGCAGTGACGCGCGCTGCTTCGGTGATCACCGGATCGCGGCTGGCGACGGTCAGCCGCGCGAGCGGCTGCCGCACTTTGATTTTCAGCTCATCGCGCAGCTTGCGACTGAGGCCCACGATCGAGCGCACGATCGCCATACGCTCTTCGAGCTTGGCGTCGATCTGCGCCGCGTCGACCTGCGGATAGTCGCAGAAATGCACGCTGGCCGGAGCCCCGGGGTCGACCGCGCAGACCAGGTGCTGATAGACGTACTCGCTGACGAAGGGCATGAAGGGCGCCATGACCTTGGCGAACGTGACGAGCACCTCATAGAGCGTCGCGTAGGCGTCGTTCTTGTCGGCATCGTCGTCGCTCTTCCAGAATCGCCGGCGCGAGAGCCGGATGTACCAATTGGTGAGCACGTCGATGAACCAAGTCAGGCGGGGCACCACGTTGTAAAGGCGATATCCCTCCATCTCGTGATTGACGTCGCGCACCAGGCTTTGCAGGCTGGAAAGGACGAAACGATCGAGCTCGGCGCGCTCCGCGAAGGGACGCCCCTTGCGCGCCCCCGGCTGAAACCCGTCCACGATGGCGTAGGTGGTGAAGAAGGACAGCGCGTTCCAATAGGGGAGCACCACCGTGCGCACGATCTCTCTGAGACCCGTTTCACTGAAACGCAGCGGCTCGGCGCGAACGACCGGCGAGTTGATGAGGTAAGCGCGCAATGGGTCGGCGCCGATCTCGTTGATGATCTTTGCAGGATCGGGATAGTTTTTCTTCGATTTGGACATCTTGCGGCCGTCTTCGGCCAGCACCAAACCGTTGACCACGACGTTCTTGAATGCGGGCTTGCCGAAGAGCGCGGTCGAAAGAACGAGCAGATAATAAAACCAGGCTCGCGTTTGATCGAGCCCCTCGGCAATGAAGTCGGCGGGGAAATTGGCTTCGAACGATTCCTTGTTGTCGAAGGGATAGTGCTTCTGCGCATAAGGCATCGACCCCGATTCGAACCAGCAATCGAGCACCTCCGGCGTGCGGCGGTACGTCTTGCCGTTTTTGACGAAGGTGACCTCATCGACGATGTGACGGTGCAGATCCGTCACCCGGACGCCGGAGAGCTGCTCCAGCTCCGCGACGGAGCCAATGCACATCGTGTCCGAGCCGTCCTCGGCGACCCAGAAGGGCAAGCACGAGCCCCAGTAGCGGTTACGGCTGATGTTCCAATCGCGCGCATCGCGCAGCCAATTGCCGAATCGATTCTTGCCGACCGCCTCGGGGACCCAAGCGATGGACTCGTTGTCGGTCGCCATCTTTTCGCGCAGGTCCTCGATGCGCACATACCAGGCATCGACGGCCCGGTAGATGAGCGGCGTGTCGGTGCGGTAGTCGAACGGATAGCTGTGGACGATGGTCGCCTGGTGAAAGAGCTTTCCCTCGTCCTTCAGACGATGAATGATCGCCTTGTCCGCGTCTTTGCAGAACTGCCCCTCGAAGTCGCGCACCAGTGAAGTGAAGCGGCACTCTTCGTCGAGTGCGTCGATGACGGCAATGCCTTCTCGCCGGCAGATACGGTAGTCGTCCTCGCCGTAAGCTGGCGCCATATGCACGATGCCAGTGCCATCGCTGGTCGAAACAAAACCGTCCGAGAAGATGCGAAAAGCGTTGGGGGCCTCCGCGAAATACGGAAAGAGCGGCTCGAAGCCCGTGCCGACGAGGTCTTGCCCACGCACCGTCTTCAGTGACGTGTACTCGCCAGCCTTCCAGTAAGCCGAGATCCGTTCGCTGGCGATCAGATACCGAACTGGCTCGCTGCCGCCACCCGGTGTGCGCTTCTCGGTTTCGATGACTTCGTAACTGATGTCGGGGCCCACGCAAAGCGCTTGATTCGAGGGAAGCGTCCAAGGAGTGGTCGTCCACGCCAGCGCGTACACCGTGCCCCCCACGCCGAGATCGGTCTTGAGGCGAAAGCCCACAGTGATGGCCGGGTCCTGAACGTCTTGATAATTGTTGCTCGCCTCCAAGTTCGAAAGGGGCGTCGTGAGCTTCCAGCTATAGGGGACGATGCGGTGCGCTTTGTAAATGCGCCCCTTATCCCACAATTGCTTGAGGACCCACCACACCGACTCCATGAACGTCGGATCCATGGTCTTGTAGTCGTTGTCGAAGTCGACCCACCGCCCCATGCGCGTCACCGTGGTGCGCCATTCGGAGACGTAACGCTGCACCATGGAGCGGCATTGCTCGTTGAACGCAGCGATGCCGATCTTGCGGATGTCGGGCGCCCCCTTCAGGCCGAGCGCCTCTTGCGCCAGGTTCTCGATGGGAAGACCATGACAGTCCCAGCCAAAGCGGCGCTCCACGTGAAAACCGCGCATGCACCAATAGCGAGGGACGATGTCTTTGATCGTGCCGGCGAGAAGGTGGCCATAATGGGGCGTCCCCGTCGCGAACGGCGGGCCGTCGTAGAAGACGAATTCAGGCCCCCCTTGGCGGCGACGATTGGACTCGTGGAAGGCGTCGAGCTCGTTCCAGAGCTCGAGCATCTGCTCTTCGATCGCCGGAAAGCTCACCGACTGAGGAAGTTTTTCGAACGGGCTCTTCTTGGCATCCATCGGGAAGGCGGGTTTTAGCACTTCTCGGCGCGAGCCTCCCGGGCAGAATCGCTGGTCGCCCGGAACGCTCGCTGGGCGATGGGGCGGCCTCTCGCCGCGCCCTTGAATCGAGCTAGCAGCGAGAAATCCGGGCCGGTAGTGTATGGGCTAAGGCAATGGCGATTGACCAAATCTATCTTCTCGGACCCGAGGGCACCTTCAGCGATCACGCGGCGCGACGTTTTCGCGAGCACCTCGCTCGCAGCGGTCAGGCCAAGGTGCCGGATCTTTCGTACACCCGCAGCATCCCGGAGGCGCTCGAGCTCGCCTCGCAGCACCCTTTGTCACGGGCGGTCACGCCCATCGAGAACTCCGAATCAGGAATCGTGGTCGCTACCCAGGATCATCTCGGTCGCTACGGGCTCTTCATCGATTGGGAGATCAGCGTCCCGGTCCGGTTTCGCATCCTTTCCGACGCTCCGCTAGCGGACGTGATCGGTCTCTACGTGCACCCCGTCGCGCTCGAACAATGCGACACCTTCGTAGCGCGCCAGCTGCCCCATGCCAGCCCCACTTTCACGCGCTCCAACATCGATTCTGGGATCCGCTGGCGCGATTCCACTGCGGCCGAACGCCTGGCGGCTATCGTTCCCTACGATTACACGCCCGGCCGCGCTGCTTTCGTCGACCTAGAGGACATTCAGAACCATCAGCAGAACACGACGCGCTTCGTCGTCGCACGCAGTGGGCGTGGCGTGCAGGCCGACTACAGCCGCACCAAGACCTCGCTCTTGATTTCGCCCGATGCCGATCGGCCGGGGTTGCTCTTCGAGCTCTTGAGCGTCTTCAAAAAGCACAGCATCAATCTCTGCCGTATCGAATCGCGACCCGCTCGCACGCGCCCGTGGGCTTACGTCTTTTACATGGACATCACCAACAATGCCGGAACGGCGGAAGCGGTCGGCGAGCTCTTCGCGGGACGCTGGACGGTGACCGTGCTCGGCACTTTCGACGAGCTGCCCGCACCAGCCGTCTAGCGCGACGCCGCGGCTGTACCGCGCGGCGAGGGGCTCGCCACGTGATCATGAAAACAGAGGACAAACGTCGTCCCTACGCCGACGGCGCTCTCGATCTCCACCGTTCCGTTGAAGTGACCGGTCGTCAGATCGCGCACGATAGGGAGCCCGAGTCCCGTCCCCACGCCGAATGGCTTGCTCGTGTACATCGGCGCAAAGATCTTTTCCATGTTCTCGGGGGCGATCCCGGTGCCGCGATCGGTGACGCGCAGCTCGAGACCGCCGTCGCGGTTCGCGAGACGCAGCGCCACCGGACCGCCCCCTTTCTCGATGCTGGCATCGATGGCATTGGTGACGAGGTTGGTGACGATCTGCACGAACCGCCCCGGCGATCCGAAGAGCTCCATCGGCTGGCGCTCGAACGCGAGGTCGATGGTGCAGTTGGCGTTGCGGGCTGCGTGATTGAGAAGCAGGAGCGCGTCGCGAATCACCTGCACCGCGTCGAAGCGGCGGTGATCTTGACTGGAGAGATCGCGGGTTTCGGCCTTGATGCTGCGCACGAAGCCGGCCACGCGCTGCGCCGCGCTGTCGGCGAGCTTGGCCGAGGCCTGCATCTCCTTGGCAATTTCGTGGTGATCGTGGGAGGTCACGTGGGGGGTATCGATGGAGGATTTGTATTCGTCGACGAGCAGGAGCAGCTCGCCCAGGGCGGCGCGCACGGCGGCGAGCGGTGTATTCATCTCGTGCGCCATGCCGGCCGTGAGACGGCCGAGCGACGCCATGCTCTCGGCCATCAGCAGCTTTTCTTGATTTTCACGCAAGGCGGCGTGGGCTCGCTCGAGCTCGTCGGCGCGCTCACGCTGCGCTTCATGCAAAAAAACGAGCTCGCGTTCGCGTTCCATGCGCTCGAAGGCGGCGCCGAACTGCCCGCGCAATTCGTCGTACGCCGTCGATTCGCTGGGATCCACTTCGAGAAGGATGATGCCAAACTGCTCGGTCTTGAACGAGAGCGGCATGACCACGACCGTGTAGCTGCGGTCGTCGGGCAAGACTCCCTCGGGCACCAACCGATGGGAACGGAAGCGATCGCCGAATTGACTGGCCAATCCCCCTTCGGCGTCGATTCCCACCACCAGGGTCGACCACTCGCGCGCATCGCGGCCGTCGAAGAGGGACATGTAACAACTCTTCACGCCGAGACTGGGAAGACTTTGCGAAAGAACGTTGGTGAGCTCTTGAATGTCGTTGATGGTGATGAGCGAACGACTGATCCCTCCCAAGGTGCGGGAGCGCCGCGCATCGAGGATGCGGTGATAGGCCGGCGCGCGACGCGCCATGTCGCTCACCAGGTTGCGCGCCTCGCGCCATATCACGTCCGCCAGCGCCAAACGGGCCGCGTCGGCACCGAGCCGAGGCAAGATTCGGCGACGCATGACGACGAGCGCGTCGAGCCAAGGCTGAACGGCTGCTTGCGAACGCGCGGTACGGGTCAGCTCTTCGTCGAGCACGGCAATAAAAGACTCGGTCGATCCTTTTTCGAAATCCGCCGCGAATGCCGCCGCTAAACGTTCGATTCCCGTCGCGTGCTGCATACCGAGCAGATGGGTCATCTCCACCACCAAGGCATCGAGCCCGCCGCTTCCGGGCGCGGACATAGCCGACGGCTCGTCGGGCCCCTTGACGCCCCGGTACACCGAATCGGGAAAGCATCCACAAGAGCGGCGCACGATGAGCTCGGTGTCGAGCACGAGCTCGTCGGGCGTTTTCTTGCCTTCGATCTCGTCGAGTACGAAGGTTGCCGCTTGGCGACCTTGTTCTTCGAGATTCTGCGCGACGGTCGTAAGCGGTGGAATCACGTCGCCCGATTCGACGATATCGGCAGAGCCGACCACTGCGATCTGCTGAGGTACGGCGAGGCCGCGATCGATCAACGCCGTCAGGGCGCCGAATGCCACCGTATCGTTGAACGCGACGATGGCTTCGATCTCGAGACGGCGATCGTCGAGCAGCATCCGTACCGCCACGCTGGCCTCTTCGAAATCGACGGCTTCCACCACATAGCGTGCATCGAACCCGATGCCCTTGTCGGCGAGCGCTGCTCGATATCCAGCCAATCGCTCGTCCGTCGCAAACGCAGCCTCTGACTCGCAGAGAAAGGCTATTTTGCGGCGGCCATGCACGTCGATGAGATGGGCGACGGCCTTGCGCACGCCGCCCGATTTGTCGACGCGCACGGTAGGAGCCGAGGCGAGCCTTCCGGCGACGGCAGCGAAGGGGAGCGGGCGGCGCCTTTCGCGAAAGGCGTCGAGCGCCTCTTGCCCGAAAACCCGAGTGAGTGAGCCGGAAAGCACGACATAGCCGTCCACGTTGCCACTGCCGACGAAGGAGTCGAAGTCGTCCCCCACCCCGTCGAGCTCGAAACACACCACGCTTCCGCCGCGGGATCGCACGGTCTCGATGACGCCGGCGACCACGCCACGCGTGTTGGGATCAGCGGCAAGCCCGCGCGCAACCACGCCGATCCGGATAGCGGCCGACGGCGCGACGGCCTTCGGTGCTTCTTGCATTGCTTTCCCTTCTTAGCATCGATCCCAGTCGTCCGTCTGCGACGTCAACGCGGGCAGCCGAGGACGGCGCGAGTCGGCGGTCCATACGCCGTGACGGCGCACACATTCTGCCGCCCGGCGCGCGACGGATACGTGCGCGTCGCTGCACGAGCTCGAGGCGTCTCTTATGGAAGCGCGGCGCGGGCGATCGCGCTGCGCGCGCACTTGGCGTTTCACATTGTAGGTACATGTCGCTCAGCGACATCTATTCCCATAAGCGAACGATGCGCGTATCTATGCTTTTGAGAACCCCTATCCCATGAGCATGCTGCGCCGACCTTTCGCAGTACTCGCACCGCTGTTCTTCGCAACCTTCAGTCCTTACGCGCTCGCTCAACAAGCGCCGGGATTCGCGATCAATCGCTTCGATCCGTCGGAGCGAGGAAGCGAATGGTTCGCGCTCGAGTCGCTCGACATGAGAGGCGAAGCACGGCCCGCATTCGGCGTCGTGGGAGACTGGAGCCACAAGCCTCTCGTGCTCTACGCACCCGATGGCTCGCAGCGGCGATCCCTCATCAAAGATCAGCTTTTCCTTCACGTCGGTGGGGGAATCATTCTCGCCGAGCGACTGCGCCTCGCCGTCAACCTTCCCATCGCGCTTTATCAGCAGGGCGCGCAAGGCACGGTGGGAACGGCAACCTACTCGCCGCCGACCGACGCCAGCGTGGGTGACTTGCGCGTTGGCGCCGATCTCCGTCTGTTCGGCGAATATGGAGGGGCGTTTACCACCGCGCTCGGCGTGCAAGTGCACGTACCGACCGGCACCCAGGCAGACTACACCGGCGATGGCAAAGTCAGGGTCGTGCCCCGGCTGCTCGGCGCGGGCGAGATCGGCCCTTTCGCCTACGCCCTCAAGCTCGGCGTGCAATACCGCGCGCTCGACGCGAACTTCGCCAACAGTCCGATCGGAACCGAGTTCCTCGTCGGTGCTGCGGCCGGTATCCACGCCGCCGATCACAAGCTTCTCATCGGTCCCGAGGTGTACGGCAGCACCGTCATCAGCAAAGACAATGCCTCCTTCAAGAAGCTCACTTCCCCGCTCGAAATTCTGTTCGGCGCTCATTTCACGTTCGCCGACGACTTTCATATCGGCGCTGGTGTCGGCCCGGGGCTGACGCGCGGAATCGGCACCCCCGAGCTACGCGTGGTCGGCTCGCTGGAGTGGTTCCCGGCCATTCCGCCGCCCCCCGCTCCGCCCTCCGATCGCGACAACGACGGCATCATCGACACCGAAGATGCGTGCCCCGATGTCTTCGGCGTTCGCACCGAAGATCCCAAGACCAACGGTTGTCCGGCGCCGCTGCCCGATCGCGACAAGGACGGCATTCTCGACGCGCAAGACGCTTGTCCCGACACGCCCGGCGTCAAGACCGACGACCCCAAGACCAACGGTTGCCCCCCGCCCCCGCCCGATCGCGACAAGGACGGCGTCACCGACGCCGAAGACGCTTGCCCCGATACACCAGGCGTCAAGACCGACGACCCCAAGACCAATGGCTGCCCGCCGCCGCCGCCCGACCGCGACAAGGACGGCATTCCCGATCAGGAAGACGCGTGTCCCGACACACCAGGGCCCCGCAACGAGGATCCCAAGAAGAACGGCTGCCCCGAGGCGCGCATCGAGGCCGGCGAGATCAAGATCCTGCAGCAGGTCAAGTTCAAGACCAACAGCGCCGAGATCCTGCCGGAGAGCGACTCCATTCTCAATGCCGTCGCAAAGATCCTGGGCGATCACTCGGAAATCACCGGCGTGCGCATCGAAGGGCACACCGACAACCGCGGCGGCGCCGCGATGAACCTCGGTCTATCCGGACGTCGCGCGGCCTCGGTGCTCAATTGGCTCGTTCGACACGGCATCGACAAGTCTCGCATGACCAGCAAGGGATACGGACTGACGCGGCCGATCGACACCAACACGACCGAGGAGGGGCGTCAGAACAACCGTCGCGTCGAGTTCCACATCGACACCGGCGAAGGACAGAAGAAGTAATGGGAGAAGCAGCATGAGACGATCGGCTTGGCTCTTGGGTCTTACTGCGGCGTCGGCCGCCGGGGTTGCCGCGCATCCGGCGGCGGCAGCCCCCGTGCTGCGCAAGCAGGTGGACCAGCACGGAGACTTTCTGTGGATTGGCAACACCTCGGCGCAGGAGTGCGCAGCGGGCGCACGCACGCCCGTGGTGGGAACGATCGGCAACTGCGGCAATCAGACGGCCGATTCCGCGCCCGATATCTTCTGGCGCGCCGACAGCCCGGGCACCGGTCAAGCCGCGGCCAACAACACCATCACCGCCGCCAATGCGCGCAGCACGGCCGTGCTGCGGGCCGGCGCCAACGGTTTGCCGGCCACTGGCACGGTCACGTACGCGCGCATCTATTGGGGCGCGCAGCTCGCAACCAACACGCCCGATCAGACGATCACCCTCGATCTTCCCGGCGGCGGCGCGACTACGGTCACGGCAGACGCCAGCTACAGCGTCGCGCATCCCACTACGGCCAACACGTATTGGTACGAAAGCACGGCGGAGATCACCACGCTCGTCACCGCTCTCGGCACCAAAACCGGTGCTTACCGCGTGACCGGCATCGACTCCGCCAATCTCGTCAATTTCAACAGCGAGAATCCGTTCGTCGCCTGGTCGATCATCTTCTTCTACAATGACTCCGCTGACCCCACCACGCGCAACCTGGCCCTTTTCGACGGACTCGATCTGGTGAGCAACGGTGTTCCCGCCTCGGCCACGCTCTCCGGCTTCCTCGTTCCCAATGCCGGGTTCGACGCCAAGCTCGGCGTCATGGCGTACGAGGGCGACACCGTCTACACCGGCGACGCGCTCATCTTCAATGGCACCTCGCTGACCGACGCAGTCAATCCCGTCGACAACTTCTTCAACGCCTCGCGCTCGTGGCTCGGCACCGCGGTGAGCGTGGCCGGCGATCTTCCCCAGATGGACGGCTTGGGCGCCAGCATGAGCGGCGTCGATCTCGACGTCATTGACGTCACCGCCCGCGTCGCAGCGGGGCAAACCTCGGCGACCATCCAGGCGACCAGCTCGGGCGACACCTATATGATCGGCGCCTTCGCCACGTCGATCTCCACCTATCGCCCGGATTTCAGCAGCACGACCAAAACATTCACCGATCTCAATGGCGGCGGCGTTTTCCGCAACGACATCATCGAGTACTCCATCGTCGCCAGGAACACGGGCAACGACACGGCCCTCGGCGTCGTGCTCACCGATCCTCTGCCCACCGGCATCGTCTACGTTCCGAATTCCATCCAGATCACGGTCGGCCCCAATAACGGCGCCAAGACGGACGCCGCAGGCGACGACCAGGCGGATTACAACGTCGGCACCAGGACCATGACCGTTCGGCTGGGAACCGGAGCGAACGCCACGACCGGCGGAACGATGGCGAGCGGCGACACGACGACGATCACGTTCCGGGCGACGGTCGCGACCGATGGTCCCTCCATCATTGCCAACCAGGCGACCGTCACCGCCAGCGGTCAAAGAGGCAACCCGAGCACCGGTTATCCGACGGGCAACGGCAGCACCCCAGGCACGCCGACCGACACGCCGGTCGACGAATGCCTCAGCAGCGCTGACTGCACGTCGCCGAAGCCACTCTGCTACACGACACCCAATCCGAATGTCTGCGTCGTGTGCATCTCCGATCCAGACTGCGGGGCTGCCGATTCTGGACGCGTGTGCTCGGCACCGTCGCAGACTTGCATCGACGGGTGTCGCGGCAGCGGTGGCAATGGATGCCCCGCGGGGCGGCTGTGCACCTCCGCAACGACGGCGATCGGTATCTGCCTTCTGCCTGACGGCGGTTTCCCACCCGGCCTCGACGCGGGGCTCGACGTGGCACTCGACGTGCTCACCGATGGCGTAGGCGGGGCTGGAGGAACGACCGGCACCGACGCATCGATCGATGGAAGCGGCGGCGCCGGAGCCACTGGTCCGGATGGCAGCACGGGAGACGCAGGCGGAGCTTCGGGCGGCGGAGGAACCGACGGCGGCGGCGGCGTCTCCGGCAGTGGAGGAACCGACGGCGGCGGAGGAACCGACGGCGGCGGCGGCGCGGCGGGAGCATCGGGCCGCGACGGTGGCGACGGCGCGGCAGGACGAGCGGGGGCCGCCGGAAATGCAGGCGCGGCCGGAACCGACGGCGGCGGCGGCGCGGCCGGTACCGATTCAGGCGCGACGGGCGGCGCTGCTGGAAACAGCGGCGCAGGCGGCGACGCCGGTGACAGCGGCAGTGCTGGTGACAGCGGCAGTGGCGGCAGCGCCGGTGACGACAACACCGGTGGAACGGGCGCGACTCCCCTTCCGGGTGGATCCATCGAAGGCGGCGGGTGCGGGTGCACCACACCGGGCTCCTCCTCTTCGTCGCCGTTCGGCGCAACGACCATTCTGGCCGCCCTCACGGGGCTGGCGGCGGCACGCCGGCGCAGGCGGCGAAGCTAACCGTCCCTCTACGCTCGGTCCGTGCGACCGGGCTACAATGCGCGCTCGATGAACGTGAGGCGCCTGACTTTTGTCGTGGTTGCGTTGATAGCGCTCACCGCTTCCTCTGCCTCGGCTCACACGGTCGGTATCTCCCGAGGCGATTACCTCTGGAAGGACGGCACTCTCTGGGTCGGTGTCGCCTTCGCGCGGCAAGAGCTAGCTTCCGCCCTGCCGGAGGCGATCGAGCAGCGCAGCGCCGATGACCTCATCGCCTTCGAGAAGCACCGCGAGGACATCGGTCGCTGGCTTACCGAGCGGCTCGCGGTAAGCGCTGGCGACGCCCCCTGCGCACCCGCGTTCGGCGGCATGCGATTCGACGGCGACGGGCTCGCCCTTGCCCTTCGCTACACCTGCGGCGGACCTGCCGACGAGCTGCAAGTCGACGCTCGTTTCCCCGCCGCTCTCACGCGCGGCCACCGGCACCTGGTGACCCTCACTTCTGGCGACGACGCGTGGGAGGACGTGGCCAGCGCCGGCCATCCTCTCTTGCGTTTCGAGCTCACCACGCCGCCACCTGCCCGCACGGCGCCCGTCTTCGCTCCGTTGCTACGCATGGGCATCGAGCACATTTTGACGGGCTACGATCACCTTCTCTTCTTGTTGGGGCTGATCCTGGTCGGACGTCCCCTTCGTTCGCTCGTCGCCGCCATCACGGCGTTCACGTTGGCCCATTCGGTCACCCTCGCGCTGTCCGCTTTCGACGTGTGGGCACCGTCACCGCGCATCATCGAACCCTGCATCGCGCTGTCGATCGCCTACGTGGGGTTCGAAAACTGGTTCGTACCCGATGCTCGCGGCCGGTGGAGGATCACGTTCCTCTTCGGTCTCGTGCACGGCTTTGGTTTCGCCGGAGCGTTACGCGAAGTATCCCTACCGCCCGCCGACATTCCGGCCGCCCTTTTCGGTTTCAACCTCGGCGTGGAGCTCGGTCAGCTCGCCGTGCTGGCGGGTCTCGTGCCGCTCGTGCTCGCCGTTCGCAAAACGGAGATGTGGAGCCGCGTCGGCTGGCGCGCTTGCTCGATGACGATCGCGGTGGCCGGCGTGGTTTGGTTCATCAGTCGCCTGCAAAGCGGCGTTTGAAGCGACCCTCTTACGGCGAACTATCGCAACGCGTGACCGGCCACTACTGCGGATTCCAATGTGGCGATCCGCCGAAGAGACCGTCGACGAAGCCAATCTGGTAGACGAGCAAGAGCCCGAAACCAACGCTGAGAACGCCGGTCACCCAACCGATATGACGTTGCCAATTGGGAAAATGGCGCGCCGTGTGGACGAGCGGCACGGCGATCGCCGACGTGATGAGCATCATGCCGGCGATGGTGCCGATCCCGAACAAGAAGAGATAGAGCAGCGCCCAGCGCGAGTCATGAATCGTGGTCAACACGAGGAGCGCGACGGCTGCCGACCCGGCCAGCCCATGCACCGTACCGATGACCACCGATCGCAATGCCGCGCTGTACCCAAGCACGCGTGCCACGGTGCCCAGTGGCCAATGGCTATGAGGGTCATGCTCGTCATGCGCCACGCTGGGTGGCGGGACCGCGCTGCCCGGCGCGGATTGTAATTTCCGCATCTCCCGTCGAAATCCGGCCACGTTCATAGCGCCGAGCACCACCAACATGATGGCAACGGAGAGCTCCATGGTAAGGCCGACCCGCGGCGGGAACACGATTCCAAAAAGGACGATCGCTCCGCCCACCAGCAGAATGGTCAGGGTGTGACCGACTCCCCACAAGGCTCCGACCAGACTGGCGGCACGGATGCTCTTTTCGCGACTCACGATGGTCGTTACCGCCACGATATGATCAGAATCCGTCGCATGGCGCATGCCGAGAAAAAAGCCGAGCGCAAGGATCGCGAGGAGACTCATGGCGCGAGATCCGCGTACCGTAGCACCTTTCTCATTCCCGTGGCACGCAC
>DATHEQ010000312.1:0-11720 GCA_035318505.1 Polyangiaceae bacterium | reverse complement strand
ATGTCGCCCAGCGCACTGGTGCGCGCGTCGTCAATGCCGGCGACGGCACGCACGAGCACCCGACCCAAGCTTTGCTCGACGCATTCACGATCCGCCGCGCCAAAGGCAAGATAGCGGGACTCACCGTCACCATTTGCGGCGACCTCGCGCACAGTCGCGTGGCGCGCTCCAACGCGATGTTGCTGTCCACTTTGGGAGCCAAGGTGCGCTTTGCCGGTCCTCGCACGCTCTTGCCGGCGAGCGCCGATGCCTACCCGGTGGAGACGTTTGACCGCGTCGAGCCCGCGCTCGAGGGGGCGGACGTGGTCATGGTTTTGCGTATTCAGCGCGAACGTTTGGCCGGCGCTCTCCTGCCGAGCATGCGCGAGTACGCGCGCCTTTTCGGGATCAATGCGTCGCGACTCGCTCGCGCCAAGGAAGACGCCATCGTCATGCACCCCGGACCGATTAACCGAGGTGTGGAGATCGACGGCGCCATCGCCGATGGGCCTCGCAGCGTGATTCTCGATCAGGTCGAGGCCGGCGTTGCGGTGCGTATGGCGGTGCTCTACCTCTTGAGTGCGGAGCCGGGGCAGGCGCCTCTGTCCTGAGCGTCGCTCCCGGCGTCGTTCAGTCGGGGGCCCAGAGCTTGGGCATGGTGGCAACCGTGGTGGCTCCCACGTCTTTACACCACGCTTCGAACCGCGCTCGCGGAACCCCCCGAAAGCGGAGGTCGTCGAGCGATTCGGCGAGGGGGACGTTGTCCACCAAGGTAGCGAGCTTGCGATACAGAAGGGCGTCGCTACGGTGCTCGGCGAGGGTGGTGGCGAGCGCCAGCGCGCCGCGCGGCTTGACCTTCCACTGATGGACATGGTCGGGGATGTGCTCGAGGTGTTCGTACGCTCCGAGGAGCATGCCCGCGCTCTTCTCGCCAAAACCGCGGAGCCCGGGAATGCCGTCGGCGGTGTCGCCGGTGAGCGCAAGAAAATCGGGCATGCTCGCCGGCCCGAAGCCGCGTGCGGCCCGGAAGGCGGACTCGCTCGTCGTCTTTTTCTGCCGGCGGTCGACCTGCACGACACGCTCGGACAAGAGACATTGTCCGAGGTCTTTGTCAGGGGTCATGATGCGAACCTGGTCGACCTCGTCGCGAAAGCGGCGCGCACCGGTGGCCAAACCGTCGTCCGCTTCGTAGTCGCGCATCGACCACACGACGACGCCGATGGCGCGCACTCCTTCTTCGACCGCGTCGAATTGCGAGCGCAGCTCGGGCGGGACACCCTCGTCGGATTTGTAATACGGGAAAAGATCGTTGCGAAACGAACGTATCGGGTTGTCGAAAGCGACGGCGATGTGCGTCACCGCTTCCTCTTCCTCGCGCAAGAGCGCGAGGAGCGACGCCACGACCCCGACCGTCGCCTTCGCGTCGCGCCCGGATGGCGCCGTGTGCCCGGGCCGGGGGGCAAAGTGGGCACGGAAGAGCTCGTAGGTGCCGTCGACGAGATGGAGGCGCACGCCCCGGCGACTATAGTCGTCGTCGGGCGAGCCTTCTACTTCGATCGCGTAAGGTACATCCCCGCTCCCTTCGCGGTGTCTCCGTCCAACTCGAGCTCGTATTCGCTCCCCCACAGCGGCGGTGCCACGCAGCGGGTGGCGGTGCACGTGCAGGGTCCTCCCAAACAGAGCATGGCTTTGCCGCAGTCGACGACGAGGCTTTCGCCGCCGTAGTCGGTGACGCACCCGACGCCCGGCGTGTAGCGCACCCGCGGGGAAAGTCCGCCGGGCCCGGAAGCAGGAACGCAATAGTACTCGTCCATGGCGAGACCTTCACACCGGTAAGGCGTCTGCAGCGCGCACCAATCCTTCCATTGGGCATAGCTCGCTCGGAACCATAGCCGCGGGAGGACGACTCTTCCGGCGGTGATCGTGCGCGGTACGCCCTCCAGGCCCGCAAGATAGGTTCCAAAAGACGATTGCACCGTATCGCTGAGCTCGGGCGGGTAAACGACGTCGGAATCGCTCGGTGAAGGCCAGGCCGCCGCTTCCCGACCGAAAGTCAGCGTGCCGCACACGCGTTTGCCGTTGGCGTGAGAGATGACCAAGCGGACCGCGTCGGATCCTGACGGCGAGCGCTGCACATCGGTGTGACCGGTCCAAGTACCGACGATGGAAAGCTGAGGCCCGGCCGCGCACGCCTTCTCATCTGTCCACCACCACATGTCTTCGCTATCCCCGATGTTCGACCCCACCTCGACCGGCGTGGACGAGCAGCCGATCAATAAACTCGCCGCCGTGCCGCAGAGAAACCTCATCGCGATCGAACGCCCTTTCGACCCGTCAGCTGTCGTCCGCGTAAACCAACCGGCCGCCTCACCGAATTGTACCGATTGCCTCCTCCACCGAGGGGCCGAAAAGACTCCGAGGATAGTGCTCTTTGAACTTGCCCGCACGACGTCGCGCCTCTTCGACGCGTCCCACGTCCACGAGAACCTTGATGGCGAGCGCTTCACGTTCCTCGAGCAGAAGCCCCGCAGGATGCCGTCGTGCATGCAGATTCAAAGCGCGCTCGGCCTCCGCCGTGTCACCGCGGGCGAGCGCCTTGCGGGCGCCGTCGAGTAGCTCGCGTTCGGCAGCCAACCCAGAGACGACCGGCGTCGGATTGCTCCGCGCTTTCGCCGGCTCGGCGACGTCCACTTCGCGATTCGCCAGCCCTTGGACGGTGTTCACCGATTCGAAGGCGAAGGGGCGTGGCTCGGAGACGGCGATGGGATGCTCGACGTAGAAGGTTTGTACTTTCGGCGGAGCTAGCGCTGCCCAGAGCCCCGCGCCGCCCGCGCCTCCGAGTAGAAACGCCGCGGCGATCGTCCCCACCGGCTTGCCGGCGAGGCTCCACGCCGATGGCAGCCGCGCGGCTGGACGCGGCCCGCGCGTGCGCGCAAGGAGAGCTGAGTCGAGCGCCGATGAACGGTCTCCGCGCGCGACGGTCGCCGACGTGGTTGGCGAGGTCGCTCCGCCGAGCGGGCCAAGCGTGCTCTCGAGGCGGTCGAGAAGGCGAGCCTTTGCTGCCGGCTGCGCGTCGCGCGCGGCATCGAAGCGCAGAAGCCCGAGGATCGCAGCGTCAATCGCGGGCGGTTCGTTGTCTTTCATCTTTCACCTTGCCGCGAACGAAGCCGCTGCATGCTCTTGGCGAACTGCTCCCGCGCGAGCCGCAGCCTGGAATAAGCGGTATTGAGCGGGATTCCTAGCGTACTTGCCACCTCGGGTATCGAGTGCCCTTCGACGTCGTGCAAAACGAAGATCGCACGCCGATCGAGGTCGAGCTGTTCGAGCGCCGTCCACACGAGGTCGAGCTTCTGACGCGTGGCCACCCGATCCGACGCCGAAGGAGCGCCATCGACGCCCTCACACGGTTCGCCGAGCGTCTCGCGGCGATGGCGCGCCAGGCGGCGATAATCGGACGCTATGCGATAGGCGAATCCGAAGAGCCATGGTCGGAGCGGACGGGTCGCGTCGTATTGGTCGAGGTGCCGGTACACCTGGATGAAAACGTCGTGCGCGAGGTCATCGAGGTCCCTCTCGGGGACGCCGAAGCGTCGCAGCGTGAACCAAATGTAGTCGAAGTGCAGATCGAAGATGGCCCGGAAGTCGGGGCGCTCAGCCGTGTCGGTCGGCAGCGCCGCGGCAGCGGTTCGACCAGGCTCCATCGCCTTCAATTGGGGGCTGTCGAGCGGATCCGTCACGGAAAACGCGCCACGATGCCGACCCTCAGGAGCGCGGAGAAGGGGGGCGCCGCCCAGTGGGATTCACCGTCCACTTTCAGGTCCACTGGAAAGAGCGTCGTGAGCACGTCGAGCTCGGGCCGAAAGCTCAACCTCGCGAAGAGGGGGATCTCCATACCGAGCCGCAACCCGGCGGCCGCGTAGAGCGCATGGTGGATGTAGGAGGTCACGAATCCCACACCTTGCGCTCGCAGGGACCCCACCCACGTGGTTGCGCATACCAAGAGCGGATCGAAGTGGATGCACGGCGCGATCCCACCGGCCCAGAGCGAGGTCCGGACACGTCCAGCGCCTGCCTCGGTGGACCCGGGGAGCTCGGAGCGGGCCTCGCCGGCAAGGGACCAGATGCCGCTCCGAAACCCCGCGGAGAGGCCTAGGCCCAGCGTGGCCGCGGGGGCAGTGGCCACGGCGCCGATCACGGCGCCGCCGACGCGCAGCTCGAACGATGAGGGGGGCTGGTCGGGTTTCTCCGGCGCATCGACCTCCGGCGGCTCGGGAGCCGGGGCGGGAGGGTGCGGGCGCGGTGGCGGGCGCGTCTCGAGCGCGGCCGGTGTGGGTCGAGGGGGCTCGGCTCGAGCCTTGGCGGTGTCCCCTCCAATGCCAGGGTTGGTCGGGTCGATGGCGATGCTGATGGCGAGGGCCATCGTGGCAACGAGCTCGCCGCACTGCCCGGCCGGGGCTTTGACCTCGCGCACCCCGCGAACCATCCCCCGATCGTCGACCAGCTCCACCGTCGCCCGAAGCTCGTCTCGGTTGCGCAGGATGCGTGCGACGATCGTTTTGTCGGCTGCCGCAAAAAACGGGTCGTATCCGAGCCGCGCGGCGACCGCTTGGCGGACAATCGGTTCCTCTGGGCAAGCCTCGGCCCCCGTTCCGCGCGCATAGGTGAGCCGGCTCGTCGGAAAGCCAAAGGCGTGCGCGCACCACGAGCAAACCGCGAAAGCGACGGCGAACGCGCGCGTTGAAGAGCCGCCCATCCATGAACGATACGCCGTAGCCGGTCGACCGCGCAATTTGCGCGTGCCATGGGCACCGCGCACGGCGAAGTCTCTACAGATCGATCTGGGTCACATGGGGCACGCTTGTCCCAAGAAAGCGGCGCGCCACGTCGGCGAAGCTCTTGGGTAAGTCGGTGACCAACAGATCGAGTCGACCCAGCTCCGGTCCTTCCGCTGCCGCTTCACGCTCGCGCAGGAAATCCGCGACAGCTTCGGCCGTGGCGTGCGCACTGTCGACGATGCGCACCGGGTGTCCGGCGATCGCTGCCGCTTCGCTCTCGATGATCGCCTGTAGGAGCGGGTAGTGCGTGCACCCGAGAACCACGACCTCCGCGCCGCGGGCGAGGAGCGGTTCGAGGTAGCGCCGAACGGCAAGGCGTGGCACCTCGCCCTCGAGCCACCCTTCTTCGACCAGTGGGACCAACAATGGCGCGGCCTGCCCGACGACTTCCACCCGCGTGCTCACGGCCGCCACCGCGTGCGGATAAGCACCGGAGGCGATGGTGCCGGTAGTGCCCAAGACGCCAATCACATTGCCCATAGACGCGGCGACCGCGGCGCGCGCGCCTGGCTCGATGACACCGAGCACCGGCAAATCGAGCTCTACGCGCAGCACGTCGAGCGCAACGGCGCTCACCGTGTTGCAGGCGACGACGATGGCTTTCACGCCGCGCTCGATGAGAACCTTGGCGCAGCCGAGAGCGTATTTGACGACGGTATCGGCCGAGCGCGTTCCGTAAGGCACGCGCGCCGTATCACCGAGGTACACGATCGATTCGGCGGGCAACCGCGCGCGCAGCGCCCGGGCCACGGTGAGACCGCCGAGCCCGGAGTCGAACACGCCGAGCGGTGCATTGCGAGCCGATACCGCGGGCCGCGATCGGCTCGATGGCCCGCTGCTCGGCGCGCCAAAGGGGCGAAGAGGCGTGTCACTCGGCAAACGGCTACACCTCTTCGATGCGCAGAACCCGCGTCTGATCGCTGACGGAGTCGAAGTCACGGATGGATTTGAGGGCCGCGATGACGCCGCCTTCGCGCGCGCGGTGCGTGATCATGACGATGGGGACCGGCGCCGATGGCGCGGCCGAGCGCCCGTCCTGAATCATGTGCTCGATGCTGACGCCGTGCTCGCCGAGCGCTCCCGCGATGCGTGCGAGGACACCGGGCTTGTCCTGTCCGGAAAAGCGCAGGTAGTAACGGGTTTCGATCTCGCTCATGGGCAAGAGGGGCCGCTCTTCCAAGGAGATGCCGCTCGTCGATAGGCCGGCCGCTCCGGCCAGCTTGGAGCGGGCCACGTCGACGATGTCGGCCACGACGCTGACCGCGGTCGGCATGTCTCCCGCCCCGCGCCCGGAGATGAGGCACGGGCCGAGGGCGCGCCCCTCGAGGTAGATGGCGTTGAGCACACCGGACACGTTGGCAAGCACGCTGCGCTTGGAAATGAGCGCGGGGTGCACCCGGAGCTCGATGCGCGGTCCGTGGTCCCTGCCGATGGCGAGATGCTTGATGACGAGATCGAAGCGGTCGGCAAAACGAAGATCGATGGGTTCGAGCGATCTTATGCCTTCGGTGGGGATTTTGCCGTGCTCGACTTTGACCCCGAACGCCAGCATCGCCAAGACCGACATCTTGTGAGCGGCGTCGTGACCGTCGATATCCAGGGTGGGGTCGGCTTCGGCGTAACCCATGGCCTGCGCTTCGGCGAGCGCCTGATTGAATCCGAGCCCGTCCTCGCGCATGCGCGTCAAGATGTAATTGGAAGTGCCGTTGACGATGCCGTAGAGGGACTCGACCGAGTCGCTCGCGAGCGCTTGGCGCAGTACGCGAATGATGGGAATGCCGCCGCCGACCGACGCTTCGAAAGCGAGGTCGATACCACGGTCGACGGCGCGCTGGACGAGTTCGTGGGCGCGCGCGGCGAGCAGCATCTTGTTGGCGGTGACCACGCCCTTGCCGGCGTCGATGGCACGGCGAATGTACTCGTAGGCCGGCGACTCGCCGCCCATCACTTCCACCACCACGTCGGTGTTGGCGTCGCCGAGGACGTCGTCGGGGTTCTGCGTGAGCCAGGCGCGTTCGCATTCGGGAACGCGATCTTTGACGAGGTCACGCACGAGCACTTTTCGAATCACGAGCGGCGCGCCTACGCGCGCCGCGAGCCGCGTCGCGTTCGAGGAGAGCAAGCGGATGACGCCCCCGCCCACGGTGCCGCATCCGAGAAGTGAAATGCCTATCGGTTTCTTCGCTATCGTCATCGTCGCGAGCGGACAATAGCACTACTCTCCCGCGATGGCGCTGCGAGTGGCGAGCCGCTACCTTCCCGCCATGCACGCCATCGTTCTCAGCAAACTGGGCGGCCCCGAAGAGCTCGAGTACCGCGAGGTGCCCGACCCCGAGCCGGCACGCGGAGAAGTCCTGGTGAGGGTCAAGGCCGAGGGCGTCTGCGGGCGCGATCTCATCGATCGGCGCGGCGGGTTTCGGGGCTTGCCCCTCCCCGTGATCCTCGGGCACGAATTCGCCGGCGAGGTCGTGCGTGCCGCGCCGGAGAGCGGCTTCGCGCCCGGCGATCGCGTGGCGAACCTCCTGCGGCTCGGTTGCGGCGTGTGCCGCTCGTGCTCCCGCGGCGAGGCCGTCATCTGCGAAAAAGGTTGGCAGAGCTATGGTCAGACCCGCAACGGAGGGTACGCCGAGCTCGTGACGGCCACGCCCGCCACGTTGGTCAAGGTGCCGCCGGGGGTCTCCGATGTCGAAGCTGCATCCGCCGCGTGCACCTTCGGCACGGCGCTGCGCGCCTTGCGCACCGTCGGAAAGGTGACGTTGAACGATCAGGTGCTCATCACCGGCGCGAGCGGCGGGGTCGGAATCGCCGCCATCCAAATTGCCAAGGCGCTCGGCGCGCGCGTGATCGCCGCCACGAGCTCCGAGGCCAAGCATCAGGCGCTCGTCGACGCCGGCGCCGACGAAGTGGTCGTCGACCCACAAGGCTCCCTGCACGAAAAGGTGCGCGCGCTCGCCCCCGCCGGGGTCGACGCCGTGCTCGAGCTGACTGGCAGCCCGACGTTCACGTCCTCGATGCGCAGTCTGCGCAACGGCGGACGGCTCATTCTCGTCGGCAACATCCTCGCCGATTCGATCAAGGTCAATCCCGGCGCCGTCATCCTCTTTGGCTACCAGGTGCTCGGCAGCGCCGGGTGCACGAGCGCCGACCTCGAAGACGTCTTCGCGCTCATCGTGCAAAAAAAGCTACGGGTCGTCCTCCACCGCGTGCTCCCCCTCCAAAGCGCTGCTCTCGCGCACCAGATCCTCGCCTATCGCGGCGCCATCGGTCGCGTCGTGTTGACGCCATGACGAACCTGGGCGGCGCAAGCTTTCGACGCTCGACGTCATCGGGCGGCTGGGCACAAACCGGGCGCTGATCGGTGAATCGAGCGCAGCCGAGCCCGGAAGACGCGTGGCGGTGATGCTTTGATGAGCCGCCGAACCGCACGGTGCGACCATGAGTCATGGGTTTTGTAAGTTCGGGGGCGGGGGGCGCGAGCTACCGCGCCTTCGACCTCCGAGCGGCAGGGGTCGTCGTTCTGGCGCTTGGCTTGGCAGCTTGCTTCAGCGAAAATCCGCACCTGTGCACGTCGCGGCAGATCATGGGCGCCGACAACAAATGCTGGTCGGAGTACGTCGTCCGGCTGGATTCCGTCGGCTTCATCCCCGACCGCGTCAAGCTGGCCAGTTACAAGGGCGGTAGCGCGCTTTTCAATGTGCGAAAAGAAGACGATGGCACGGTCGTCTTCAGCGATACCTCGCGAGCCGTCCACAACGCGGATACAGATGAAGACCTGGCCGTGGCCGACTTCTCGGCCGTCATCGAGCCCGGCGCTTATTACGTCGAGGTGCCTGACATCGGTGAATCGCCCCGTTTTCGAATCGGAGTCGATGTCTACAACGCGGCTTTTCGCGCGGCGTTTCTCGGCTTGCATGGTCAGCGCTGCGGCACGGCGGTTTCGTTCCGATACGACGGTGCCGATTTCAGTCATGGCGCCTGCCACCTGCACGACGCGCTGCTCACCCATGCAACGGGCGAGAATGTGGTGCGCGACACGCTGGGCGGTTGGCACGATGCGGGCGATTACGGGAAATATACGGTCAACGGCGCATTCGCGGTCGCGTTCCTGCTCAACGCCTGGGCGCATTTTCGACCCGTGATGGAGTCGCTCGTGCTTCCCATCCCCGAGCAGGGCGGCACGATTCCGGATCTTCTCGACGAGGCCCGCTGGCAGCTCGCGTGGCTGTCGACCACGCAGTTTCCCGACGGCTCAGCGACCCACAAGGTCACGGCGCTGGATTTCGAAGGCATGGTCGCGCCGGTCCAAGATACGCAAGCGCGGTACTATGCACCGACCGGAACGGCGGCAACCGCCGACCTTGCGGCCATCATGGCGATGGCTGCGCGGATCTACGAGCCGTACGACCCAGCTTTTTCCGAGAGCTGCTCGGCGGCGGCGGAGCGCTCCTACGCCTATTTGCAGACCCATCTTCAAGACCAGCCGCCCGACCTGTCGCAGTTTCACACCGGAGGCTACACGACCCGAGACGCGGACGATCGGCTCTGGGCTGCCGCGGAGATGTGGGAAACGACGGGGTCGCCCGACGCACTTGCCGATTTCGAGGGGCGCGCTGCCAATGAGAGCATCCTGTCGGAATGGGATTGGTCCAATCTTCAGAACCTCGGCCTCTTCACGTATCTCTTGTCGGCTCGGCCGGGAAGAAATGAGCAGCTCGTCAAAAAGCTCGAGTCCAGCGCGATCGCTGCCGCTGATCGCATCGCCGCCTCCGCCGAAGCGCACGGCTACGGGCGCGGATTGGGCGGAGGTTATTACTGGGGCATCAATGGGACTGTCGCGCGCGCGACGCTGAACCTGCAAGTCGCGCATCGGATCGATCCGCAGACTCGCTACTTGGACGCTGCCGTTCAGCAGCTAGGCCACCTGTTCGGGCGCAACTATTACGGCCGCTCGTTCGTGACGGGGGTGGGGCACTATCCAGCCGCGAACCCGCATCACCGTCCATCGGTCGCCGCCCAAAAAATCTGGCCAGGACTTCTCGTCGGGGGCCCGTGGCCAAAAGCGGCCGACTGGGTGGACAGCGCTAGCGATTACAAAACAAATGAAGTCGCGATCAATTGGAACGCAGCACTGCTGTACGCGCTCGCCGGTTTCGTCACGCCGGACGGCGCGCCCCAAGGCCTGCGCGCACCCCGCTGAGCTCCTCCTTCTGAAAATAGTTGCGCCCCGGTGACAGTGCGCTGCGACTACCATCTGGTCGAGGCTGTGGTCAATGCCGGGCTTTGTGCGCCCGGCGTCCGTTGCAGCATCACGCAAGCCCGAACGTGGGCACGTGCTGCGTTCGCCCGCGTGGGCACTGACAGCAGTGATTTCGCGCCCGAGCCCGAGTCTCGTCACGCTCGCGGCTCGGGCGGAGGATGCCGGAAGGGGGTAAGATCCGCCGCGATACCGAGATAATCCGAGAAGGTCCGACAAGAGCTGCGGGCCTTGGTTTGCAACGCGGCGGGGTAACCCGAAGGAATGGCGAGCTCATGAAACGATTCGCAAATCCCGGCGCTTGTGTCCGTCTTTTCGGCTCGAACGCCAACGCCCGCTCCACCTTCTTTTTCGTGGGATAGCCGCGTGCGATGTTCGCGAGCCATCGAGGAAGCATGTCGCGTGGGCTGTTTTATGCTCGCGGGCGCGGTGTCCGCGGGTTGTACGGTTTATGAAGAGCTCGCATCGCCAAGCTTGGATGCATCGCGAGAACGGAATTTCGAGGAGGCGTCGAAACCTCCGCGCGAGGGCGGCGTCGAGCCCGGCGACGCGACGCTCGAAGCCAGCGTCGACGCGAGCGAAGACGACAGCGATGGCCAGGGCGATGATGTGGGCGCGACGGGGGTCGACGCGAGCGCCGATCGTACCGAAGAGGATATGCCGGGGCGAGCGGACAGCGCGGGCCCGATCACCGTCGACGTGACGGAGGCCGGTCCCGAAACGAGCGACGGGTCCGACGAGAGCGACGTCTCCGACGCGAGGGGCGGCGACGACGCGAGTTTCGACGGGATCCCCGAAATCGACGGCGCTATCGACGTCGGCGGCCTCCCCGACGTCGGCGGCTCCCCCGACGTCGGCGGCCCCCCCGACGCGGATGCCGGCCCAGCGCTCGACGTATTCGAGGCGGGCCCCACCGGACCGTCGCTCATCGATGACATGGAGGACGACGACAACTTCATTCTTCCGCGTGAGGGTCGGCAGGGGGTGTGGTTCACCGTCAACGATGGCACGCCAGGTGCGATCCAAACGCCAGGAACACCCTTCACCATGTCTGCCATTCCGGCGGGACGCGATGCCAGCCTCTACGCGGCTCGAAGCACCGGTCACAGCTTCGCGTCATGGAGACCGCTCATGGGCTTTTGGTTTCTCCAACCGCCGACAGGTCCCAAGCAAATCTATGATGTCAGCCGATATCGCGGCGTCACTTTCTTCGCGAGGCTCGCTGCATCCGATGCTGCACAGGTCTCTCCTTCCGTGCGCGTCGTGTTACCCGACCGAGCCACCGATCCAGATGGGATGGTCTGTACGGGCGCTGGGTGCAGCGACCATTTCGGCGCGAATATCGTCCTTACGCCGCAATGGACGAGCTACACGATCCTTTTCGCAACCATGACGCAAGAAGGGTGGGGAACGCAGGCGGCACAATTCGATGCTGCGAACGCGTACGGCGTCGAATTCGAATTCCCCGTGCAAGCGACGTTCGATTGCTGGATTGATGACATCGCGTTCGTGCCGTGAGCAAGCAACGGCACGGGCCCCCCCGTACCGTCCCTCGTGCGGCTGCGACGGTCAGTTCAGTTCGTCGTGGCGGGCGCCTCTTTGCCCCCGCCGCCCGCCGCTGTGGGCGGGGAGCCTGCCGGCTCGACGACACG
>DATHEQ010000311.1:0-11900 GCA_035318505.1 Polyangiaceae bacterium | reverse complement strand
GCTCGACGAAGTGCTGGGCGAATTTCATTCTTTGCCGCGCGGATCCCTCAGCGACCTCACTGCAATTCGCCACCTTCATCACAATCGACGCACCGCGTAGGCACCACGACGTTAAATGAAAGCAACGCGGGCATACGTGCGCCGTCGTAAATCATTCCAAATGTAGACGTGAATCGTCGCGTGACTATGCTCCGGTGCGTGCCGGCCCTGCGAGCGCGTCGTTGTTTTTCGAATCGTTTTTGGCTTTCGACATTCGTTGCGATCTTCGCGATCGGGTGTTCGGACGATCCGCCCGCGAATGGCGACAGCACGACGGGAGGCGCGCCTCCGCCGCCAGGAGGTCAATCCGATTCGAGCGTGAAGGACAGCGCTGCGGGTGACGTTTCTTCGACGGCGGATGCTGCTCGTGGCGACGCAGCGCAACCTCCCGTCGACGATGCCGCCGTCGATATGCGCAGGCCGAGCGACGCCGCTGCCGATGCCGGTCGTCCGAGCGACGTCGGTGGCAGCATGGATGCGAGCGCCGACGCGAGCCGCATCGACATTTCTTTCGATTCGACAATGCCCCCGGTCAATGACGCTGCTCCGCCGCCGCCGGAGACGGGCGGCGGTGTGGACGCGCCTGCTCCCGACGTTGGCGGTCCGCGCGGCGACGCGGGATGCGATGCGACGCTCACCGGCGTCGATCTTTTTCGATGTCAGGCGCTCACGTATGGGCAAGCCTACGAACACCTCGCCGAGCTGAGCACCAGCGTCGGCCCGCGCTTGGCTGGGACGGCTGGTTTCACGGCGGCGGTCACTTGGGCGACGAACAAGATGACGGCGCTCGGCCTGCAAAATGTCCGAACGGAAGCGGTGACTGTGCCCCACTGGGAGCGCGGCATCGGGCACGCCGAACTGCTAGGGACGACGGAACGAAACTTGGCGATCGCCGCGCTCGGCGGATCGGTGGCGACCGCGGCGGGAGGTCTGGAAGCGGAGGTCATCGAGGTTGCGTCGGTCTCCGCCTTGAGCGCACTCTCCAACACCCAAGTGCAAGGCAAGATCGTATTCGTCAACGTGGTGACCCAACGCACCAAGGACGCGTCAGGCTACAGCGCCAACGTGAGTGCGCGACGAAACGGACCGTCGACCGCGGCGTCGAAGGGAGCGGCGGGCTACATCGTGCGCTCCATCACGCCGGCCACGGACAACGCGCCGCACACCGGCGATATGAACAGCACGTCGATCCCGGCCGTCGCTATTGGCGTCGCCGACGCGCTCGTGCTCTCCGACGCCGTCAAAGCGGGAACGACCCGCGTTCGGCTCACGCTCGGATGCGAGACGCTGGCCAACGTGCAAACGGCCAACGTGATCGGCGAATTCGTGGGCAAACAAGCGCCCGACGAGATCTTACTGGTCGGCGGGCATCTCGACTCGTGGGATCTCGCTACCGGTTCACACGATGACGGCGCCGGTGTCGTGATGACGATGGAGGCGGCGCGCCTCATCAGCGTCTACGCTTCCGACACGCGGCGCACGATCAGGGTGGTGTTGTTCGCCAATGAGGAGAACGGCCTGAGCGGCGCGAACGCCTATGCGAGCGCGCACTCCTCGGAGCTCGCCAAGCACGTCATGGCGCTGGAAGCCGACCTCGGGGGAGACCGCGTTTACGGTGCCACCTTCCAGGCCGGTTCCGCGGCAACGACGGTGATACGCGACTTACTCGCTCCGCTCGCCCCTCTCGGCGTCGCCACGGCGACGGCGGGCGGCGACTATGGCTCCGATCTCGGACCGATACGGCGGTCGGGCGTTCCGGTAGCCGAGCTACCGCAGGATCTCACTCGGTATTTCGATTTTCACCACGCGGCGACCGATACCATGGCGGCGATCGACCGCGACGCGTTGACGCAAGCGACTGCCGCGGTGGCGGTATTTGCCTACCAGCTCGGCCGCAGCAGCGCTGATTTCGGGCGCTCGAGTCTCACCTTCACGGCCCCCCGGTACGAGCGCTAGAGACCGCCGAGACAGACGTATTTGATCTCGAGATACTCGTCGATGCCGTACTTCGAGCCTTCCCGACCGATGCCCGAGGCTTTCATGCCGCCGAAGGGCGCCACTTCCGTGGAGATGATCCCGGTGTTGACGCCGATGATGCCGTATTCGAGCGCTTCTGCGACGCGCCAGACGCGCGCCATGTCCCGTCCGTAGAAGTACGCGGCGAGGCCGTACTCGGTGTCGTTGGCGAGGCGAACCGCGTCTTGCTCGTCGCGAAATCGGAAGAGCGGGGCGACGGGGCCAAACGTTTCTTCGCGCGCGAGCATCATCGCCGGAGTGGCGTCGGTGAGCACGGTCGGCTCGAAAAAGAGCGGGCCCGCAGGGTGGGGTTTACCGCCGAGCGCGAGCTTGGCGCCCTTTTTGACCGCATCGTCGATGTGGCTGCGCACTTTGGCAACGGCGGGTTGGTCGATGAGCGGGCCGATGGTGACCCCTTCCTCCATGCCATTTCCCACTTTCAACTTTCGCACGCGCTCGATGAGCTTCGCGCAAAATGCGTCGTAGATGCTGTCCTGGACCAAGATGCGATTGGCGCAGACGCAGGTCTGCCCCGCGTTGCGGTACTTGGAGATGATGGCGCCATCGGCCGCAGCGTCGAGATCGGCATCGTCGAACACGATGAACGGTGCGTTGCCGCCGAGCTCGAGCGAAATCTTCTTCACCGTGCTCGAGCACTGCTTCATGAGAAGCTTGCCGACTTCCGTCGATCCGGTGAACGAGAGCTTGCGGACATTGGGATTGGCGGTGAGCTCGCCTCCAATCGTCGGAGCATCGCCGGTAAGGATATTGAGAACGCCGCGCGGCAAGCCCGCTCGTTCGCCCAGTTCGGCAATCGCGAGCGCAGAGAGCGGCGTTTGTTCGGCGGGTTTCAGCACCACGGTGCAGCCCGCGGCAAGCGCCGGTGCCACCTTGCGGGTGATCATGGCGTTGGGAAAGTTCCAAGGCGTGATCGCGGCGCAGACGCCGACCGGCTCTTTGAACACGACAAGGCGTTTGTCGGCTTGCGTCGTCGGTATCACATCGCCGTAAACACGCTTTCCTTCCTCCGCGAACCACTCCACGAACGAGGCGCCGTAGGCGATTTCGCCGCGCGCCTCGGCAAGCGGCTTGCCCTGCTCGGCCGTGAGAATGACCGCGAGATCGTTTTGTGCGGCCATCATCGCGTCGAACCACTGCCGCAGAATGACCGCCCGCTCCTTGGCGGGCCTGGCGCGCCATCCGGGAAGCGCGCGCGAGGCGGCATCGACGGCACGCCGTGCCTCGGAAGCGCCCATGTCGGGGACATCGGCCAACTTGGCGCCGGTGGCCGGATCAACGACGGGGAACGTTTTGCCAGAGTCGGCGTTGCACCAGCCGCCGTCGATGTAGCACTGCGCCCGAAAGAGCTTGGCGTCTTGGAGAGGAATGGGCATGTGAGGTTCCTTGGCAGTTCAATCGTCGAGCGACAGGCCGAGCGCGTGCTGGCCAGCCATGATGGTCTGTGGTTTGTCCTGAAGCGGGTGAAAGCGGACCTGGATATCACGAAAGAAGCGTTCCAGCTTGTCGGCTCGATAAAATGAGCCGCCGCCCGCAAGCTCCATGGCCTTGTCGACGGGAGCGCGCGACGCGCGCCGCAAGAGCGCGCGGGAGCGCATCCCTTCCCCCGATACGGCGGGGCTCGGCTGCGCGGTCATCGCTAGATCGAGCATGCGCGCAAGAGGGAGCTGCGCGGAAATCAGCACAATTTGTTCTTGGGCAACGCGCATGAGCAAGGGTTCCACGGGCGCCTTTTGATTGCGCCATCGCCAAGCTTGGGTCGCCACCAGGTGGGTGTGCATCGAAACGCCAGCGCCGTCGAGCTGCAATGACGGGCGAGCGTACGGAGAAAACCGGCCATATCGGCGGGCGTTGCGCCCCCGCTGCCGAGCTCCTCGGGAACGGCGGCTGCAATCAGATTGTGCGCCTTGAGATCGGCATAGTTTCTGCGACGAAGGCATCCGACTCGTCGAACTTCTCAGCGCGTTGGGCAAAAATGACGCCTAGCTGATCGGCCAACTGGGTCCAACGTGTCGTCGGAAAAATCCATGCGGTGGCTCCTCGGCAACGTGGTCGTTACCGTAGGAGTACGGCGCGTGCACGTCCAGGTGTCAAGCATCAGCCCGTCGGCGCCGCCGCATCAACGCACGTACCGCGGCGAGGCCCGGCAGGACGACGAGCGCCAAAATCGGTGCGAGGACGCCGAGCACACGGATGCCTCCGTGGACAATGGCGGCGCTCACGTTGAGCAGGTCCGCGCCGGCGCGCTCGATACTTTCTGCAAAGGCAAAGCGCCCGGCGGAAACCAGCGGGACGCCGTGCGTGATAGCGAGCTTGATAGTGGAAATCGACGTTTGGTTCTCGAGGTAACGCTGCCGCCCTTGCAGCCTTTCGATTGTCGTTCGCACCTCGGCGAGCTGCGTGTTCACCTCCAGCGCATCCTTCACGGACCGGGCCTGCGTGAGGATTTCCAAGAATTGAGCTTCTAAGGTGCGCTGGGCCACGACGCGGGCTTTGACGTCGATGAACTCCTCGGTGACGTCGTCCGAGCTGACGCGTTGCTCCAGCACGCGTGACGCGAGCTTCTCGAGGCGGTCGATGCTGGCCATGAAGTGATCGCTCGGAATCCGTAGCACCATGTTGACGATGATCCCGGGCTCTCCGTCGCTCGCCCGCGACGAACGATCGGAGCTCGCCACATAGCCGCCCTGTTCTTCGGCAATTGCACTCGCCCGCCGTTCGGCGTCGATCACGTCGTCCGTGTCGATTCCAATATCCGCGTTGCGGATGATGCGGCGGTCGACCCGCTCGACATTGACCATTGCCCCACCGGGCGTCGCGCTGGCCGCGCTCATTGCCATTGGCTTCGCCACGGCAGCGTTGTCGCCAGCTGTTTCGTGGGACGAGGCTTCCGCCGCAGGCGCACTCGCCTTCGAGCAAGCCGATACAGATAGCAATATCATCGCCCACACTGCGCCACGTCGCTCCATCGTACGAACCTCCAGCCATAGAACGACGAGCTTCGTCGAACCTTACACTCGCTCTACTGTCGTGCGCAGGAGCGAGCGCGATCGCCGCGTGGCGGCGGCCGAAGATGAACTAGCGCTCAGCACTGCGTCCGCGCGCGTAGCATGGCTCGGTGTGGGCTGATCGCGTCGCCGCCCATCTTCGCGGCGCCTTTCATCGACCTGATCCGAAAGGCCTCCAACCTTCAGCATAGGACGGTCGAATAGGCGTGGCCGCGCAGTTGGGTCAGGGTTACTGTTATGCGCAATAGCGCAGATCGGCGCTGCTCTCCGCGAAAAATCGAGCTCTCCATGACCGAGCGGTCCTCTTGCACCCTTCCGAGCGATGACAAAGCGCGACCCCCCCGGCGACTCGGGGTTCTCGCGGCGGTGCTTGCGCTGTCGGCCTGCGTCAGCGACGCCGATCCGCGTGAAGAAAGTCGGGGACCGGGCGACGCCCGCGCTGGATCCGATGTCCGAGATGGCACCGGTGATTCGCTGCTCACGGATAGGCAGGACAGCTCCGTCCCCGAAGACGGCGACATCGATACCGAGCTGCCTGACGCGATCAGCGAACGAGCGATCGACGTCACCGGTCGCGACGGCAGTGACGAGACGCGCGATCGCGACGCGACGGACGTGTCGACGGACCCCGTCATCGGCGATGCGACCGCGGACATCGGCGCGAGCGACGGCGACGCGCGCACCGACGCCGTCGAGGCCGGCACCGCCGAGGACGCCAGAGATTCCGGCGGATCGCTCGACGTGAGCGACGCTGGCGCACCCGCGGACGTCGCCGACGCGGCGAACGATGGCGACGCCAACGCGCTCGGCGACGGCGGTGATGGGGGCGACGGCGGCGTCTTGTTCTACCAAGAGGATTTCGACACCGCGCTCGGCACGTTTTCGTCGCAGACCAACGTGTGCGGTGCGACTCCCCCGCAATGGACGAACAATGTTGGGTACGCGCGCGCTTCCGACCCGCCTACCACCGGGGTAAGCCGCATTGCGAGCCCCGCAGTCGTCGTTCCCCCCAACACATCCAACGTTACCCTCCGTATGAGCCACAAATTCGAGACGGAGTCGGGCTTCGATGCCAGTCAGCTTCTCATTTCTATCAACAGCGGGACGGCAACGCAGGTGACGACGTTCACGACCGGCGGCTACGTCAATGGCGGTCAAACGAATCCGACCACCTGCGCGCTCACGAATACGCCGGGCATGTACGTTGGCTGGTCGGGCACGCAAGCCGAAATGGTATCGACCGTGAACCTTTCCGCCGCTCCCTTCAACGTCGTCGCGGGCAACACCATCACCATCATGTTTCGAATGACAACGGACAGCACGATGGGCGGCGTCGGCTGGGACATCAACTGGGTAACGCTCTCCGCCAATTCGCCCTGACCGGGGCGATGCTGGTCGCGCGCTCAGATTTCGCTCACCGGCTGCGCGGTCACGACGCGCCCGTTGCGGTCTTCGACGAATAGCGCCCGCGCCGGTGCCGGCAGTGTCTCCATGTACAAGCGGGTGCCGGCGCTCACGCGCACCCGGTTGCCGCGCCAGGTGATGTGGCGCTTGGGAAAAGTCGCCGTCCATATCGCGACGAGGAGTACCTCGCGCAATGGGATCACGAGCAGCGCTCCTCGACCTGCCCGTGCCGCTCGAGGCTTCGGCCGCGGGACCCCAGCGTGCGAGAACCGACCCAATGGGCGCACCGTGCCCCCTTTGGAAAACGCTCGACCCGAGCGGCGTGCGCCGCGTGACCTCGGTCACGTCCGCACGTGTCGGTCCGGCAGCGGATGAAATGCAACCGGGCCCTCCGGACCGGGGAGAACTCGTCGGCTCCCTTGGAACATGGGAAGGCTACGGTGAAGCCCCCAATCAAGAAGAAAGACGTCGGCGTCATTCCTTCACGTGTCGACATCGTCTTCCGTTCCCAAAACTCAATTGGACGTTTGTCAAAATGCGCCCTTCTCGACCAAAAGTCCGTAGACGGCGTTCTCTATGTTGAAAACGCACGGCATCCTTTGAGATGCATGAGGCGCATTTGCCGCAACCAACATCGCAATCCGCACACGAGCCGTGGAGCCAATGCGTATCTGTTAATACTTTTTTGTTGACCTTGGCGTGCCAGAAGAAGATTGTTCGTCGTCGATAAAGCGAACGAGAATGCGTCCGAATCGAAGCACTCGATAGATAAAGTAGTTCGCGAAGAAAATGCGGCGTTGTCGACAGCTTGCGACTTCGTCAGACCCGAGGCCTGATCAGACGATCACATCCTCCGGACGCTGATTCAAGACAACGATTGGTCCGATCTGGGTGGAGAGAGATACGCTCCGCCCGAACTACAACGGCCGCCCCTTGGGGCTGGACAGGGATCGCGCACGATTGCGCTTGGAGGGCACTATGGGAAAGCTATTGAAGGTAAGTCTCGTCGGTTTCGTCCTGGCCATCGCAGGATGCGGAGGCGAAGCCCCCGCTGCACCCAGCGGAAATGAAGCGCCCGCTGCGCCCAGCGGAGGCGACGTAGGTAGTGACCAGCAGAAGTCGCAAACCTGCGAGTGCTCGGCCTATTGGTACTGCCCCACCGACGGTATGGAGTTCTGGTACGATCCGCCCGGGTGCGGGTTTGTCACTTATACCACCGCGCACAACCAGTGTGAGTTCCATTGCCCCGCGGCCTGTATCAACGCAGGCTGGCAGTGTTAGCGTGATTGGCGCCGCGGGAGGGTTGCAGACGTGCCCTCCCGCGGGTCTGCCCCGCGAGCTTCACCGCCTGCGCCCGGCAGATCCGTCACGCTGTCCGGCCGGCGGTCGTTCTCTCCGTCAACTGTAGCTGTGAGCCTGAAGAGCGAAGAGTTGTGCGTAACGAGTGCCGCGGGCCATCAGCTCGGTGTGGCTCCCTTCCTCGATGATCTGCCCCTTGTCGAAGACCGCAATTCGGTCGGCCATTCGCACGGTGGACATGCGATGTGAAATGAGAAGGGTCGTCTTGCCTCTGGCGAGCGAACCAAAGCGAGCGAAGATCGCGTGCTCCGATTCGGGATCGAGCGCCGCGGTCGGCTCGTCCAGGACGAGAAGATCGACCTCTTCACGCATAAAAGCACGCGCCAGTGCGAGCTTTTGCCATTGGCCGCCCGAAAGCTCCACGCCGTCGAACCAATTCCCCAATGGTGTATCGAGTCCGGCCGGCAGTTCGTCGACGAGAGAGCTAGCACCGGCACGGCTGACGGCGCGAGCGACGCGTGCGTCGTCGTCGAAGTGATCGATGCTGCCCAGCGCCACGTTCTCTCGCGCAGAAAATTGATACTGATTGAAGTCCTGAAGGAGAACACCCATTCGCTTGTGCAATTCTTCGATGGGCCAGCTCTGCAAATTGCGTCCGTCGAGAAAGATCGAACCGCACGTAGGCTCGTAAAGGCGGGTGAGCAGCTTGATGAGTGTCGTCTTGCCGGCGCCGTTCGGTCCCACCAAGGCCAACGATCCGCCTTTGCGAATGGTGAGCGTGACATCCTTGAGGGCCCACGTCGATTTCTCGGGATATCGATAGCCGACGCCTTCGAAGCGAATCCCCAGCTCGACGGTACGGGCCGCACTCGCCGGCGAGGCTTCTGGCCGTGAGCGCCGTCTCGATTCCTGCGCCGACGCGACCCCGTTCGCCACGGCACCTTCCAAGAGGGGCCGAGCGCGCGCAGGCAACCCGAGATATCGAAATAGATTGGTCATGTACAAATTGTCTTCGTACATACCGCCGGTGGCAGTCAGCACCGCCTGGAAGGCTTGCTGCCCTTGCCGAAAAGCCATGACATAGAGCGTCATGGTGCCGAGGCTTACGGTCGCCGCGACCGCTGCGAGCGCGACGGCGGCGTAACACCCATAATAGGCGACCGTCGCAATCAAGGAGAGCCCAAAACCGTACGCCGCGCGCTTCACCGCGAGCCGTCGCTCTTCGTCATAGATGTTGGCCCCGATGCTGCGATACTGATCCAAAAGCCGTTTGCCAATACCGAAAAGCCTCAGCTCTTTGACATGATCTTCGCTGGACAGCACGACCTCCAGGTAGACGAGCTTGCGCAGACCGAGCGAGCACCTATCGCGTAGCCTAAAGCCGGCCTGCGAAAAGCGGAGCTCGGCGAGCGTGGCCGGGATGGCCGCCAAGATCAGCCCGAGCACCGCCCAGCCGCTGAATCGAACGAGCACAATGCCGTAACCTGCCAAGGTCAACAGACTTTGCACCAATTGAAACGTGTCGGTCACGACTGCGATCGGCCTGGTCGCGACTTCCCGGCGAGCACGGGCGAGCTGATCGTGATAGTCGGAATCTTCGAAATGCCGCAAGTCGAGGGTGAGCGCCTTCTCGAGAATCATCGCAGTCAGGTCCAGCGAAAGGCGGGGGCCCAGCGTCGAGCGCACGAGCGTCAATCCACGCGTGGCGCCGCTGAGTACGGCCATGAGAAAGAGCTCGAAAAAGATCCAACGCAACGCGTCCTGCTTGGACTGCAATACCACCGCATCGACGATTCTTTTGGCAACATAGACAATACCGAGCGGGACCAGGGCCGACACGATCGTGAGCGTCGCGAGCGCGGCGCTTTGCCATGGTGCCGATTTCCACACCAGGAGAAGAGTCCCAGGAACGTGCAGAAAGCCTCTGCACCAATGCGCCGTCCATCCTTCGCGGTTCGGTCGTTGGTCATCGCGCTGCGCTGCCGGCATCGGAACGTCTACCTTATCACTTGATGCCCTCTTGGGTATCGAGTTTGCGACGTGGGGAGCTGCATTTTGCGGCAATCGAGCCACACTTCGATCGGCCCGGTCCTATCGACATTGCTCGGAGGCTGCGTCCAAGTCGAGTGGTAGGTTCCGTGAAGACTACGGTCGCCGGCTCGGCGCGTCTGCCGTTGACTCTTTATGGACTGCAACGATTCAGTGCTCATGGTACTGAGGCAACAGCGGTGGAGACGCGCCCGCTGACGGGCATGATGGGACCATGGTCAATTCGAGATGAAGGTGACGGAGACTGGCGTGCGTATACCTTTCATTGCTCAGACGGGCGAAATTGATTGTGGACCGGCTTGCCTGGCAATGGTGTTGGCGTCCTTCGGTTGTGCCGTTTCCATTGGGCGAATTCGGCAACTTTGCCGACCACACAGCGCGGGCACGGACGCGCAAGCAATTCTTGAAGCCGCCGAAACCTTCGGGCTGCACGGCCGTGGATTCGCGGTCGCGGCCGATTCCATCGGCGTCGTTCCTCATGGATCGATCGTGCACTTTCCCGACCGGAACGGTGAAGGTCACTTTGTCGTCCTGGAATCCTCCCCCCGCGGGATCGTACGTATGCTCGATCCGCTCAAAGGCCGTATGTCGATATCCACGCTGGATTTTCACAAGTGCTTTTCAGGCACGGTACTTTGCGTCCTTTGTTTCGAGAAGATCGGGAAGGCGACCCCTCGGTCCGGGCAAGCGAGCAAAATTGGCATGGCGCCCGCGCGCGTGCGCCGCTGAGCCGCACGGGGTGAGCAACCCACGGGTTTCGGACTCCACGGAGATGCAGAAAATGAGCACCTCTCATTCGTTGCGTTTGGAAGACCTGGTCGCGCCGTTGTCGCTCTCATGCTTCACGGAAGAGCATTGGTCACCAGAGCGACCGTGCCTATCGAAGCCAGAGGCTAGCGTACTCGAACGATTGAGAGCGGTGCATCGCGTCAGCTGCGTGGAAGCGTACCTCGAAGCTGCGAAAGGTGAAGTCGCCGTCTTCGGTCCGCGTGGATTCCGCTCTCGGGTGCCGGTCGCGTCCGCCATCGACTTTCTCGAGCAAGGATACAATCTCTATATAACCGGCGTAGAACAAACTGCACCGGAAGCCAAGGAGCTGTTTCTTCAGCTCGCGCGAGATTTAGGTGTCGCTCCGTGGCAGCTGCATCTGGAGGCATTCGCCGGTCGGCCGGGAGGCATTTCGTCTCGCCATTACGATCATGACATCAACTTCCAAATCCTCTTGGACGGCGAGAAGGAATGGCAAATCGAGGAGAATCGGAACATCGTAAACCCCCTTTCGGGGTTTCACCCGACCCGCAATGCCGATGGACAGAACGTTGGCTTCTACGACGAGCCGTACGCTATCGATCCCGAGATGCCGGCTTCCTTCGATCTCGTTCGGAGGCAAGTGTTGCACGCTGCGGCTGGCACCGTGCTTTTCCTTCCTCGCGCGTATTGGCATGAAACCCGATCGATAACCCGGACCTGGGCCATCAATATCGTCATCAAAGGGACGACCTGGGCGCAGGCTCTCAGCCGTGCGCTACAGAACCGCCTTCATCGGTTCCCCGAGTTCCGTCGGTATTGCGAAGGCCTCGCCTACGGCGGCAGAACGGTCGGGGCCGGCGAGGCCGCTCGAGCTGCCGAACAATTTGCGCGTCTTCGAAAGGCCGCCACGGAGGCGATCGCCGAAATCGATCGCGAGGAGACGACTCTCGCGTTGGTGCGAACGGTCTATCGCTGGTCTTCCAAAGCCAGCAACCGGGGACTCCTTGAGGAGAGCGGCAATTGGCACCTCGAGGTTCCCGGCTTGCTGGATGACCCGCTGGAAGTCGACCAACCGCTGGTTCCAGTTCTCGACGAACTCGTGCGCTTGAAATATCCCTTTACTTGGGCGCAGGTCCAACATCTCGGTGCGGGGGTCGGCACAATCGCCTTGTACAACTTCTTGCGCGATCTCGAAGATCTGGAGTTGCTCGAGCGCCCGCGAGACGCGCTCAGCAGCGGGGCCGCGCCCACGCGGTAGGAATCAGCGCCGAAGGCGCTCGTCGAGTTCGTAGACATCGTAGCCACCCAACCCGTCTT
>DATHEQ010000310.1:0-4395 GCA_035318505.1 Polyangiaceae bacterium | reverse complement strand
CCGTCGTCGTCGGCCGGTGGCGGCGGCGTTCCACCGACGCCGCCCGTCGCTCCTGCACCACCCGCGCCTCCAGCCCCGCTGGTCGCGCCGCCCGCCCCTCCGGTCCCAGTTGCACCAGCGGTGCCCGCCGCGCCACCGCTGCCGCCAGCTCCGCTGCTGCCGCCACTTGTGCCCGCTGCGCCGCCTGTGCCGGCGGTGCCGCCTGTTGTGCCTCCCGCGCCGCCCGTACCGGCGGAACCCGCCGCGCCACCTTTGCCGGCGCCACCGCCGCCATCGGGACCGGTACCCGCCGTGCCGGCGGTGCCTCCCGAACCCGCGGCGCCGGCCGTGCCTCCCGCCCCGCCGGTACCGCCTGTGCCGCCACCGCCGTCGATGAGCGGGCAGCTCTCCATGGAGGGCTCGTCAATTTGCCAAACGCCGCGCCCCATACTCGACGCGACCACGCGTTTGAAATACGGGTCGTAGCGAATGTCGTTCACGTGGACGTTCGGCAAGTTCGTCCCGATCTTCTCCCAGTGCTGCCCTTCGTTGCAACTGAAGTACACACCGCGGTCGCTACCAATGAAGATCGCCTTGCGGCTCTGCACCCACGCCGAATCGACGGTGTTGACCGGAACATCCGGAAGATCACCATCAATCGCGGTCCAGGTGCTGCCGAGGTCTTTCGTCATCTTGACCTGGTCCGTGCCGAACCGGGGGACGGCGACAAAGACGGCTTGATCATCCCACGGCGGGACCGAGAGCTCGCGCGTGATGCGCCGCCACCCTTGCGCGTCGGTCTTCTGCGTGAAGGTGACGCCGCCATCGCTGCTCACGAGAACTTTGTGATCGTTGGTCGCCGCCCAGAGAATCTGAGGATTGGAGGGCGATATGGCGAGCGCGCGAATCGCGTAGGGATCGCCGCCCGTGAGATCGCCGCTGATGGCTGTCCAGTTCGAACCCTGGTTGGTGCTCTTGTAGACGCGATGCGTGGCCGTGAAGACCGTCATCGGATCCGTCGGGTGGAAGACGGTGACGTGGTAGAACGCCGTCCTATCGCTGGTCGTAATTCCGGTGGCCGACGCCGAGAAGTTCGTCCCCCCGTTGATCGAGCGGTAGAGGGCGCCGGCGTTGTAGACCGTTACGAACATCACGTTGGGAGCGAGCGGGGAGAGCGCCGTATACCCGCCGTCACCGCCTTGCACGCTTCTCCACATGCCTTTGGCGGTGGAGAGGTGCGACCCATTGTCTTGGAATCCGCCGAGTAAGAAGTCACGGTTGGTGGGGTGAATGGAAATCCCGGCGTAGAGCTGGGTCACGCCGTATCCCTGGTTCATCCGAGTCCACGTGGTGGTACCCGCGGCGCGACGGTTGACCCCGCCATCGGTCCCCACGATGAAATCGCCGTTGATCGCCTGCGCCAAGGCTTGGTGATCGGAGTGCGCCGCGCTGGCCGTCGTCCAGCTCGTGCCTCCGTTGGACGTCGTCGTCATGCTGACGCCGCCCGTAAATACGATGTCGGGATTGGTCCGATCGACGACCAGACAATTGTCGTAGTTGCCCTGATTGCCGAGGTACGCGCCAGCGTTGGCATTGGCCCAGGTCGCGCCGGCGTCGTCGCTCTTGTAGAGCCCTATGGTCTGCGACGCCGTACTTGATGTGTCATTGCCGGGTCCAGCGATGGACGCGTAGATACGATTCGCGTCGCTCGGTGCAACGGCCAGGATGGTGCGCGCCGTGTTGGCAGGGTAGCCGCCTCCGAGCTTGGTCCAAGTGTCACCGCCGTCGGTGCTCTTGTAGACGCCGTTGCCGGGATCGCCGAGCGCCGCACCGATGGCAGCGTAGAGCGTGTTCGGGCTGTCGGGCGCCATCGCAACGTCGGATGCGTCGACGGCGGGAAGCCCGCCAGCGAGTTGCGCCCAAGTCATGCCGCCATCCGACGATCGAAAAACGCCGCCGGGGCCCGTCGACAACGGGTGCCCCTTCATGGCCGTGATGCCCCCTGGGTACCCGAGGCCGGGGTGGGCGATGCTGGCGTAGAGGATCTGCGAATTGGCCGGGTTGATGACGATGCGCGAAAACGCGCGTCCGCCGAAGGTATCCGCCCCGAGGACCTGCCAAGTCGCTCCCGCATCGGTCGATTTGTAGAGACCGACGCCGTAGTACGCGTGCAGGCCAGCGTGCGGCTCGCCGGTGCCTGCATAAATGACGTTCGCGTTGGTCGGATCGACGGCGACCGCGCCGACCGGATTAAACGGCATCTGGTCGGTGAGTGGCGTCCAGGTGCCGCCCTGGTTCCTCCAAACGCCGCCCGTCGCGGCGCCGACGTAGAAAATGCTGGCGTCGGTGGGGTGAGGCGCGATCGTGATCGTACGGCCGTTATCGCCATTGCCGAAGGGGGCCGGTCCGATTTCGGTCCACTGTGCGTGCGCCGACCCGGCGCCGGCGAGCACACCCAGGAGGACAGCAGCCGAGACGTGCGGAGCTTTAGACGTTCTCATCACTTGCTCTCCGAGACTTCGAATACGAGCTCGCCTACGCGTTCACCGTCGGCCTCACTTTTGACGTAACGGATGACCCAATGGCCCGCCTGCGAGATCTGAAAGTGAGCCAAACCACCCTCGCCCGTCGTTTGGTGATCGATGCTGCCGTCTGGCCGCAGCGCGGCCACCGGAAAGTGCTCGAGCTCCGCGAATCGGTAGGCGAAAATGACGCCCAACTCGAAACCGACGCGTAGATCGCGCGGGGCGATCATGGGCGTGACCTCGAAGGGAAGAGCCGTTTCATGCGTCACGTTGACGGTCGTGTCGCGGGTGCGATTCTGCGCGTCGCTGACTTCGACGATGGTCTTCGTGCAGTGGGTGACCTTCTCCCAAAGCGCACCGACCGGCGGATCCACCTTTGGACCCGCGCAGAAAAGGAACATGACCGGGCCCGACTCCGAGAACGTGTAGGACAGGCCGCGTTTCGCGTCGACCTTGCTCGTATCGATCGACTCTTGCCTGTCGTCGATGCGTACGTCGAAACGTCCGACGTTGGCATCGCTCCAGCGCTCGATACCGGGCAACGCCAAGCGGAACGACACCGGTTTCGCCACGCGCGGGCGCATGTCGAGCGACGGCGTTTCACCGCGCAACGTGAGGTACGCCTCAGGGTGCTTGCTCAATACCGTCACGAGCCGTTGTCGCATGGCCGCGCGCTCGGAAGCGGGAATCGCCATGTGCTCGAGCTCCTCTTCCGTCGGCTCCGCGGCTTTTGGAGCGGCGCGTGCCTGATCGACGCTGGCTTGTCGCGTCTTGCAACCGAAGAGCCCCGTTACCGCGATCGCCACCACCCAAAGTCCAGAACATCGCATGCATGCCCCTTAACACGTTAAAGATGTGGCGGGGAAGACTCGCTCGCTCGAATGTTGTTGAAATGTGCCTCGAAATTCAGGTCAAAAATTTTGGTGATTGGTCGATCGCGAGCAGCTGCTGACGCCTCCATCAGAAGATCTCAACCGCATCGGAGTGGCCGTTTTGGGGGAGGCGTGCGTCAGGCGATGAGCGGTGTTAGAAAGACGAGGCGTGCCATGAACGGGATCGAAGCGAAATTGGAGCGGCTTTCCGCCAACATCGGGGCCTTGCCTTCGGCGCTCGTATGTTACTCGGGCGGCGTCGACAGTGCTTTCGTTCTCGCTGTCGCAACGCGGCAACTCGGAGAACGTGCCATCGGCATGACCGCGGTGTCTCCTTCGCTACCTCCCGGGGAGCTCGACTACGCGCAGGCCTTGGCCAAAGAGATCGGCGCCGTCCACCGCATCGTGACCTCGCAGGAGATGGACGATCCACGCTACGTTGCCAATAACTCGGACCGCTGTTTTTATTGCAAGAGCGAGCTTTACGAGATCGCCGAAGCTAAACGCAAAGAATGGAGTCTCGCGGTAACGTTGAATGGCACCAACTGCGATGATCTCGGCGACTACCGCCCCGGCCTCGTCGCGGCCGAGAACGCCGCGGTGAAAAGCCCACTCGTCGATTGCGGCTTCAGCAAGGCCGATGTGCGTGCGGCCGCACAGGTGATTGGGCTTGGCGCGTGGGATAAGCCAGCGCTGGCATGCCTCTCCAGCCGCATTCCCTACGGAACGTCAGTGACGGCCGAACGCCTCGCCCAGATTGGGGGATTCGAGGCTGAACTGAAGAAGCTCGGCTTTCGACAAGTTCGCGTCCGCTATCACGACAAGCTCGCGCGGGTCGAGCTCGCGCTCGAAGAGATCGCGCGCGCCGTCGATCCCGCCATTCGCAACGAGATTGTGGCGGCCGGTAAGCGCAACGGTTTTCACTATGTCACGCTCGACCTCGGCGGTTACCGCACCGGCAGCCACAACGAGGTCATCGTCGGCAAATCGCTGCGCATCGTCTGAGACGCGCACTCACG
>DATHEQ010000309.1:0-6949 GCA_035318505.1 Polyangiaceae bacterium | reverse complement strand
TGTGTGAAAGGGACGCATCGCCAAGAGCGGACGTAAACGCAGCTCGACGGGAAGGGGCCCCTTCCAGACGTGGCGCAGCACGACCGCGTTTTGGCCGCGCACGAGACCGATGGTCTGCTCGAAAACACCTTTGGCCAGATGCCATGTCCAGCGCGGCAGCGGATCCTGGTCGAACCGCGTCAAGTGCTTGAAGCCGCCGGTGGGCTGGACATTGGGGAATTGGTGGGTGTCGAGATCGTAGCGGCGGGTGCCCACCTCGAGCGAAGCATCGACGTGCGAAAGAATGACGTGGCGCCGGAGGGGGGGTTCGAGCGCCGCCACCAAGAGCCCGTGATAGCGGCGCGTGTGCAGCTGGGCGAGGGTGGAGCTGGCATAGGCTCCCGCGCCGTTGGTGTGCAGCCACTCCGCTTTGGCGCGCTCGAGCACGCCGTCGATTCGCGCCGTGGGCCAGAACGTGTCGTCCAAAATCATGGGACGACTGAGAGGAGCCACGCTCATCGCGGTGCCTTGGGTATCAGCGCCTTCTCCGCCGCCGCACGCATCAGCTGGATATCGGGCTGAATGCGGAGCCACAGCCCGAGCGCGTGCGCACCCTGCCGCGCCAGCATGCCGAGCCCGCCCGAATAGCGCAAACCGCGCTCGCGCGCGGCCTTCAGAAACGGCGTCTCGCTGGGGTTATAGACGAGATCGTAGGCGAGCGTCTCTTTGCGCAGCTGATCCCAGGGGACGATGGCAGCCACCGTGTCGCCGCGATCGCTCCCCTTCATTCCCGCGCTCGTTGCCTGCACGATGATGTCGGCGTTCTTGGCGATATCGGCCCACTGCAGGCGCATCGCTTCGCTCAGCTTGGTGGACCCCGACGCGCTCTGGGGGATGGGCCACCCGCAAGGGAGCGCGCCCATCGTGCGAAAGCTCTCCGCGATTTCCGAGCCGACCAGGGTCTCGCTGCCGCCCCATGATCGCGACGTCACCGCGACGAGGTTGGCGCCGAGCGCCATGCACGCCGCAACCGCCGCGCGTGCGCCGCCCCCCGAGCCGATCACCGCCGCCGTGCGCCCGACCGCGTCGAGCGCGCGCAAGTCATCGGCGAGGCCGGGGGCATCGGTGTTGTAGGCGACCACCCGGCCGCGACTGCGGACAAGCGTGTTGGCTGCGCCGACGTGGTGTGCGCTAGGGTCGACCCGCTCGACCAAGTCGAGCACGGCGCGCTTGTACGGCACCGTGACGTTGGCGCCGGCAAAAGTTCCTTGGCGCACACCGTCGACGACTTGCTGCAGGTGCTCGAGATCGTCGATGTCCACGGCCTCGTACGTGTGGGGCAGGCCGAGCGCGCGGAACACGGCCTTGTGCATGGCAGGCGAGATGGATTGCGCGATGGGGTGTCCGAAGACCGCGAAGCGGAGTTTGGAAGTCACGTTCGGCGTAGTCACGAGGGCTCCTTCAGCGGGCAATCTTGGACGGGCGGGTCGGCGGTCACGTCCTCGACCCTTGCCGAAAATGATCCTTTGTGAACGCGAATCGACACGGTTTGTCGAGGCGCAACTTCCCTCGCATCGCGGACGGCGTTTCCCGCGGGGAAGGTTCTCACGATGGCGTAGCCGCGCGCCAGCACCCCGAGCGGCGACATGGCGTCGAGGCTCGCCAGCCGCTCGGAAAGACGCGAGCGCGCCTTCACGACGCGCGCGCGTGCGGCCCCCTTCAACCGCTCTTCGAGGGGGCCGAGCGCGGCTCGCGAGCCGGCGAGGACGGCACGCGGATGACGCACCGAGAGCCGGCGATAGAGCCGCTCTGTTTCTGCCCGCCTGCGCGTCCCACCGCGTCCCATCGCCTGCTCCAGCCTCTGCCCCAACTCGTCCAGCTTTTGCTCTTGCTCGGCGATCGTCAATCGAAACTGGGCGAAAGCGACGCGTAAAGCGCCGAGCGCGGCCCGGTCCTCCGCCAATTGTCCGCGCACGGCGCGCAGCATCCGCCCGCGCAACTGGAAGAGCGCCTGCCGCAGGGCGTGAGCATCGGGCACGAGCATTTCGGCCGCTTGCGAAGGGGTGGCCGCACGCGCATCGGCGGCCATGTCCGTCAGCGTAACGTCAACCTCGTGCCCTACCGCGCTGACCACGGGCACGCGGCACGTCGCAATGCGTCGGACCACGATTTCCTCGTTGAAGACCATGAGATCCTCGGCCGATCCACCGCCGCGCCCGACGATGATCGCGTCGAGCCCCGCGATCCGCTCGAGTCGATCGATGGCATCGACGAGCCCCAGGGCCGCCCCGGGCCCCTGCACCAGCGTGGGCGACAACACGATGCGGACGCCACCCCGACGAAACGCCACCTTGGCGATGTCGTGAATCGCGGCCCCCGACGCGCTCGTGACGACGCCGATGAGCGTCGCATGCACCGGCAACGGACGCTTACGATCGGGGGAGAACAGCCCTTCGGCAAGCAGTTGGTTCTTGAGGTTCTCGAGCGCCTCGAGGAGCGCGCCGCGACCGGCGGGACGCGCCATGTCCCCGATGAACTGGAGGCGACCACGCGGGGCGAAGACCGTCGCTCGGCCGCGCAATTGCAGCCGCGCACCGTCGACGATGAGGCGGCGCGCGCGAACCGGCGCTGATCGGTACATCACGCATTCGATCACCGCATCCTCGCGTTCGTCCTTCAATGCGAAGTACACGTGACCGCTCGGGGCCGACTTGGCGCCGGATACCTCCCCCTCGACCCATACGTCGGGCGTTGCCCCTTCGACCGCTCGTCTGATTCGACGGTCGAGATCGGCCACCGAGTAAATTTGGATATCGCGGGATCCGACCATCGAGCGCAGATTAGCCGATGTTCGCGGCGCCGCGTGACGCGTTCCTCGCTGTTTCGAGACGGAGCCGGCGCCGGGAGAGACATGTCAGGCCTCCGCGCCCTTTAGGACCGGGCCCCGGCGTCCGTAGCTTCTCTTGAGTCGGCCGCGCGACCGGGGCGCACATCCAACCACCTGGCGGACATTTTCCATGATTTGGAAGCGAAACTCGAAACCGTCGCCGGCCGCTCCTCCGGAAAGCACGCCGCCGCGAGAAGCGGTCAGCCTGTCGCCTCCCATCGACCCAGAGCGGGAGCTCGACAGCGCGCTCGACACCATCGGCGGGATTTTACGCGCCATCGGTCGATACGCCTTCGATCTCCCGGAATCAGAGGCCAAGGCGACGACCGAAACTTGCGAGCGCTGGGCGACGCATCTGATTTTGCGGACGCCGGCCCCCGACGGCCGGTGGACGGAGGGCGATCCGCGGCCGACCACCGTGCGGCGCGAGTGGGTGACGGCGCTGCACTACCTGACCAACCTACGAAAAAACGAGCTCGGGTACATCACCAAGACGCTGGGCGACCTCCGACAGACGGTGTGGGCCTTCGTGCATGGCTTGAACCAAGCGCTGACCGGCGAAGGTGAAGCCAACGTGCAGGTGAAGGCGCAGCTTGCGCGCCTCGAGCGCGCCGCCAAAGCGCCCTCCACCGAGGACCTCAAGCGCGAAGCGATGTCGGTCGCGCACAGCATCGGCGTGATCTTCGAGGAACGAAAGCGCCGGCAAGTCTCGCACGTGACGGAGCTCGGCGAACGGATGGCAGCGCTCGGGCGCGCGCTCGAAGAGGCGCGGCGCGAAGTGGGCCTCGACTCGCTCACGCGTTTGTCCAATCGCAAAGCCTTCGACGACGAGCTCGGCCGCGTCGCCGACGTGGCGAGCTTGTTCCGTCAACCGGCGTGCCTCGTGCTCATCGACGCCGACCATTTCAAGTCGGTGAACGACAGCTACGGCCATGCCGCGGGCGACGAAGTTTTGCGACAGCTCACCGGCTGCTTGGTGCGGACCTTCCGGCGGCGCGACGATGTGGTGGCCCGTTATGGCGGCGAGGAATTCGCCATCATTTTGCGCGAGACGGTGATGCGCGAAGCGGCGTTGCTGAGCGAGCGGCTCCTGGAGAGCGTGCGCGATCTCAGCGTCGAGCATGCGGGGCGCGCCATCAAGCTCACGGTATCGGTGGGCGTCGCCGAGGTGCAGCCCGGAGAAACCTCGGACAATTGGTTGCAGCGCACCGATCACGCACTCTACGAGGCGAAAAACGCGGGGCGCGATCGCGTGGCGTGCGCGCATGCGCCGGAGCCAGATTCCGCGGCGTAAGGCCGAGAGCGCGGCCGGCGTCACTTCTCGCGCACGTAGCCCCAGCGCTGGAGCGCGCGCTTCAGCTCGGGCAGTGCGGCGCCATCGCTTCGCTGCCGCGCGCTTTGGCTCACGAGCTCGGCTCGAAAAAGGGCTTCGCCGAGCGCCGCCCGCGCGATCGTCGGCGATCCGACGCAATTGGTGCGCGCGAGCGCAAGATTGAGACGCGGGTGCGCGCGGTCCACACGCGCCAGAGGTAAGCCGCTCGCCGCGCATCGGACGAGCAGTCCAGAGGCTACCGCGGCGCCGGAAATATCGACGACGCCCACCGGATAGTCGCGATCTTGAAGCCGCAGCACCTTGCCGGCGGCGGTCACGCGCGCGGGGACGGGCTCCGCTGCGCGATCGTCCACCGCCAGCGTGAAGGCGCGCGGCGCGGCGATGTCGACGCTCGTCGCGCCATCGAAGACGAGGGTGTACGCGTAGCGCTCGTGTCCCGGTGCGTCACCGTATTCGGCGAGCCAGCTCGACATGCGCGAGCGCATGTCGAGCAGGTCGCCGAACCGCGCCGCCGCGAGGTTTTGCTCCTCGCCCGGGTCGCGCGCCGGTTCGTAGAGCTCTTCGGCGGGAATGCCACCGATCGCCGCCGGCGAGCCGTGTAAGAGCCTTGCAACGCGGGGTCCCGCTTCCCAAGCAGGGGCCGCGCGGGGGGCAGGTTGCAACGCGTGGTACGAGAGGTTGTCGTGGCGGCCGAAAAGCGAGCCGCTGTTGCCTACCGACACGATGATGCCGTCATCGAAGCGCGGCGCATCGCCGTCGGGAAGCGCAAACGCGCTCGTCGCCGGGAGATCGAGATCGACGCCGAGCCGGCGCTCGACCGCGCGCCACGCCGCCAAGGTCGACAGAGGTTCTTGCGAGGCGCGCTTCATTCTGGCCCGCAGCGTGCCCGGCGCGCCGTCCTCGATGATGGCGAGCGGCGTTCGCGCTTCCTGCTGCGTCGCGAGGCAGCAATGCATGTGGCGATCGCCCACGAGCTCTTTGGTGAGACGCCAAGGCCGACCGCGCGCTTCGGTGGTGAAGGTGTGCCCGTGATCGGCAGTGAGGATCCAGATCCGTTCGGCGCTCTCGCTCCCGCTCTCGGCGCGCTCCACCATGCGGCGGAGCGACGCCACAGCATCGAAAAGGTTACGCCAAATGGGCTCGAGCACGTCGAGGTCGACCTCTTCGCGCGCGAACGGGACGGGCCTAAGCAACGGCGCATCGCGCCGCCCTTCCAGCCAAGGGAAATGCGTATTCGCGTACCAAATGACGAAGAGTGCATCGTCGTCGCCGTGTGCGTCGAGGGCGCTCGCGAACCGCGCCGCCAGCACGCGGGGGTGAATCTGCAGCTCCTCTGTCGGCTCGATGTTGTAGTCGGCGTCGAATCCGATGCGCGAGAGAATCGGGGACAAATAGAGATTGGCGCCGATGGCTTCCGTGAAAAAACCATTTTCTGCGAGACGCGCCACCGGGCCGGGAGCACGCTCCGGCGCCTTCTCGTCGAACCCCTGCCCCGCGAGCGACGGGTCGCCGTCGAGGCGATAGTAGTCGCCGCGGAAGAAGCGGCGCACGAAGGACCCGGTAAGCTGTCCCGGCGAGATGGCGGCGGGGAAAAACGTCCCCCGTGCGACGAAGCTCGAAATCCAGCGGGCACGCTCGTCACTCGTTGCGTAAAGCTGCTCGAACAGCGGATACGGCACGGCGTCGAACACGACGATGACCGCCTGGCGCGGCCCCCTCCCCTCGATACGGCGCAGCACGAGCGGCGCTCCGACGCCGAGCGCCGTCGACCCTTCGTTGCGAACGACGACGGTGATGGGGGCCGTGCGCGCCGGCAAGGCCTGCCGCACGTGGGTAAAGTATTTTTCCTCGCGACCGAGGAGGTCCACTTGGTCGTGCGGCTCGAAAGGCGCGGTGGTGCCGTCGAAAACGCGCCGGAGCGGAACGACGGGAGCAGCTCCCGGCGCGTCCTTGCCGGCTGGCTCGGCCGAGCCCTGCACCTCGAGGACGGCGCGGAATGGGCCGCCGCCCGCATGGACCGACGCGAAGCTCATGTCGATGACCGACGGCCCTTCGCGCACCGGCAAGGTGAAACGGATCTCGCGCGCGGGGGAAAGCACGATGCCGCGTTTGGCGAAGAGCTCGTTTCGATCGGTCCCCACGGCGATGTACGCGCCGTCGCCGTTTTCGGGGGGAGGATCCGACGCTCGTCCAAAAGTCCGCCGGCCATCGATGCGGCAATCCGGCGGAAAGCATGCATCCGTCACCCGATACTCCACGACGTACGCGTAGGGAGCCGCCATCAGTAGTACTCCTCGGGCGGCGCCGCCGGACGTGTGAGGAAGAAATCGTCGGCCGGTAGCATGTGCGAAAACCTGAGCACGGAGTGGCGCAGGGCCGTGCGCAGGCGCTCGGCCACTTCGGGATAACGGTCGGTGACGTCGTGTTCATCCCATGGATCGCGCTCGATGTCGTAGAGGCGCCATTCGACCGCACCCGGCGCCGGCATGTAGAGCAACTTGAAAGGCGGCAAGATCGCCGCGCGATGTTTGGCCGCGCGGATCACGGGCAAGAATGGCTCGTCGATGACGATGCGACCTTGCTCGATCTGCGCCAAGGCCGTGATGGGCGGGTAAACGATACGCGCGGAGGGAACGGCCGACGTCGGCCAGAGCCATTCTCCCGACTCGGCGAAGAAGATGCGACCCTCCGGCGGGGGCACGGGCACGCCTTCACCCGCGAGGAGCGCCACCCCTTCCTGCAGCGCAAGC
>DATHEQ010000308.1:0-7649 GCA_035318505.1 Polyangiaceae bacterium | reverse complement strand
CTCGGTGTGCGTCCTCCGAAAAAGAACATGAGAACCCGCATCATCACGGCAGCGAGGATCGTCCCAATCAAGGGTGACACGACGATGAAAAGGGCCGTCTTCAAGAAGAACGCGAAATCGAGCGATAAAATGCCGGCCTTGGCGATGGCGGCCCCTCCCAGCCCGCCGATGAGCGCGTGCGAGGAGGAAGTGGGCAGCGCCACCCACCAGGTGATGAGATCCCAGGCGATGGCTCCTACGAGAGCGGCGCCGATCAACGTCAGCGAGACGACGTTGGCGTCCACGCCTTTGGCGATGCTGCCGGCGACCTTGGGTTCGAACAGCTTGAAAGCGGCAAAGTTGAATACCGCAGCCCAAATCACCGCCGCTCGCGGCGAGAGCACGCGCGTCGAAACGACGGTGGCGATCGCGTTGGCCGCGTCGTGAAAGCCATTGATGTAGTCGAAGGCGAGCGCCAAAGCGATCATCGCCACCAGTGCGACGTCCATCACGCGTACTCCAGCACCACGCCCTCGAGAATGTTCGCTACGTCCTCGCAGCGATCGGTAGCGGCCTCGAGGTTGTCGTAGATGTCGCGCCACTTCATCGCATAAAGCACCTGATCGGGCCCGTTTTGTCGATACAAGTTGGCGAGCGCGTGGCGGTAAGTTCGATCCGCCTCGTTCTCGAGGCGGTTTATCTCCACGCAAAGTGCGAGGATCTCCGACGACCGCTTGAGGGTGGGCACGAGATGGATGGCCTTTGCCACCGCCTCGCAGCTGCGGACGAGCACCTGCGATAGGTGCTGCGCATCGCCCTGTGTCTCCGCCACTTCGAAGAGCACGACCCGCTCGCTGACGGCTTCGGTGATGTCGAGCACGTCGTCGAGCGCGGTGATGAGCCGGCGGATGTCGAAGCTGTCGAGCGGCGTGATCCACGTTCGATGAAGCCGCGCCACCGTATCGTGCGTGATCTGATCGCCCTCATGCTCGAGATCGCGAATCTCTTCGGCGAGGACGCCAGCGCGTTCGATGTCTGTGAAGATCGTGGCCAGCCGTCGTGCAGCTTCGACGACGCAGCCGGCGTGCCGCTCGAATGCATCATAGAAGATGCCGTCGCGTTTTTTGGAACCGACCATGGTTTTGCCCTCGGCGTGAACTCGGGCGCACCCTAGCCAACGGCATAACGCGCACGCAAGCGAATATGACGCAGTTCCGATTTCTTCTCATAAGAGATTGAACGCATGCCAATCGACAGGCAGGCGAACAATACTTCCCAAGCGATACGTTGGCGCCACGTGTGCGCCGCAACGGACATAGCCGTTAGCAAAAAAATATTCACCTTCATGGATTGAGTGATCGATTCGCGCGCCGCGAAACACTGAGTGGAGACTTCCACATCCATCAAGTCGAGTTCACGTGCGAGCCTTCAGAAGCGCGATTGCGCCGCTTCCTCGGTCCCGTCCCCTCTCGACGATTGTGGCCGCGACGCATGACGACGCAGGGCGCAGTTACGCGCGCGCAACGCATCCGCACAGGCCGGAATCGAGGTCTTATCGCTGGAATTCGCGAGTTTTTTTTCGCAATTTGATCGTGACATGCGAGTGACGCAAGTGTTACAGAACCGTCACCAATCGGTCTGGCAATGCGCGTTTGGCGGCCCGCGGTCGCGACCGGACGGTCGCGCCTGGAGCGAACAACGAAGCCCACCACCGGCAAGAAGCACTTGCCGTGAGAGGATACGCATGATCCGGCGATTCAATCGCTATGAGCTGAAATACATTCTGCCGATGTCGAAATGCCACGATCTCATCAAGGAGCTCGGCAATCACGTCACGCCCGACCGACACGGCGGCGAGCGCGGCTATCCTTTAGTTAGTCTCTATTATGATAGCCCTGCGTACGACTGCTTTTGGGCGAAAGTCGACGGAATCAAATATCGGCGCAAGCTCCGGCTTAGGATCTATCCCGCCCGCAATATCGAAGAGACCGCGCGCGGCATGGTGGAAATCAAACAGCGCATCAACCGAACCGTGCAAAAGCGCCGTCTCGAGCTCCCGTTGGCAACGGCCGAGGCGCTCTGCAGCGGCGTCATCAGTCCGGCGGAGCTCGAGAAACTCGACGATCTCGACGCAGAGGTTGCTTCGGAAGTGCTCTACCTCATCAACGCGCTGCAACTGCGTCCGGCGGCGATTACGGCGTACCATCGCCTTGCCTTCGTCGGCAGCCCCTACGAGTCCGACCTGCGCATCACCTTCGATACGCATTTACAAGGTCGCGTGCATGACCTGCGCGTCAACCAAAACGTGCCCAACCAGGCGCTGACCACGCCCGATTGGTCGATCATGGAGGTCAAGGCGGACGAACGCGTGCCGGACTGGGTGACATCTCTTTTGGGTCGCCATGATTGTCAGATGCAGCGCGTGAGCAAGTATTGCGCCGTCATCACCCACTTGTCGGGAATTCGCGCGTCGACGGCGGCGCTTCCTTCTGCGGTCGCAGACCAAGCAGGGCTGGTCGCTCCCGCCGCTCGCCGCTCCCGCCCCACGCCGATTCCGCGAGCCACTGCGCCTTCGTCGCCGTGACCGATGCGCACAACCGTTCTCTGAAAGCCACACCGAGGTTACCAACATGAATGAGCTTCTACGCGTGCTCGAACGATCGGGCGATCAATCGGGCAGCATCAGTCTCATCGACGTCGCCGTTGTTCTTCTCCTCAGTTTCGCGCTCACGATGGTGATCGGCTGGGTGTACCGCGTTACCCATCGCGGCGTCTCCTACTCGCAGTCGTACGTCCACACCCTGGTCATTCTGGGAACGGTGGTTTCGCTCATCATGCTCATCATCGGTTCCAGCGTCGCGAGGGCGTTCACGTTGGTGGGCGCGCTTTCCATCATCCGCTTCCGCAATGCCATGAAGGAGACACGCGACGTCGGGTTCATCTTCATCTCATTGGCGATCGGTATGGCCGTCGGCACCCGTTTTTATACGCTCGCCGTGCTTGCCACCGTCGTTCTATGCGGATTCGTGGTGGGTCTGTACAAGCTGAACGTTTTCGCAAAAGACGTGCGCGAGCGCATTCTGCGGGTCCAGCTGCCGGCCAATCTCAATCATGAGTCGGCCCTCGAGAATCCTCTGCGCGAGCATGCCGACGAGCATCGCATCATCGCCCTCGAGACGGTACGTGCCGGGACACTCAACGAGGTGGTCTATTCCGTCGTTCTCAAGCGCAACACGTCGACGCAGTCGCTGCTCGATTCGATTCGCTCACGAAACGACAATCACAAGGTGACGCTGATTTTGGGGCAGCAAGAGGTCGATATCTAGCAGCGTCCGTCTGCGGAGGCCTGCGTGAGGGCGACTCAATCGAAGATGGAGGCCGTAATGGCACGGTTCAATTGGACGGCGAGCGCAATCGTGGCGCTGCCTTTTCTTACGAGCTGCAGCAGCACACCGACGAACGACATCAAAGACATCAAGCTCAAAGCGACGATTCAGGTGCCATCCAATCCGGTGGCCAATCCCGCCGGCAAGCTCAGCGCATTCGACGTTAGCTATTGGGATTCATCGACGCGCCGATTCTACCTCTCCGATCGCGTCAACGCCGGCATCGAGGTGGTGGACACCGAGCGCAACGCCTATCTTCACCGCATCGACGGGTTCGCCGGCGACGTGACGAAGATCGTCGATGGAAAGCCGCAGCCGGATCACGATCACGCGGGACCCAATGGCGTCGTCGTCATCGAAAGTGCCCAGGAGCTTTGGGCGGGAGACGGCGACAGCACCGTCAAGGTCGTCGACCTCGCCACGAAGAAGATCGTCGACAAGATTTCGACCGGCGGCACGGCGCGCGCCGACGAACTGTCCTTCGATCCCGACCACCAAATCGTGCTCGTCGTGAACAACGCCGAAGAGATCGCGGACGACGAGCCGGAGAGCGGCCCTTTCGCCACGCTCATTTCGACCAAGGCCGGCCACAAAGTGCTCGGAAAACTCGTTTTTCACCGGGCAAGCGCAGGGCTCGAGCAGTCGGTGTGGGACTCGGCGACCAAGCGCTTTTACTTGGCCGTTCCCGAGCTCGATGGCAATGCGGCCATGGGCGGGGTGGCCGTCATCGATCCGGTCGCCGCCACCGTCATGAACGTCTACCCGGTCTCGGAATGCCAGGGTGCGGGTGTGGCGCTTGGGCCGAGCGGGCACTTGCTCATCGGGTGCAGCGGCGACGCCATCGAGGAGGGGTTCGAAGCGAAGTCGATCGTCATGAACCTCCGCGACGGAAGTATCGCGGCGACGATCCACGAAGTCGGCGGTTCCGACGAGGTCTGGTTCAACGCGGGTGACAATCGCTACTACTTGGCCGCCCGCGACAATCCCGACGGTCCCGTGCTCGGCGTCATCGATGCGATGAGCAACGCCTGGATCACCAATGTCCCCACGAGCAAGGATGCGAAGTCGGTTGCCGCCGATGCGGTGAGCAATCACGTCTTCGTACCGTTGACGCCGACCTCGGAGTCTTTCGCCAACGATTCGTCCGTGGGGCTCAGCTGCGCCAGCGGTTGCATCGGCGTTTACGCCCCCTGACGCCGAGGGCAGCACGGCATGCGATCCCATCGATGGAGAGCGGTCGTTGTCGCGACCGTTGCACTTCTGGCGACCCGCCGGGCGGCGGCGCAGAAGAGCGAGAACGTGGAAGCAAGCTCGCCCCCCACGGCGAGCGCGCAAGCGGGGGAAGGCGGCTTCGAGCTGCGGAGCGCGGGCGAACAACCGGACTACCGCGTGCGGCTCGGAGCGCTCCTTCAGGCGGACAGTCGCCTCTACTTCGATGATCGTACGAAGGACAACATCCTGCTGCGCCGCGTTCGACCCATTCTGACCGGCACGGTGCTCGGGTTCTTGGACTTCACCCTCACGCCCGACTTCGGCGGAGGTCAGGCGACCTTGGTCGACGCCTACCTCAACGCCCGCGTGTTTTCATGGCTTCGCCTGCGCGTCGGCAAATTCAAACCACCGATCGGCCTCGAGCGGCTACAGGGCGACGCTGACCTACCGCTTCCGGAGCGCGCCCTGACATCGAATCTTACGCCGTCGCGCGATCTCGGGGTTCAAGTATGGGGCGAGGTGGCGGAGGGAATTGTCACGTACGCCGCGGCGTTGTTGGATGGCGCGCCCGACAATGCCAGCATCGATCAAGATGTCGGCGGCAGCAAAGACGTGGCCGGCCGTCTCTTCGTCCAGCCATTCAAACGCGCGCCGGCACTGGGTACGCTCGGATTCGGAATTGCCGGCACCACCGGGCAGCGCAACGGCGGCCCCAAGGCTACGAGCTTGGTCGGGCTGCGCACCACCGGGCAAACGGCTCTCTTCACGTATGCGGCGCCGGCTACCGACCCAACGGGGGGAAACACCGTTTTTGCATCGGGTCGGCATAGTCGATTCGACCCACAGGTCCACTACTACCGCGGAGGATTGGGCGTGCTGGGAGAGGTCGTCTGGTCACAGCAGGAAGTGCACAAGGCGGGAGAGATTGCCGTTCTCACGCAGCGGGCGTGGCACGCGACGATCTCTTACGTCATCGGCGGGACCAATGGCTACAAAGGCGCCACGCCCGAAGAACGCTGGGACCCGGCCCACGGGCATCTCGGCGCGCTCGAAATAGCGGCCCGTTACGGCGACATTCGTTTCGACGATGGCGCCTTTCCCCTGTTTGCCGATCGCCCGGTATCCGCGCGCGGCGCGCGCAATTTCGGTTTCTCGGCCAACTGGATTCTCAGCCGACAGGCTCGCGTCGCGCTCGGTTACGAACGCACCCGCTTTGCCGGAGGGGCCGGCAAGGAGGGGGCTATCGAGAACCGTCCGACCGAGAACTTCGTTTTGACGCGGGCGCAACTGAATTTCTGATTCGAAACTCGATCGGCGCGAGCGTTTCGCTGGGCGTCGTTTCACGCGCGAGGGAGCATGAAAAAATACTGGGTCCTTCTTTTGCCGCTGGTCGCGGTGCTCTTCTTCCTGCCGGCCTATTCGAAAACGGCGCGCGAAGTGGTATCCGGAGTCGCCGAAGTGCGGCCACTCACGTTCGATGCACAGCCATCCGAACAGGTGATCAACGAATTTGCCGTTGCCTCACCGGATGGGAAATATTTCGTTTTTCAGCATTCCGAAGACGCGAAACTCGTCACGCGGCCGGATGGCAGCAAGGTCATGGACTTCAAGGAGACGTCCAATTGGGACATCTACCGTCTGCGCGTCGACGGCAGCGAGCGCGTGCAGCTCACCAACGAGCAGACATCGGAGGATCAGCCAACCTGGTCGCCCGATGGACGGACGATCGTGTACCGCAAGCTGAACGGCAAGTCGTTCGACCTCTACCTCATGGATGCGGACGGCGGCAACAAGCGAGAGCTCTTGATCGATCCGAAGCACGACGAAAAGACGCCCGCTTTTTCACGGGACGGTAAAAAGGTCGTCTTTTTCTCGGACCGCGACGGCATCAAATGGAACCTCTACAGCATCGACGTCGCAACGCGCGAAGTCGTTCGGTTGACGCACGAACAGGTCGAAGACAAGCATCCGCAGTACACGCCCGACGGCAAAGTCGTCTTCCATTCGAGCCGCAACGCGATGAAGGTTACGCTCGAAGGGGGAGAGGAATTTCACCTCATGAACCTCTTCGTGCTCGATCCGACCGTCGGCACCATCACGCAGCTTACGCGATCGGAAGACATGCGGGACAACCGGCACGCGTGGGTTTCGCCCGACGGCCGCTTCGTCGCTTACCACAGCAATGTCATGGAGCCCGACCGCAAGAACCAAGGCATGTTCCGCAAGGCGCACCGCGATCTCTGCATCACGACGATCGACGGGCGCCGCCACGTGAACGTCACGTACGGCGACTACCGAAATTACAAGCATCCGACGTGGGCGGCCGACGGAAAAGGGCTCTTCTTCGTTTACAAAGAGAAGGGCCGGCCTTGGAACGCAGGGTTCATGGACGTTTCCGCGGCCCTCAGGAAAATGGAATGACGGGCAAGCGCAGGCGAAAGGCGCTCGACCGGTGGCGGCGCTCCCCGGCAACCTTGCCCCGACGAACGTGGCTATGCGCGGCTCTTCTTCCGCTCTCCGCCTGTTTTCCACGAGAAATCGAGCTCATCGGCACCGGATCCGTGCCTGGGAGCGCCAGTGACGGGCTCACCCTCGTGCCGGCAGTGCTCGAGGATGGCACGCCCCACGATCGTCTCGGCGGGTTCGGCTCGGGCATCGCTTACACCGGCGTCGGGACGAAGTACGTTGCCACGCCCGACCGCGGTCCGAGCGGAAAGACCAGTTACGCGAACCGCTATTACCTCTTCGACATCGTCATCGACAAGGGTGGCGCACGGGTCGACGTTCGCCTCATCGCCGCGAAGACCCTGTCCAATGAAAGTGGCCAGCCGTTCGTCGGCACGGAGAGTGTTTTCGACCCGGCCGCGAGCGCGAGTAACCGCGCTCTCGATCCGGAAGCCATCCGCATCAGCGGACGCGGCACGTTTTTCTTGTCAGACGAGTACGGGCCCTTCATCAGTGAGTTCGACGCCGAGGGCAAGGAGCTCCGCAGGCTCTCGGTGCCGGCGAAGTTCGCGAGCGCGAGCGGCCCTGGCAAGAAGGGGGACGATGGACAAAACCCACGCACGCTGG
>DATHEQ010000307.1:0-27535 GCA_035318505.1 Polyangiaceae bacterium | reverse complement strand
GAGCTGCACCCCGGCGTGGGGGGAGAGTTCGGGTACGACTCGAACTACTTCCTGCGGTCGCCGGACGACTCTCCAAAGCCAGTCGACACGCTTCGTCTCCGGATCACGCCGTCATTCAGCGTTTCGACAACGGGAGCCGAGCGTAAAGAAGGCGACAGCGGCGTGGCTGAACCGCCGAAAATCGGCTTTCGCGCGGCTGTGGCAGGAACCTATAGCGAGTTCATTGCGACCAAGAGCGCGAACTCCGACGAACTATCCAAACAGCGCAACATCTCCGGGGTCGGGACGCTTTCCCTCCGCATTCTGCCGGGGCGGACCTTCGGCGGCGATGTCTACGCAGACGTTGTCCGGTCCGTGCAGCCGGCCAATGATCCGAGCTTCAACTACAACCGGTTCACCGCGCGTTTCGGCGGCGGGGTGATCTGGGCGCCCGGCGGCGGGATGTTCGACTGGCGCGTCGGGTACGAGTACGGGCTCGTGTACTTCGAGGATCGCTCGTTCCGCGGTCTCAGCAACGACTCGCACTCGATCAACACGCGCGGGCGGTGGCGGTTTCTCCCGCGTACCGCGGTTCTCTACGACGGATCCGCTACGTTCCTTCGTTACAACCAAGGGCCCTCCGGCGCGCAGCTCAACTCGAATCCCATTCGAGCCCGTCTCGGATTGAATGGCCTCGTCACTCGCCAATTGGCGCTCTTGGCGATGGCGGGGTGGGCGTCGAGCTTTTACGCTGGCGCCAACGCGCAGCAGTACGATGGGTTGATTGCGCAGGCCGAGCTCAAGTGGTTCATCACTCCGGGCACTGGAAACGAGCTCATCGGCGGGCCTTTGCCCATCTCGACGGCAGCGCTCGGCTATTCGCGTGACTTTTTCAACAGCTACCTCGGCGACTTTGCCGCCCGCGATCGCTTCTATTTGACGCTCTCGCACCTCTTCAGTGGCCGCTTCTTGCTCGTTCTCGATGGGAGCTACAGTCCCATCCGTTACGCGCCTGTCTTCAACGCGGCCCGCGCGCAGATTTACCCGTCGTTCACGGCGCCGCGCGTCGACGCCTCTCTCTTCGGGGAATATCGCCTATCGGAGAGTTTCGGGCTCAACGCGACGCTACGCTATTCTGCGAATATCACGGACGATACCCCCAGCCAGGATCCCGTCGGCTGGACGCGATACGAGGCGTATCTCGGGGTTCGCTGGTTTCTCTAATTTTGAATTTTCAGCCGGCCGCGCGAGACCAAAGATCTGCTAGACCGCCGCGTGCGGCGTCGCTTCCTATGAGTGGTTCCTCCCGTCCCATCCCGATGGTCTTCCTCGCGGCGCTGCTCGCCGTGCTGGGCTGCGCCGGTCGCCCGAAGTCACGCGTCGTCCTCCCTCTGCCCGTCGAGAGCACGACCATCGGCGCGGGAGATGTCTTCGTGCTGACGATCGTTGGCGAGGACAAGCTTCCCAAGGAGTTCCGAGTCTCTCCCGACGGTTCGGTCGACTTCGCCTACATCCATCGTCAGCAGGTGGCCGGCCTCGAGCCGCAGGAAATCGTCGATCTCGTGCGCAAGAAGCTCATGGAAGCGGACATCCTCCGCGACCCGAGCGTGGCCATTGACGTCAAGGAATACAATTCCAAGCGCGTTGTCGTTTTGGGACAAGTGCAAAAGCCGGGGTCGTTTCCACTTACGCCGGGGTTTACGCTCATCCAGGCTATCTCCCAGGCCGGTGGCTTCAATACCATTGCCAACCGCGACCGCGTGAATCTCACCCGAAGAACCGCCGGGCAGACCCGGACCATCGTTCTTTCGGTCGACGCGATCACCGATGGCACGCTTCCGGATATCCCGCTCCAGTCGGGCGACACGATCTTCGTCGGCGAGCGAATTTTTTAGCGGAGGTCAGAGCCGACGTCGGTTCTGCGGCGTTACTTCTGCGGCACTACTCCGGCGCCTTTTGCCGCGCGCGTGGCGCATAGCGCACCGCCAGCACGGCGCGGAAGCTCGGCGACGTGATGCCGGACTCGCCGGTGAGGCCGAGAGATCCTCCTGCGCCGAGACTCACGGACATGTTGCCCGATAAGAGCTCCCCTGTGCGCAGCGACGCCAGCCACTCCGTTGGTATCAAGGGCCGCCGGTTGCCCGCGACGTTGCGGCCCTCGGGCGAGACAGGGGCAAGCTCATGCTGTGCGACGAGCGTGGGGAGCACGATGCCTTCGAGCAGCACGCCGAGCTTGTTTCCGCTCATGAGCTCGCCCCCCATGGCGAGCGAGAACGCGAGCTGCGACCCGACGCGCGCGCCCATCAGATCGCTCGTCGTGCGCAGTCGCGCGCCCACTTCACCTCCGAGAACGAGCCCAGCTTTTTGAAATTCGGCGGCGAGGCTGGGAAGGCCGACCACCGTGCGGTCGCCGCTGAAGGACGATTCGTCACCCGTGGGGAGCGCGAATTCGAAGCGCGTCGCCAAGCTGAACCCGCCGGCACCGGGCGGGGGTGCGGGGAGCAGCGCGAAAGCGGTGCCGGCTCGGACGTCGCGCAGCGCCCCGCGCGCGATCTCCTGTGCAGTTTGCTCGGTGAGGGGGGAGATGCCCATGCCGGTGCGGTAGAGCGTGGTGGGAATGGCGAGCGTCGCTTCGATGCGATCGGTGAGGCCGTACGAGAACAGGAACGTGGCGTTCGAGAGATGGTCGACGGCGGCGATCTCCGTACCGCTCGTTTGCGACGATGGTAGGAGCAGCACGATCGGTCGCGCCGCATACGTCGTCACCCACCCGAAACCCACCGCACCCGGTGACGTCGTAGCCGTGCCTCCGACGACGTTGAAATAGGCGGGGCCTGCGTGGGGCCAGAAAGTGTCGGCCTCGATGCAGGTGGAGAGGCCCGCGTCACAGGCAGCGTGCGCGCTGCGCGGCCGCGACGCTAGAGCGAACCCGAGGGCGGCGATGACGACGAGCCTCATCACGACCCTGTCTATCAAGATCGGCCGCGGCTTGCAGACGAAGCTGGGAACCGGCCCGACATTTCCCTATGCTCGCGCCGGTGATCGCTGCAAAAAAGCCGCTCGGCCTGGGTTCGGCCTCGCCGCGGCGTAAGGCGTTGCTCGAAACGCTGGGTATCCCCCTCGTGGTGATCGCCGTCGATGCCGACGAGCGCCGTCGCAGCGGTGAGGTGGCCGACGCGTACCTCGAGCGCGTCACGCGAGACAAGCTGGCGCGGGTTGCCGCCGATCCTCGAGCCACCGGGGCGTCGCCCTTGCTCGTTGCCGATACCGTCGTGCTTCTCGGCGACGACATCCTCGGCAAACCGGCCAACGCGCAAGACGCGAGCGCGATGTTGGCGCGTCTGTCCGGGCGCGTCCACGAGGTGCGGACGCGTTTTGCGATCGCTGAATCGCCCGCAGGCGAGGGGCGAGCCGGCGTGCTGGCTCCTATTTACGCCGAGACGGTGAGCACGATGGTCCATTTCCGGCCGCTCGAAAGCGAGGAGATCGAGCGCTATACCGCGACCGGCGAAGGCATGGACAAGGCGGGCGCCTACGCCGTGCAAGGGGTTGGCTCGTTCGCCGTGCAGCGCATCGAGGGGTCGTACGCGAACGTGGTGGGGTTGCCGGTGTGCGAAGTGGTCCTCGCGCTCAAGCGCTTGGGCTTCTTGCCGGCGTTCCCCTAAAGGCAAATCGGCCGTGCTTTCCTCGGCCTGGGCTCGCGTCGCGCGCGTCTGGCCGGAATTCCGCGCCGATGTTCTCGTCGGTGCGGTCGCTCTTTTGGCTCGTGTGGCGGCAGTGGCGTGGGCGCGCGGGCGTTTTCCGCCAGCGGCCGATGGCCTCTATTACCACACGCTCGCGTCGCGCATCGCGGACGGCCTTGGCTCGACCTGGCTTTGGCCCGACGGCAAGGTGACGTATGCCGCGCATTATCCGGTCGGCTATCCGGCGATCTTGTCACTCGTGTACCGATTCACGGGCCCCTCCGTCGTCGCGGCCGGCGTCACCAATGCCGTCATCGGCGCGGCTGGTGTGCTTGCGGTGTACCGACTAGCGCTCCAGGCAACGCGACCGCGTTGGGCGCTGGCGGCGGGCCTCGCGGTAGCGCTCCATCCGGCGCTGGTCATGTACACGCCGGCCGTCATGACGGAAGGCGTCACCGCGTCGCTCCTCGCTCTGGCTGCATGGGGGGCATCTTTGCGCGCTCGCCGCGGCGCGATCGTGCTCGGCTTGGTCGTCGGCGTCGCGACGCTCATCCGACCCCAATCACTCATCCTGGCACCCGCGTTCGGCCTGCTGGCGGTCGCGCGCGCCGCGCCGTTCACTGCGCGCGTGCGGCGCGCCCTGCTCGCGACTGCGGTTGCCATCGCGGTGTGCGCGCCATGGTCGCTGCGCAACTGCGTGCGCATGAACCAATGCGCGCTCGTCAGCTTCAACGGTGGTTGGAACTTGCTCATCGGCGCGCACGAGAACGCGACCGGCACCTTCGCTCCACTCGACGTCCCCGAAGCGTGCCGCACCGTGTGGGACGAGGCGGAGAAGGACACGTGTTTCGGGCGCGAGGCGCGCGCTTGGATCTGGCGCGACCCAGCACGATGGCTCGGCCTCGTCCCGGCGAAACTTGCCGCCACGTTCGATTACTCGGGGGCCCCGGGATTCTATTTGCACCTGTCGAATCCCGATGCGTTCGACCTCGAGGCCAAACGTCTCCTCGGAATCGTGGAGACGGCCTACGAACGGGTGATCTATCTCGGCGCGCTCGCCATGGCGGCGCTGGCGTGCGGTCCAATGCGCCGCACGCGCACACTCGTGGCCGCGATGTCGGCTGCACTTCTTTTCCAGACCCATGCGTACTGGGCGGTGCTCGGTCTGGTGCTCGGCCTCGGCCTCGGCCTCTGTCGAAGGGACCTGGCCGACGGCCCGACCCTCGGGGCAGCCACATGGATATCCCTCGTGGCGACGATCGTCATGCACGCCGTTTTCTTCGGATCTGGGCGCTATTCGATGGTGGCCTTTCCGCTGGTAACGGCGTTCGCCCTGTCCTACCCCGCGGGCCGAGCGGCGATGATTTTGACAGCCCCCGGTTCGCGGGGCGATACTGAGAAGACCGAGGAGACCGCGTAATGCCCTTGATCGAAACGGAAGAAGCCGCCCGCAGGCTCGCCCGCGCGATAGCGAGCGATCTTTCCCTCTACAACGAAGAGAAGATTCTTCAGGGCATTCAGCACGACAATCTTTTCACCTCCCTCGCGGAAGAAGTGGAAGAGGGGCGCGCGCTCTACAAGAGCCGCGTCTCCCCCGACCTTTACCAGCGTAACTTTTACGACCGAGCCCTCATCGACATCCTCATCAAGTCCAAAGGGCACGTAAAATCGAAGCTCTGGTAGCTTCGCGCCTGCGCACGGTCGCCCGCGCTGTCCTCCCGTGATCCTCGATAAGGCGAAGGCGCATCGCTTCGTCGCCACCTCCGGGCAGTCGCTCACCCGACTCGACAAATACGTGGTCGAGCAGATGAGCGAGGCCGGAAACGCCGCGTCACGATCCGCGGTGCAGCGCTGGATTCGCGCCGGCCGGGTAACGGTGGGAGGACACGCGGCCTCGGCGTCCGACAGCTTGAACGTGGGCGCGATCGTCGAGGTCGAACCACTCCCGCCCGAGACGACGGATCTCGAGCCCGATCCGAGCGTGGTCTTCGACGTCCTCCACGAGGATGCTCACCTCGTCGTCGTCGACAAGCCTGGGGGCCTCGTCGTGCACCCCGCCCGGGGTCACGCGCAAAAGACCCTTGTTCATGGCCTTCTCGCGCACGCGACGTTCCCCAAGACGGGCGACGTGTTCTTCGACCGCGCCCACGCGAGCGCGGCCAATGGCGTCGATGGTATGGCCTCGGTACGGCCGGGCATCGTTCACCGGCTCGACAAGGGGACGAGCGGCATTCTCGTCGTCGCCAAAGACGAGCGCACGCGAGAGGGTCTCAAGGTGCAGTTCGCTCGCCACGACATCGAGCGCGCTTACCTCGCCATCGTGGTGGGCCAGGCGGTGAGCGCCGATTTCGAGACGCTGCACGGCCGCCACCCCACCGATCGACTGCGCTTCACGACGCGCGTCGACAAGGGCCGGCGCGCCAAGACCCACGTGCGGGTTCTCGAAAACGTCGGGAGCAAGGCGGCCGGCGGCAAAGCTCGCGCGACGCTCGTCGAATGCCGGCTCGAAACCGGGCGCACGCACCAGATTCGGGTCCACCTGCTGGAGTGTGCGAAGACGCCGATTCTGGGCGACCCTCTTTACGGTCGAGAGCCCGCCGAGCCCTTGCTGAAGGAGGTGGGACGACGGCTGGGGCGGCAGGCGCTCCACGCGTACGTGCTCGGATTCGTGCACCCCATCAGCGGGGAGCGGCTCCGGTTCGAACGTGCTCCGCCGCGCGACTTTGCCGCTGCGCTCGACGCGCTGCGTGCCGGTAAAATCGAAGCCTAGTCGGTCGTCGCTGCGGGATCGGTCGCCGTGGCGCCATCGGTGGCCGCCACCGCGACGGCGTCCCGTGCGAGTGCCGGAAAGCGCAGTCGCAAGAGGGCGAGCGCGATGAACCCTACCAAAACGGCGAACCAGAGCGTCGCAAAGCGCACGAGGATCATGGCGCTCGTCGAAGTTGCGGTGCTGACGTTTCCGAAGTGGTGGAGCTGTTCTTCCAGCATTCCCTCCGTGATGCCCAGCCCGCCCGGCACCGGAATCAGCGCGCCGGCGAGGGTTGCGGTCGCGTAGAAAAAGCAGGCCATCAGAACGGGCGTTATCTCGCCGAAGCCGCGCAAGATCACCCAAAGCGCAAATCCTTCGAGAAACCAAGCCAAAATCGAAAGCAGCGTGGGGAGCACGAGCGCCCCCGGCGTCGTCATGATCCGCAAGCTCGCCCAGGCCTCGCGGATCTTGGGCGTGAGCTTCCGCGCTCGTTCCGGCCCGCGCTCGAAGAGCCCGATCAAGCCCTGGAAAACGCGGTCTGAGCTCACGACCACGAGAATGCCGATGACGAGGATCGATCCGGCGGCGGCCCACGCGAGACCTCCCGGAAAGGTCGCGCTTCCGGCAACGATGAGAATGACGATGCCGAGCACGTCGGTGAGGCGCTCAGCCAGCACGATCGGCGCCGTTCGCGCCACCGGTACATCGTGGGTCTGATAGAGAACGAGCGATTTGAAAACTTCGCCCACCTTGCCCGGCGTCACGGTGAGAACGAGCCCGGAGAGAAAGGTGAGCAGGCTATCGAGCTTGGGGACGCCGCGTATTTCGAGGCGCGCCAAGTAGAATTCCCATTTGAGAAAGCGCGTCATGTAATTGCCGAAGGCGAGCGCGCAGGCGGCGGCGAAAGCCGACCAGCTGAACCGGCCGAGGCTCTCGCCAATTTCGTGGATGCCGCGGTAAAGCGCAAACGCCGCGTAGACGAAGACCCCCAAGATCATCGCCCAGACGAGCCGCCGCAAGAGACGGTTCATCGGCTTTTGCTAGCGGCCGGCCGCACCGAATTCGAGGCGCTCGGGACCCGCCGCGAGGATCGCGCTCGCCACAGGAAATAAGCCATCCCCGAAAGCACGACCGTGGCGCCCAACGCCCCCACGACCCACGCCGGAGCCGCGAGAGCTACGGCGGCTGGGCCGGCCATGGGGTTCATGTCTTGCGAGGCGAGCAAGGTACCCGCGCTCTTAGCATCTTTTCGAGCTCCTAGGGGCAGGGCACGGCCCCCGCGCCTTGCGCGAGGCTTCATTTTGCTCCCCTTGGGGACAGGAATGCTAAACACAGCGAGGCTCCCGTGACCGCCGCCCCCGATTTGCCCACCGCGCCCTCCGATCTCGCACTCCTCGAGCGGGCAGCGGACGCCGCGACCAAGCTGCGCCGTGCCATCGCCCAAACCATCATCGGCCAGGAAGACGTCATCGACGCGATGCTCGTCACGCTCTCGACGCGCGGGCACGCGCTCCTCGTCGGCGTGCCCGGCCTAGCAAAAACGTTGCTCGTCTCATCGCTGGCGCAGGCGCTCGACCTTTCGTTCGGGCGGGTCCAGTTCACGCCCGATCTGCTGCCCGCCGACATCACCGGCACCGATGTACTGCACGAGACGGAGGCCGACGGTGACCCCGCGCGCGTGCGCCGGCGCCTCAAGTTCCTGCAAGGTCCGATTTTCGCGAATCTCATTTTGGCCGACGAGATCAACCGAACGCCGCCCAAAACTCAGGCCGCGCTGCTGCAAGCCATGCAAGAGCGCAAAGTCACGGTGGGCACGACCACCCACGCCTTGCCCGACCCCTTCCAAGTCTTCGCCACTCGAAACCCCATCGAACAAGAGGGAACGTATCCGCTGCCCGAAGCGCAGCTCGACCGTTTTCTCCTCGAGATTCACGTCGACTATCCGTCGGAAAAAGACGAAATGGAAGTGGCGCGCCGCACGACTTCGGGCGTGCACCCCGTCTTGTCGCCCGTTCTTCGCACCGAAGACGTGCGCGCTTTGGGGGCGCTCGTGCCCCGCATTCCGGCCACCGACGAAGCGGTGGAGCTCGCCGTCAAGCTGGCGCGCGCGACGAGGCCGGGCGGTGCATCGTCGGTGCGCGAGGTGCGCGATTACGTACGGTTCGGCTCCGGCCCGCGCGGCAGCCAAGCGCTCGTGCTCGCCGCCAAAGGCCGGGCGGCGCTGCGCGGCGAAGCGGCCGCCGACGTCGACGACGTCCGAGCCTTGCTGCTTCCGGCGCTGCGTCATCGGTTGGTTCTCAGCTACCGTGCCGAGGCCGATCGCGTCATGGCCGAGGACATCCTGACGGCTGTGGCCAAAGCCATCGACCGATGAAGTGCGCGATGTCGAGGCAGTACGTCGGTTGGGTCGCGGTCTCCCTTCTCGCTGCGGCCTGGCTCGAGAGCTGTGGGGCGATGACGATCGAGCCGGCGATGCCCGATGAGCCCGTCGTCGCACCGGCGTCAGCGCCGCGTCTGGTGAGGCGTGACGCCGCTGTCGATGCCATGGCCAACAGGCAAGACGATCGCGACTGACCCCGGTGCAGGGTGCCGTGATCGGCCAAGCGCGAGAGGGGCCTCTCGACATCGAGTCAAAACGTTGGCAGGGTGTCGGCGTGCCTGTCCTGCCGATTTTCAACCGAGCGAATTGGACCTGTCCCATTGCAGACTTGCACTTATGTAACGGTTTTGCGATCTCGCTAGATTCTGCTTATTTAGAATGATGGGGCAACGACCGGACACGCGCGCCGAACCCGACAAACCGGCGCAGGAAGGTTCGGTCAACGGTAACGGGGTGGACCCGAAGCCGAACGGGGAGGGTAGGGGCGAGTCAGCCGCCCGCCGAGGTCCGTGGCGCTCGTACAAGGAGCAGGTGGCGAGCATCGCCCAGCGGATCGTCGATGCGCAGCGACCGATTCGCGTTTTGCAGGCGCTGCGATGGGAGCCGTCCGTCGAGGAGGCCTTCCGCCGCAGCAAATTCCGCGAGCTGCCTCGGGTCGGGCCCGAGGAATATGCCAAAGTCGATCTCGGCTTCGAACCGAAGGCCAAGATGGAGGAGTTCGAGGCCATTGCCGAAGAGATAGAGGAAGAGTTCGGCACCAAGGACCCGATTGGCCGCATCCTAGCGGTCACGGCCATCGAGTACCGCGATGTGGCGCGTATGCTGGCGGCGCGCGGCACCAAGGAGTTCCACCAATGTTCGAAGAAGCTCTACGGCTCTCCCAAGGATAAGTTTCCCGACGGCAAAACGAGCGTTCGCGATCTCGGCTTGGCGCTCTACGACACGCTCACCGCCATTTCGGTCGGCGATCTCGGGCCCAAGCAACCGGCCGACATCGACGCCGAGACCGCCGCCGAGATCCTGAACCAGCGTTTCGCGACCTATTTTCACGACGCGGCCATCCAGGTGCAGGTCGATGACTCCATGCTTGCCGATGCCGCCGCGGGCAGCGATTACGTAAAGATTCGCAGCGGCGCGAAGTTCAGCCAGCGCGACGTCGACATTCTCGAGGTGCACGAGGGCTGGGTGCACGTGGCAACGAGCCTGAACGGACAGGCGCAGCCCGTTGCCAAATGGCTGGCCAAGGGCCCCCCGCGCACCACCGCCGTGCAAGAGGGTCTCGCCGCCATGCTCGAGCTCTTTACGTTTCGCAGCTATCCGAAGAGAGCGCGCAAGCTCAATGACCGCATCCTCGCCGTCGACAAGGCCGAGGACGGCGCGAATTTCATCGACGTCTTCGAATGGTACCGCACCGAGGGGTACGAGGAGGACGAGTGCTATGCCAATGCGCGGCGCGTTTTTCGGGGCGGCATCACCGAAGGGGACGCCCCGTTCACCAAAGACGCTTGTTATTGCAAGGGCATCGTTCTCAATTACGCCTTCATTCGCGCGGCCATTCAGAACAAGCGCGCGGACCTGGTGCCGTTTCTATTCGTGGGCAAAGTTGCGCACGAGGACATTCCGGTCCTTCAATCGCACGTTGCCGACGGGGTCGTTCGTACTCCCATTCACGTACCGCCGATGTTCCGCGACATGAACGGCATCGCCATTTGGACGGCCTATTCGAATTTCTTTTTTCGGATGGGCGGTAGCGTGGTCGACGATTATTACGCGAAGCTCTTTCGCCGCGGTGAGGCGTAGCGCGATTACCTGGCGGAGAACTTCGGCTTGCGCTTGTCGATGTACGCCCTGAGCCCTTCTTTGGCGTCTTTCGAAGCCCAGAGCTCGGCCTGAAGCTCGCGTTCGAGCGCGAGCGCTTGCTCGAACCCCATTTCCAGCCCCGATTGGACGGCGCGTTTGATGCGACCGACGGCGAGGCTTGCCTTGTCGGGCGGCAAAAAACGGCGCGCGTAGCCGACGACCTTCGCTTGAAAGTCCTCCCGCGAATCCGCCGGCCAGACGTAGTTGACGAGACCAAGCTCCTCGGCGCGTTCGTAGTCGAGGTTCTCCGATTCGACCATCAGCTGCAGCGCGCGCGACTTGCCCATGAGCCGCGCTGCGCGCTGCGTTCCGCCGGATCCGGGCATGAGCCCCAGGTTCGCCTCGGGTAAGCCGACTTTTCCATCGCCTTGGCGCGCGATCCGAATATCGCAGGCGAGCGCGATTTCGAGCCCGCCGCCGACGGCGTGGCCGTTCAACGCAGCGATGACGAGCTTGGGTGTCTGTTCGAGTCGATTGAGCGTTTCGTTGGTGTGGAGGCAAAAGTAATATTTGAAAGTCTCGTCGACCTCGGAAAGCATCTGGATATTGGCGCCCGCGCAGAAAAAGCGTTCACCGTGACCGGTCAGGACGATGACATGAACGTCGTTGTCGAACCGCGCGTCCAAAATGGCTTCGTCGAGGTCCTTCATCATCTCGTGAGTGAAGGCGTTCATCGGCGGGTCGTTCAGCGTGATGATCGCGAGGCCCGCATCCGTTTTGTAGTCGACGAGGGTGTTTCCCATGGATTTCTCCTGGCAACCGAAGCCGAGCGTACTTCCGGCGACTTTTAGCTTCCAGATCGTTTTGTCGAGATGATAAGAACGCTCGCCCTTGGGGGGCGGGCGGGCATGTGTTAATCTCGCTCTGTTTTCGCCTCGGTTTCTTTGGTCTTCCCCAGTCTCATGGATAGAGTCGCCCTTCGAACACAAATCAAAGAGCTCGTCATTCGCGAGCTCAATTTAGAGGGCAAAACGCCGGCGGACCTCGACGACGACGCGCCGTTATTCGGCGGCGGCTTGGGGCTCGACTCGCTCGACGCTCTTCAGCTCGCGATGGCCATCGAGGAGCGATACCAAGTCACGCTGCCGGAGGGCGACGAAGTGCGTCCCATCTTCGCGTCCGTGGCTGCTATCGCCGATTTCGTGGCGCGTTCGAAGCCGCTCGCCACGGCCATCGCCTGACGTCCACAATCCATCTAGCAGCCCGAAATGGCCAGCGGTAGTGTCGGCTCTATGCGCGTTTTCGTCACCGGGCTGGGGGTGGTCTCTCCGCTCGCCGTCGGTGCTCGGGCGACGATGGACGGCCTGGTCCAGGGGAAATCCGCGTTTCGGCCGGTAACGCGTTTCGACACGAGCGATCAGCGGACCCATTGGGCCGCCGAGGTCACCGGCGCGACGGTGGCCGACGTGGCCCCGCCGTTGCACCGCGAACAGTGGTCGAGGACCGACGCCATGGCGGTCATCGCCGCGCGCGAAGCGCTTGCCGAAGCGCGCATCGACCCAAGTCGTGACGAAGTGCATGCCGCCTTCGGAGGCACCACAGGGGGCATGTTCGAGACCGAGCAGATGCTCGCGGAAATGCATCGGGATCCCAGCCGCCGCGAGCCGCACGCGCTGATGCTGAGCCATCCGCTCAGCGCGACGTCGGACCGCCTTCAGGCCGCGGTCGGACCGTTCGCGCGCTCGCGCACGGTCTGCAGCGCTTGTTCGGGCGGGGCGAATGCGATCCTGATCGGCGCAGGTTGGATTCGCTCCGGGCGAAGCGCGCGGGTTCTCGCGGGAGGCGCGGACGGCCTGTGTCGGCTCACCTTCACCGGCTTCAACGCGCTCGGTGCCGTGGCGCCCGATCGATGCAGACCTTTCGATCGCCGCCGGGCGGGGCTCGGGCTCGGGGAGGGGGCCGCCTTCCTCGTTCTCGAGAGTGAGGACTCGATGCGAGCGCGAGGCGCGGTCCCGCTGGCGGAGCTAGCCGGCTGGGCCGTCGGATCGGAAGCGCATCACATCACGAATCCGGAAGAAGCAGGTGCGACCGCGGCTCGGCTCATGGCGCGCGCGCTCGAGCGCGGTGGGGTTTCCGTGCGCGAGCTCGACTATGTGAATGCGCACGGCACGGGCACGCCGCTGAACGACGCCATGGAATCGCGCGCGCTTCATCGCGCCCTCGGTGCCGAGATTGCGCGCGTCGCGGTGTCGTCCTGCAAGGGCCAGATCGGGCACACCCTCGGCGCCGCTGGCGCGATCGAAGCGGCGATGACCGTGCTCGCCATCGTGCGCGGCGAGCTGCCCCCCACCGGCGGTCTCGAGGTACCGGACGAGGCGTGCGATCTCGTGCACGTCATCGGGCAAGGGCGACGCGCGCAAGTCCGGGCCGCTCTATCCAACTCTTTTGGATTTGGCGGCACCGACACGGTCCTCTTGTTCACGCGGCCGGGGCTCGTCGCGCGGTCGCCGGCTTTGCGCGAGGCCGCCCCGCGCCCAGCAAAGGCACGCTCGCGGATCGTGATCACGGGCGCGGCGACGCTCGGACCGCTCGGGCTTCTCGCGTCGCGGGATTCGCTCCGCTATGTCGAGCCAGGTGCCGCACCGACGGGCGAACGACTTCAATTCGAGGCGAAAGAGCACTTCGATCTCGCGCGCGCGCGGCGCATGGATCGGCCGGCGCGCCTCTTGACGATGGCCATGCAGACCGCCCTCGGCGAGTCCAAAGGGGAGCGCGCGCTCGGCGCCGAGCTCGGCGCCATCGCTGGATCCGCCTACGGCAGCGTGGATGCGTCGGCGGAGTTCATCCAGCGCATCTATGACAAAGGGGGAAGGCTCGCCAGTCCTCTCGCCTTTCCCAATCTCGTGCCTTCTTCGCCGGTCGGACACGCCGCCATTTACCTTGGCATGCGCGGCCCTGTGCTGGCGACGCTCGATCTCGGAGTGACCGGCGAAGCCGCGGTTGCGCTCGCGTGTGAGCTCATCGAGGCGGGCGAGGCAAAAGCGATGCTCGCCGGCTCGGTCGAGGAGCAGAGCGCGATCACGGAGCATGTGCTCGGTCCGGTGTGCGCCGGCTCGGCCAGTTGGACCGGTATTCGCAGCGAAGGGGCCGCGGCGATCGTGCTGGAGGACGAAGATAACGCGGCCGCGCGCGGAGCACGACCGCTCTGTCGCGTCGCGTACCATGCCAGCGGACGCGATCCTTTCGCGCCCGAGGCGGCCAATCTCCCGGCCCCTCTGCGAGCGGCGCTGGTCGTTGTCGCCCGCCGGGACGCGGCGACTTTGGGAGCGCTCGCCGAAACGACGTGGCGCGACGTGCCGATCGTCGACGTGGCGAGCCGCGCCGGACACCACGAAGGGCTCGGCGCGCTTTGCATTGCAGCATCGGTGGGTGTTCTCGGCCAAGGGCGAGCCGAGCAGGTGCTCGTTCTCGGCGTGGCGCCCGATCGCTGGGTGACGTTCGTCCTCACACGGCCATGAGCGGCGCGACGATCCTTGCCGTCGGTGCGGTATCGGCGCTCGGTGTCGGTGACGCAGCCTTCGGCGTCGGGGCACTGGGCGAGCGCGCGCGCGTTGCCATCGGGCATGACGAAACGCTTGCGCGCGCCGGTTTCGCGCGTCCCATCGCGGCGCGGGTCTCCGCCGTTTCGTCGCGGGCCGGAGATCGCGCCACCGACCTGCTGCGGGCGGCGCTCGAACAGTGCCTATCGCGTCTCGGAGAGGTTCGACCCCGGTGGCGCGAAAGCCGGGTCGGGTTGGCCCTCGGTACCTCGAGCGGCGGCATGTTGACGGCGGAGACATTCTTTGCCGCGCGCGCGGGGGGCAAGCCGGTGAGCGAATCGCTCGCGCGCGGGGCGACCTACTTCGCGCCGCTCGAAGCGGCGAGCTCAGACCTCGGGGTCGACTTCTCGCCGCGCGTGCTCGTGCTCGGCGCGTGTGCGTCGTCGACGCTGGCGGTCGGTCTCGCCTTGCGCTGGCTCGAGCTCGGGCGTTGTGAAATCGCTCTCGCGGGCGGATTCGATGCCGTTTCGGAATTCGTGGCGGCGGGGTTCGAGGCCCTGCGCGCGACGACCGCGACACGCCCGCGCCCTTTCCGCGTCGGACGCGACGGGATGGCGCTCGGCGAAGGTGCGGGCGTGGTGGCGCTCGAGCTGGCCCCCGCCCTTGCGCGCGACGAAGCCGAGACTAACCGCGCCGCGTTTGCCTACGTCGCCGGATTCGGTGCATCCACCGACGCCGTGCACATCACGGCGCCCGATAAAATGGGACAGGGTTTGGCGCGCGCGGCGACGCTCGCCCTCGCCGATGCCGGCGTGGCTCGCTCGCGCGTTGACGTCGTCGGCGCGCATGCGACGGCGACACCTTTCAACGACGCGGCAGAAGCCAAATCGATGCGGATAGCGCTCGGCGAGGATGCGCCGCGCCTCGTGCATCCTTTCAAGGCTCAGATTGGTCACACGCTCGGCGCGGCGGGCATTCTCGAATCGTTGGCTTTGCTCGACGCCATGCGTCGCGGCATCGCCCCAGCGTCGGCGGGGGAGGGGGAGCTCGACCCGGAGTGCGCCGTTCGGCTGGCGGACACCAACACGCCGCAACAGAGCACGGTGTCACTCAAGCTTTCTTCTGCGTTCGGTGGGGCCAATGCTGCTCTCGTGTTCGCGCCGCACGTCAGCTCGGGTCGGCGCGCTCACGGACGCACCGTCTTCTTGCACGGCTTTCTCAGCGTTACGGAGACGTTCGACCCGCGCACGCTCGCCGAACGGATGGGAGCCCGGCACCCCAATCTCCCGCGACTCGATCGCCTGGCGCGGCTCGTGCTCACGGCCGTTCACGAGCTCTCGGCCACGACGGGACCGGCGGCGTGGGAAGGGGGGGGCGTGATCGTCGGCCACGGTCTCGCCACGCTCGAGCAAAACGAGCTCTTCGATGGTCGGCGGCGTGAGCGCGGTCCCCGCGCCGTCGAGCCCCGCCGTTTTCCCGCGACTTCCCCCAACGCGGCCGTTGGCGAGTGCGCCATCGCCTTCCGTCTCACGGGCCCAAGCTTCGCTGTCGGAGGAAGTCTCCACGGTGGGTTGGAAGCGCTGGCGGTAGCACGCGATCTCGTCGCAGCAGGGGACGCGGCGACCATGCTCGTGGTGGCAGCTGACGTCGCGGGCCCTGCTTCTTCGGAGCTGCTCTCAGCCGCGGGCGCCCCGGCCCTTCCCGAAGGCGCATGCGTGGCCCTGCTGGGCGCTTTGCCGAGTCCGCAACGTAGCGCGACCGGAGGGCGCAACATCGAGGTTCCGGCCGATGTCCCGCGCGCGCTAGGGGCCGACTCGGATTGGATCTGGTCGGGGCCCGGCGGCCATCTCGAGCTCGAGCAGTACCTGCAAGCGCTCGGGACCACTGCGTGACAGTGCGGACGTACTCGAGCTAGTTACCGATCGTGGTCCGCAGGGCGACGGTGCGCGTCCTCGTACGAAGCTGCTCCGGACCCGTTCCGGCGATCGTTGATTTCGAGAGCGTTGAAGTTGCCGTGCGACCGCCCCCTCTGGCATGGTGGGCGCCAATCGGCGCGTCATCGGACGAGGAATAGAAGTCTTTGAAACAGCGTTTGGGACCGGTCATGAAAAAGTGGGCGCTCTGGGCGGCACCTTGGCTCCTCGCCGGGGCGGGGTGCGTCTCGCACTACATCCCGAACACCGACGTCGAGGACAACGACGAGAACCGCCGCATCATTACTTTCTGCGAAAAGTACCGGCACGCCGTCGAAGAACGGAACGTCCCGTTGCTCCTCGGCATGGCGAGCAGCGCGTATTTCGAAGACGGCGGCAACGTCGATGCCGCCGACGACATGGACTACACGGGCTTGAAAGAGTACCTCGAGGGTCGGTTCAAGGACACGCGCGCGATTCGCTACGAGATCCGCTACCGCCGCATCAATCGCGGCCGGGAGGACAAGATCTTCGTCGAGTTCACGTACACGGCGTCGTATCGCATCCCCGGCCTCAAGCAGGACGAATGGCGCCACACGGTCGCCGACAACCGCCTCGAGCTCGTCGCCGACCAAGCCGCGTTCAAGATCCTCGCCGGCATGTGACCTGCTGGCGAAGCAAGCAGTCCTACCGCGTTCTCATGTGAATCGGACGGCAACCTCCCGTGCCGGAGGCACGGCGGGGGTGGGGCCCCCGTTCCGGATTTACTCCGGCGGGGCGGGGGCAGAGCCCCCGAGAACCGGCGGTAGTAGGACTGCTGGCGCAGTCAGTCAGTCCTACTACGGAAGTTGGAAGTCTTCGACGAGTTGGCGGATGACGTATCTTTCCTTGTCGCGACGCAGGTGAAAGAGGATGTCGTCGCCGAAGACGCGTTCGCTTCCCGCGCGCACGACGAGAATCGGTACGCGCAGCACGACATCGGACACCGTCATTTCTGGCGGGCGCAGCGGCCTTCCGGGCAGAGGTACTTCGAGGTCCTCGTATCGGTAGAGCTCGATGTCCGCTTCCTGGTAGAGGATCTCGCTGGCAAGGGTGCGGTAGCGGAAATGTCGTAGGCGCGCGCGCCAATGGTCGATGAGCGACGGCGCACCGGTTCGACCGCGAGCCGACACGGTCGCGTCGTTCGTCACCAGCTCCGATAGGGCCTCGACGTTCTCGCTCACGACGGCGCGCAGAAACGCCGCCACGAGCGCGCGCGCCGCTCGATCGGGCAGCGGCGGCTTCAGCGCGACGAGCCCACTGCCCTTGTCAGCGGATTCAGCCGCGGCGGGAAGCTCGGGACTCGGGTCGACGACGACGCCGTCGGGGCGCCGCGGCGCTAGGGGGAGGTCCGTCGCCGTCGCGAAGGTCGGGCCGCGCGGAGCGCTCGAGCTGCACGCTGCTGCAAAGAGAAGCGCCAGCGGCCACGCGTCAGCGCTGTTCGACGGTCGGATCATCCGTGCGGGTGATCGTGACCATCGCATGGGGCGGCGCCATCGTCCATCCACGCGGCTCTTCGTCGAAGTCGGAGGCAATGAGGCAGAAGCGACACGAGGCCATATCCGGGATTCGAATCCTGCGCAGCGCATCGTCGCCGAGCAAACGCTCGAGGTCGGCGCGGCCCTTGATCACCCGGTAAGCCATGGTCGCGCTGTGATGGACCGCTACCATGTGCTCGCCATCGGTCACGAGCATGTTCATGTCGTGCTTGGATGTCCCCTCTTCCGCGCGCAAGCGGTCGATGAGCGACAGGGTGGCGCGCAGCGCGGCGCGCGTGGCGTCGGGGTCGACATGACCGGTGCCGAGGTTGCCGGCGTCGTGCAGAAACGAGAGAAAGAGGTGGAAGAGCAGCTCGCTGTCGGTGTCGCCGCGAACGTTGCGGCGCAAAAACTCCGGCAGCGATTCCGACACACGGTCGCGCAGGCGACCGTAGCCGTCGACCGTGCCGGTGTGCGCGAAGAGCCACTGACGGTAACGGAACGGGTGCGTGTTTTCCGTGCGGAGGTTGCCCACGGTAGCTGTCCGCACGTGACCGATGAGCACGTCGGCGCGCAAGTCCTTGCAGAGCGCGGCGACGTCGACCTCGGAGCGTTCGTCGATGGGCCTTCGCCGGAGGAGAACTTCGCCTGATTGATAGAACCCGATCCCCCAGCCGAGCGTCGTGCCTTTGGCGACCACCATGAGCGGTTTGCTTTCGAGCTCGAGAACGCGAGCTCCGAGATCCGCTCGGTTACCGACGAAGCCGAAGAGTCTTGCCATCGTTTCCTCCCGGCCCGAGGGAGATAACCCTGGGGCGGTCGTTACAGGTTCCTGCTCTTCTACGTTGTGCCACCGTTCTTGGTTTGCGACCTTTGCGACACTTCCGACCTCGGTCGGGCGACGAGCTCAGCGACGCAAACCGCGCGCGCTGCGTGAGCCGAGCCGAGAGACGACGCGTACCGTTCGTTCGACCGCGGTGCGCGCCCAAACATGAGAGAGCCATTTGGCCATGAAGATCGCGGTCGCTCCCGTCATGAGAGGAACCACCGTTTGCCATGCGACGACTGCAGAGAGCCCGTGTCCCATTTCGTTACTCCGATGGGGAAAGCAATGCCGACGGCATTTCGTCCCTCTTCTTAGATATGACCTGCTGGTCAGGAAGAACAAGCCCGAGTTTTGGGCCGAGGCCGAACTCGACCTGGAGCAGACGGCGGCGACGGCCGATGCCGTCCCTAAGCGATCGGCCGAGCGCCCGTCGAAGAGAGAGGGCGCGCGGACAGCGTCGAGTGAGCGATCGCGTGTCTGACGGTTCAGCGCGGCTCCGAATTCACGACGCATCGCTTACGTAACACCGCCTGCACATCGTGCCGCAGCTGCGTAGGGCTGTGATACCTTTCCCCACTATGGGGCTTCGATCTTTAGGGTGCGCGCTGGTTTTCGCGGCACCGATTTTAGCCTGTTCTGCCGTGTATCCTGAGCTGCAGGCGCCGTTTCGCGCGGCGCGCGGCAATGAAGCCGAGCCGCCTCCTCCCGGACTCAAGTGGCTCGCGTTCAAGGGCGCGACTGTTCCCGAGCAGACCCGCGACGGCCGCAAATGGGGCGGCGATCTGGGGCGAGCCGCGCCGGACCCCTACGCCATCCTCTACGTGAACGGCAAACCGCTGCTGAAGACGCCGACCCATCCCAACACCCTGCAACCGACATGGCCCGATGGTCCGGCGGGCAATTTCCACGTCGAGCCGAATGACCGATTTCGCGTCGAGCTGTGGGATTCCAATCCGATCAACGATCACCCCATCGGCATCAAAGAGTTCAAGGAGCTCTCTGACGAAGAGGAGCGCCGCGGCGAAGTCGACCTCGAATGCGACAGCGGCGCGCGCGTGCGCGTCGCGATCGAACCTGCGCACGCGCGGCTCGGCCTCGGTTTCTATTACGAGCTCCGGGTGGGAGAGATCTACGTCACGCGCGTCTACAAGGAGTCGCCGGCGGGCAGAGGAGGGGTCAAGCCTGGCGACCAAATCCTGATGCTCGACAACAAGTCCGTGGCGGACATGAAAAAAGGGGAGGTGCAGAGCATCATCAACACGCCGCACTTAGAAGGGATGCAGGCCAAGATCCGGCGCGCGAACGGACAGGAGACGACGGTGACGCTCAAAGAGGGGGCTATCTTCCCGCTCTTTAGCGAGCTGGGGACGCTCAGGTAACCGCCGGTCCGCCGAAGAGCATCGGCGTCGGTAGGAATCGCACGCGCTGGGCCGCACGGAGATTCAGGAGCGGGGCGGCGGTTTGGCGGGAGGCGCGGTCGGGAACGGATCGTCCATCCATTTTTCGTAGAGGCGGCGGGCTGAATCGGGCGCGTCGGCAAGGGCCACGAGTTTCGCTTCTGTGGGCACTGGGGGCGCCAGCGTCACCTCGAGCGTGCGGATCCAGCTGTCGCGGGCGACGAGGACGGGGACATTCGTGCCCGGCGACAGCCCGTAGAGGGGCAGCTCGAGGCGGGCCTCCGGGAGCCGGCGATCGGCGATGGCGATGATTTCGTCGCCAGGGTCGATGCCCGCTCGGTGAGCGGCGCTCCCGCGCGGCACCGACTCGACGATGGCGCGACCTGCATCGAGCCGGAGGCGAACGCCGAGGGACGCGGGCGGAGCCTCGCGGCGCGACGTTCGCTCGAGTGCGAGGCCGACTTTGGCGAGCACGCCGTCGATATCGAGCGGTTCGACACCCTTGACCCAGCGGGCAAAACAATCGTCGAGCGACACGCCGGTGATCTTTTGCACGATGGTCGCGAGCTCCCCCTCCGGCACGGGGAGGTCCTTTGCACCGTACGTCCAATAGAGATGGCGCACGATGTCATCGAGACAGCTCGCTCCGCGCGTGCGATGGCGCAGCTCGATGTCGAGGAGCGCGCAGACGATTTCGCCTTTCAAGTAGTAACTGACGGTGCTGTTGAGCGAGTTTTCGTCGGGGCGATACGCTTTGATCCACGCATCGAAAGACGCCTCTTCGAGAGGATGGACGCCCGCTCCCGGCGTGTCTTGCAATCGCGCAATCTCCTCGGCCATGTGATGCAGGTACTCGGCCGCGGTGCAGAGCTTGGCGAGACGCACCGAGCGCCAGTCGTAGTAGCTCGTGGCTCCTTCGAACCACCACAGCATGCGCGTGTAGTTCTCTTGCTCGTAGCGGTAGGGGTAAAGGCCGGCGGGGCGGATGCGCTTGACGTTCCATAGATGGAAGAACTCGTGCGCAATCAAGGAAAGAATGTCGAGGTACCCGCTCCGCGTCTGGAAGGAGATCGGTTTGGCCATCAGCGTCGTCGAGTCGCGATGCTCGAGCCCCCCGCGTCCACGCGGCGAGACGTGCCAGATGAAAAGATAGTGATCGTAGGGGAGGGCCTGATCGGGCGAGCGATCGCCGGCCACGAGCTTGGCCTCGGTCTCGACGATCGTTTGGCTGTCCGCGGCAAGCTTGTCCCAGTCGACGGCGCGAGCGTCGGCGTTGTCCCAAACGGCGATGCGATGAGCTTTGCCGAGCGCCGTGAAGGAGCGCTCGATCAGCTTGGCGCACTCGAACGGCGCATCGCAGAGCTCGTCGAACGTGTGGGCCAGGTAGGCGCGGCCCGGATGCGGCGTACCGTCGATGGCCAAGGGCTCTGCACTTCGCGGCGCTTCGGCGAGCGCGGTCGCGATCTGCCAATCTTCGGGCGCGTGCACGATCACACGCGCGCCCGCGCTCGGCGCCTCTTCGAGCGCCAGGTACGTGGCCGCGCCGTTCCAGTAAGCGTGGGTCGCGTCGACGTGGTTGGTGCGCACGCTGATGTCGTTGGCATAGAGCCGGTACTTCACGGCGACGGCGCGCGCGCCAGCCGCGTCGATTTGCCAGGCGTTCTTCCGGATCTTGCGGGATGCGATGGCGCGGCCGTCGGCGCTCGCCGTCAACGACTCGATGTGACGGGCGTACTCGCGAACGAGGTAAGAACCCGGCGTCCATACCGGCATGAAGAGGACGAGCGACGCGGGCAGCGGCCCGACAGTCGATTTGATCGTCGTTTCGACGGCCAGCAAGTGCGCGTGGGCATCGGCGACGAAGAGGTGATGATCGATGTCGAACACCCATGCAAGGTGCCAAAGCCGGAACGAAAATTCCACTATGTCGTCAAGAGGCCGAATCGTGGAGCAAGGAGCCGGAGCTCGGCGAGAACCCTCTGTGCCGTCGTGCCGGTCGCGTGATGGTGGGCAACCTGAACGAGGTGCGGTAAAAACGGAGCATGCGCGTGGTCCGCGAATTCCAACCAGCGCCGTTTCTCGAGCGCGTCGGTCCTTACCTCCGGCGCCAGCCGGCCGAGAACAATTTGATGCTAGGGTTGCTCGGCGATCTGGCCCGCGCGGGCGTGCCAAAGAATCGCGACGCCGCTGACGCGCCGATGTCGCCCCTTTTTATCTACGTCGAGGGTCCTCGCGGCGATGTCGATGCGGTCGCGCTGCAGACACCTCCCCGCGCCCTCATCGTCTCGCGCGCGTCGGAGGAGGCCATCCAAGCGTTGATCGATTTCGCGATTTCAGCAGACCTTGCGCTTTCTGGCGTCGTGGGACCAACGCTCACCGCGCAACGCTTTGCGTCCGGCTGGGGAGCACGAACGGGACGCGCGGCGGTTCTGCGCGTCGAACAAATCGTCTACGAGCTCGAGCGCGTGCGACCGTGCGCGGCTTGTCCGGGCAAGCTCCGTGAGGCGCTGACGGCCGACGAAAATCTCCTCGCGGCGTGGTCGAAGGCTTTCATCGCCGAAACGGCGATGGACCCCGTCGAGAACTTCCTCGCCTTCGTCCGCGGCAAGATGGCCGCGCGGCAGCTCTTCGTCTGGGAAAACGACGCACCCGTATCGATGACTGTGTGGATGGGGCGTACCGAGCAAGGTGTACGCATCGGGTACGTCTACACGCCGCCCGCCGAGCGCAAAAAGGGTTACGCCAGCGCGGCGGTCGCGGCGCTGAGCCAGAGGCTCCTCGACGAGGGGTGCCCGCGCTGTTTTCTCTTCACGGAAGTGGCGAACCCGACTTCGAACAAGATTTACCAGGCGATCGGGTACGATCGCGTGTGTGATTTTCAGCTCTACGCCTTCCCCGCCGCTTGAAAATCACTTGTGTTGACGCTTGCGGTTTCGGCGTCGCGGCGCCACCCTGTCGGCATGGTGTCCGTTAGCGCACAAGAGGCCGCTTTGCGCGGCGCCCTTCTCGTCGAAGCGCCGCATCTCGGCACCGTCGCAGTGAGCGGCAAGGACCGGCAGAGCTGGCTCAATGGTCTGGTCACCTCCGATGTCGCCAAGCTGCATCCCGGGCACGCTTCGTACGGCTTGGTCCTCGTCAAAGTCGGTCGCATCGTTTCCGACGTCTTCGTTCTGCACGCGGGCGATCGGTTGCTCGTCGCCGGGCAGCGCGATCGCATTGCGCTGCTCGAGGAGCATTTCGAAAAGTACCTCATCATGGAAGACGCCGCGCACGCCGACGTCTCGAGCGACTATTCGTGGGCGTTTGCCCACGGCCCGCGCGCGGCGGAAGTCGCCAACGCGGCCGCCGCCATGTCGGGCGTCTTTGCAGGTTCGATCGAGATGAGGGGTCCGGCCGACGGGGTCATCGTGGCGCCGTCCGAAAAAATGAGCGACGTCCTCGGCGAGCTCGCAGCCCAGCGCGAGGACACCGTGCTCGGCTCCCCCGAGGAGGGGGAGGCGCTCCGGGTGCAGCGATTCTTGCCTCGTTTCGGAGTCGATTTCGGGGAGAAGAACTATCCCCAAGAGGCGGCTCTCGAGAAAATTGCCGTGAGCTTCAGTAAGGGGTGTTACCTTGGCCAGGAAGTCGTCTGCCGGCTCGAAATGCGAGGTCACGTGATCAAAAAGATCGTGCCGGTGCGGATCGCCGGTGACCCTCCGCTGCACGGGGCCGAGGTTCGCTCCGCCGACGGCAAAGTGCTCGGCACCGTATCGAGCGCCGTGGCGAATGACGGCGGCGCGGTAGGTCTGGCGATGGTGAGAATCGACTTCGCCGAACCCGGTACGAAGCTCGACGTGGGCGGCCGAGAAGCGACCGTTCTCGAAGCTTGAGCCCCACACGGCCCGGCCCGCGCCCGAGCGTCGTGGAAGACGCTCTCGACCTCATCGGCCGAACGCCGTTGGTTCGGCTCGGCAAGTTCTCTCCTCCGGGGGCGGCAAGCGTCTATGCCAAGCTCGAATCGCAAAACCCCGGGGGCAGCGTGAAGGACCGCCCCGCCTACGCGATGATCATGGCCGCGGAAAAATCGGGAGCGATTCGCCCCGGCGCCACGATCGTCGAGGCGACGAGCGGCAACACGGGCATCAGCCTCGCCATGATCGCCGCCGTACGTGGCTACCGTTGCGTGCTCGTCATGCCGGAGGACATGAGCCTCGAACGGCGTTACGTGCTTCGCGCCTACGGCGCGGAAATCACGCTGACCCCTGCCGGCGATGGGATGGCTGCCGCGGTCGAACGCGCGCGGGAGATCGCGGCGAGCACGCCTAATGCTTTCATGCCGCGTCAATTCGAGAATGCCGACAATCCAAAGAGCCACGAGCGCACGACCGCGCTCGAGATTCTCGAACAGACCGAAGGTGAGGTTTCGGCCTTCGTAGCGGGCGTCGGCACGGGGGGCACGATCACTGGCGTCGGTCGCGTGCTGAGGCAGGAGCTCGGCGACAAGGTGCTCATCGTCGCCGTCGAGCCCGCCGCGAGCGCGGTTCTCTCAGGTCAGCCCGCGGGGATGCACGGCATTCAGGGGCTCGGGGCCGGCTTTGTGCCGCCGATCTTGGATCGAAGCCTCTTCTCGAAAGTGATCGCCGTCACCGACGTCGCTGCCGAACGGATGGCGCGGCGGCTCGCGCGCGAGGCGGGTTTACTCGTTGGTCCGAGCTCGGGCGCGAACGTTCACGCTGCGTGCGAAGTCGCCAAGCGCATCAAGGAGGGCGGCAAGGTCGTCACCGTGCTGTGCGACTCGGGGGAACGCTACCTGTTCTGATCGGGGCGAGCTCGGTCACGGCCGCGATCGGTGCTTCGACGGGCGCGGGGGGGCGTAGGTAGAAGTCCGAGCCGAGATAGACGCCCGTCGCCCGTGCGAGAAGGATTTTGACGACGGCTCCGAGTGGCACGGCCAAAAGAACGCCGAGAAATCCGAACAAGGTGGCCGCCGCCATCATCGTGAGGAGGACCTCGATAGGGCGAAGGCCGACGCTGCGACCGACGATGCGCGGCGTGACGGCCATGCCGTCCACGATCTGGACGAGGAACATCACCGTGACCACCGCCACGAGATGGTTGGTGCCATGCCAGTCGAGGAGCGCGATGCAAACGGCCATGCCGACGCCGATGCCGAATCCAACGTAAGGGACGAAAGCCAGCATGCCGGTAATGACGCCGATGGGGATGGCCAGGCGCAAACCGGACAATGTCAGTCCGATGGCGTAGAGGGCGGAGAGCACCGCGCACGCGGTGAGCTGGCCGCGCACGTAGCCGCCCAGCGAGCGATGGATCTCGGACGCGATCGAACCGACCAGCGGCGTCCAGCGCCGCGGAATGAGTCGCTGAAAGCGCTCGACGTTGCGATCGAAATCGATGAGCAGATAGAGCGCGAACACCGGGACGATCAGCGTGGCGACGAAGACGAGAATGACGTTGAGCGTGCCGAAGAGGGCGCCGGTCGATCCTTGGATGAGGTCGGGCATGCGCGCGCGCGCCCCCTCGGCGATTTTGGACGCGAGCTCGCCCCAAGTTTGCGGCAGATTGACGTGAAACACCTGCCAGCACCACGGGTCGAGGCGCTCCTTGAGCGCGTTCATCTGCTCCGGCAGCTGTTCGCCCGCCAGCCGAAACTCATCGACCAGGTAGGGGACCACGAGAACGACGGTGCTGATCGCCACGCCGCACATGAGCGTCATGACGAGCAGCGCGCCGACGCTGCGCGATACCTTCATCGCTTCCAGCCGATCGACGAGCGGGTCGAGCGCATAGGCGAGGAGGAAAGCAAAGAAGAGCGGGATGAGAACGCCCCGCAATAGGTAAACGAGGACCAGCGCGGTAATGAGCCCGACGATGAACACGACCCGCCGGGCCGATGCGGTGGGAGCCGGTGCCAGCGGTAAGGTCACGATCTCAAAGCATAGCCAAGGAGGCTCGTCCTTGGAAACGCGGCTGATGCTTGGCGTCCCCGGAGCTCGGGTTTTCGGTGAATCTGCGGGCGATGTTGCACGCTTGGTGCTAAACGGGGTGCCATGAGCCGCTCGTTTGCACCGGTCGTCGTTCCCCCGATCGCGGAGCAGCGGGGGGAAGCCTACGTCCGGCTCGTCGAGATGATGCAGCGGCTGTTGGCGCCGGACGGCTGCCCGTGGGATCGCGAGCAGACGCCTACGACGCTTCGTCGCTACGTGCTCGAGGAGGCGTGCGAGGTCATCGACGCCATTGAATCGGGTGACCGCGCTTCGCTGCGCGAAGAGCTCGGCGACTTGCTCTTGCAGGTCGTGTTCCTCGGTGAGCTCATGCGAAGGGAAGGGGCGTTCGGCCCCGACGACATCGTTCGCGCCATCACCGACAAGCTCGTCCATCGCCATCCGCATGTGTTTGCCGACGCGAAAGTGAGCGGCGCCGATCAAGTTCTGCATAATTGGGAGCGCATCAAGGCGGCGGAGAAGAAGGACCGCGGGCTTCTCGAAGGTGTGCCGCGCAGCATGCCGGCGCTGACGCGTGCTCAACGAATCGGCGAGAAGGTGCAGCGAGTGGGCTTCGATTGGCCCGACGCGCGCGGCTCACGCGCCAAGGTGAAGGAAGAGCTGGAGGAGCTCGATCGCGCCATGGCGGAGGGTGAGGATGCCCGCATCGAGGAAGAGCTGGGGGACGTCCTTTTCGCGGTCGTCAACCTGGCGCGGCACGTCAAAGTCGACGCGGAAGGTGCGCTTCGCAAAACGACCGAGAAGTTCCAGCGCCGCTTTGCCCACGTCGAAGCACGGGTCAAAGAGCGGCACGGGGGGTTTCCCGGAGTGACGGCCAGCCTCGCATCCGACGCGTCTTCATCCGCGCCGGCCTCGGGGGATCAGCTGCCGCTCGAGGAGCTCGATCGCTATTGGGAAGAGGCCAAGCGCAAAGAATGACGATGCACCCCGTCGCCCGAATGCCGGAAGAATGGCAAGCGAGCCTCGCCGCGCGCGGCGAACGGCCCTTCCGCGCCCAGCAAATCTTCAAGTGGATCCATGCGCGCGGCGTGCTCGAGCCCGAGGCGATGAGCGACGTGCCGGAAGCGCTGCGCGAATGGGTGCGCGGTGAGGGCGTGCCCAACGTGGCGGAGACGGCCGCCGTGCATCGCTCGACCGACACCACCCGCAAGCTGCTTTTGCGCATGGCCGACGGCGCCACCATCGAAACGGTGCTCATTCCCGCCAACAAGAGAAACGAAGAGGACGCCGATCTCGCCGGCGCGGACGACGAAGAGGCGGAAGAGCCGAGCGGCGGCCATGTCGATGCTACTTACAGCGGAGGCAACGCCAACGCGCGCTCGACGTCGGGCCGCCCCGGCGGGACCAAGGGGCAGGGCGACCGGGTGACCCAGTGCATCTCTACTCAGGTGGGATGCGCGATGGGCTGCGTCTTTTGTGCGAGCGGCGTGGCGGGTCTCAAGCGTCATCTCGGCGCGCACGAGATCGTGGCCCAGGTGATCCTCGGACGGCGCGCGCTCGAGCCGAGCGAAGAGCTGCGCAACATCGTTCTCATGGGGATGGGCGAGCCATTGCACAATTACGAGTCGACGGCGCGGGCCCTGCGACTGCTCACGCATCCCATGGGGATGAACCTATCGCCGCGCCGCATCACGGTGAGCACGTCGGGGCTCGTGCCCGAGATCGCGCGGTTGGGACACGAATTCGCGGGGCAGATCGGGCTCGCCGTTTCGCTTCACGCCGCCGATGACGCGACCAGGACGGCGCTCAT
>DATHEQ010000306.1:0-56335 GCA_035318505.1 Polyangiaceae bacterium | reverse complement strand
CGGCTTTGGCCAGATCGCCCGACACGTCCCAGGCGACGAGCGCGTCGTAGCCGCCGACCGGCGTACTGGCCACGAAGACGATAGGCAGGTCGTCCTCCTCGCATTTGGCCGTGCGTGTGACGAACTGCATCGTCGCTTCGTCGCCCGCGACGTCGAGCTTGGTGAAGGCGATCTTTTTGGCGTGGAGCGCTTCTTCGATACGGTCGAGCACGCGCTGGTTGCGGTCCTTTTCGAAGTACACGGTCACCGGCGCCGGCTCGCGCGCGATGGGACGTGCGGCGCCGCCGGCGCGGAGCTCGCGCAACCGCTTTTGCGCGGCTTTTCGCTTTTCGAGATCCGCGGCGCTGCACAGCGGGCTGCCGAAGAACATATTCACGCGTCGAGCGAGAACCTTGGGAACGCGGAGCGGCAGAAAGGCGTCGCCCAGCGGCGTCGTGATGATCTTGTGCAGCCCGGTGCGCAGCGGATCGAGCATGAGCCTTTTCTTAACACAGCCGCGCGTCTAGGGGCGACAGATCTCGCCGCTCACCTCGACCAGGAGAATATCGTCGACGCGCCGGCCACTGAAGAAGACGTCGCCCGTCGCGCCCTGGTAAAAACCCGTCCCGCTCATGGAGTCGCCCCACGAGCTCAGCACCGGGCCCGAGGGATTGCCCGTTCGGCTCGAGAACATGCCGGTTTCGCGCATGCGCAGAATGCCGCGATTGCTCGTGATCTCGAGGATCCCGCTGAACACGCTGGAACCTGCGGGCGCGGTCGGGGCAGGAGTTCCGGTGCCGTCGGAAGTGAAAACCACCGTGCCGTTCAGCCCGAAATTGCCCGAGATCGTGCCGTGGGTGAGATCGATCTCGGCGCGGATGGCCTTACAGCTTTCGGCGCGAGCCGGGCCGGCAAACGAAACAGCGGCCGCGCCAAGGGTCATGGAAAGTGCGACGCCTGGATAAAGTCTTTTCATAGGACCTCCTTCGTGGATGATTGACTCCGATCCACGCGCCGCCATTTCGGGGAAGCGGGCCGCGCCCCTTTTCGAAAAAACAAAATCGACCTCGCCCTTCCCAAAAAAGCGAGGCTATGGATCCAAGTCCGGTGGATGGGTATGGCCGAGGACAGCTCTTCATTGCCGCCGGCAGCGCTGCTCTTCGAGCGCTATGGGGCGATGGTGCACCGCCGCTGCCGCGATATTCTCGGCCGGGAAGAGGCCGCGCTCGACGCGACGCAGGACGTGTTTTTGCGCGTGCTCGAAAAGGGCCACCTCTTTCGCGGCGAGGCCGCGCCGTCGACCTGGCTCTATGCCATGGCAACCTTGCAATCTTTGCAGCGCCTGCGCGACCGCGTCGCGCATCGGTCCAAGCTCGACCTGTTCGCGTCAGCGACCAAGACCGCGCTCGGCGCGCCGGTCGAAGATCGACTGTCGTTGGTCGCGCTCTTGGAGCGTCAACCGGACGACGTACGCCTCATCGTGTACCTGCGCTACGTCGATGACATGACCATGGAAGAGGTGGCCGAGATCGTCGGTTGTTCACGCAAGACGGTCTCCCAAAGAATGCAGGACTTTCTCGCATCGGCGCGGCGCGAGCTGCAGGGCGAGGGAATTGCGCCATGAGAACGACCGCCGCTTGCCCCTCCGACTTTGCGCTCGAGCGGTTCCTTTTGGGAGAATCGCCGCGCGGAGCCTTCGATGTGGCCGATCACATTGGCGGGTGCGACGACTGCCGCGAAAAGGTCGCCGCCAAAAGGGCGGACGATGCGGTCTTTTTGCACTCGCCGGGTGCGGCCGACGTCCGACGGCGCCTCTCTTTCCCCGAGCGTAGCGACCGCGCGCGTCGCGATCGGCCGTTGCTCGTGCGCCGGTCGGGCTTCGCGGCGATTGCCGTGGTCGCCGCCATCGCGGCAGGGTTTGCGCTCTGGCGTGCACCTTCGGCGCCGAGGTCCACCGTGGGCGCTGAGGACGACGAGCAGGTGGTGCTGCGCGTGCAGCGCGAATGGATGGAAGCGATTCGCGATAAGGATGTCGCCGCGCTCGACCGAATTCTCGCCGATGACTACACGTTTACCGACAGCCGCGGACGGGTCAGTCACAAAGAGGACAGCTTGCGACAGGCGCGCGCCACCGGCAGTCGCATGAAGGCGTTTCATACTTCGGAAAGAAAGGCCCAAATCCACGGCGATGTGGCAGTCATCACGGGGCGCGTTCGAACCGAAGGCGAGACGGGCGGGACACCCTACGACGCCGAGGCGCAGTTCACCGACGTCCTGGCGCGCATCGACGGGCAATGGCGAGCTATCGCCGCGCACGCCTCGAGCCTGAGCGCGAAATAGTTCGCCGCGTGGACCCAAAAACGCTGGGCCCAGCTCGTCAGTTGGAGGCCGATGGTGTTTGCAAGCGACCGCGCGGAAGCAGGTTCGACACCGCCGTGATCAGCTGATCGATGTCGACCGGCTTCACCAGGTGGGTTTCGAATCCAGCTTCCCGCGTTCGACGGCGATCGTCGTCCCCGGCGAACGCCGTGAGCGCCAGAGCACGCATGTCCCCGCCCTCACTTGGACTGCGGGCGCGTATGCGACGCAGCAGCGCGCAGCCATCCTCTTCGGGCATGGCGATGTCGCACACGAGCACATCAGGGCAGAAATCGTTCAAAACCAGCATCGCCGCCGCTCCCCCTTCGGCGCCGCGTACCTCGGCTCCGGCCTGGGTAAGCACGTCGGTCAGTGTCTCGCGCGTGCTGGGGTCGTCTTCTACGACAAGAAGGCGTGTCCCCTGAATTTTGGAAGTGGGCGGGGGAGGTAAGAGGCTCGATACCACGACCGAGTGGTGGGGCGACGAGCCGACCGGTAACGACAGGGAAAACGTCGCGCCTTTGCCCCGTCCGCCGCTCCTCGCTCGGATGGTGCCGTGGTGAGCCTGGACGATCGAGCGCGCAATGGAGAGCCCGAGGCCGAGACCGCCAGTCGTGCGCGTCGTGGTTCGATCGGCCTGCGAGAACCTTTCGAAGATATGGGGCAGGAACGCGGCGTCGATGCCGGCGCCGGTGTCTTCCACCTCCACGCGAACGTGTTGCTGGGCGCGCTGAACGCGGATGAGGATCCTTCCTCCGGCCGGCGTGAACTTGATGGCATTGGTAAGCAGGTTCGTCACCGCTTGTTGCAGCCGCTCCATGTCGCCCAAAACGGGTGGAACGGAGGTGTCGAAATCGGGCACGATGTCGAGCCGCTTTCGTTCCGCGTCTTTCTCGACCGAGCTTATCGCTGCGCGCGCAACCTCGACGAGATTGACCGGATTGACGTGCATGCTCAGCTTGCCGGCGACGATCCGCGAGACATCGAGCAAATCGTCGATGAGCCGGGCCTGCACGCGCGCGGCGCGTTCAATCGCCTCGGCCGCGACGCGAACCTTCTCCTCCTCGAGCCCCCCTTGCCGTAGGAGCTGACCATACATGAGGAGCGTCGAAAGGGGCGTGCGCAGCTCATGCGACAAGACCGCGAGAAACTCGTCTTTGCGACGGTCGGCTTCACGCAGCGCCGCATCGGCGCGCAGCAGCCTTTCCGCGGCGCGCCGTTCGGCTGTGATGTCTTCGAAGGCGACGAGGACCGTCGGCTCGGCGCCCGCCAAGCTGACGCCGCTGAGCCGCACTTTCGGCCGCTCGCCCCCCACTGTGACAAGGTCGAATTCGCGCGTCTCTTTGCGGTCGGTCTTCAGGACCTGGTTAAAAAGCTCGTTGAAGGAGGGGCGATCGGCGGGGGCGATGAAAAGCGCGAAACGCTTGCCCATCAATCGCGCACGGCGCTCGAAGAGCATGCCGGCGCCGACATGGTTCATTTCGCGCACCGTGCCGTCTGCCGCTAGCGTTGCGTACCCGATGGGGGCGAAATCGAAAAGCTGCGTATAGCGGTCGAGCCCCGCCTCGAGCTCGAGACGGGCCAAGCGGAGCTCCTCGTTTTGCAGCTCGAGCTCGACCTGATGGATCTCGAGCTCTTGCAGGGTCCTTCCACGAGAGGTGCTCTCCTGGAGAACCTTGCCGGCGAGGATCTGCACGGCGCGCGTACGCAGGTCGGTCGGTTCGTTGGGCACCTGCTTTCGCTTGGTCATTCGCCATTCCTCCCGGGCAGTCGTGCGTCGCGCGATCGCGCGCTACCCTCTTCGGCGTGCGCCTGAAAAAAGAGGGCAATGCCTTCCGTGTTGGCAAAAACGCGGACTTTGAACCTACCATTGCCACGCTGATGTTTGAAGTCCGCTTCGAAGGAAGCTTCGCTCCCGCTCCTGGCAACCTTGCGAAATGTGTCGCGGAACCCGGCGCTTGCCGCCTCTGGGATAATTTCGTCCAGGTGCTTGCCCACGATTTCTTGGCTTTGCAGCAGGCGCTCTGCGGCGCGGTTGGCGTACTCGACCTTTTCTGCCGAAGAAAGCACGAGCAGCGGCTCACTGACGTTCTCGAGAATGCTGATCGCCCTATCGGCGGCCTCTTTTCGATGATCGACGGCGAGCTTCAGGTCGTGAATGTCCGTATTGGTCCCGTACCATCGAGCGATCTTTCCCTTGGCGTCGCGAATGGGCACCGAGCGCAGTTTGAACCAGCGGTAGCTCCCATCCCCGGCGCGCATGCGAAGCTCGAGATTCAACGGCGTACCTCCTTCGATGGCCAGGCGCCATTTTCGGCGAACCTCTTCACGATCATCGGGGTGCACCGCATGCAGCCAGCCGTAGCCTCCGAGCTCCGCTGGCGTGGCGCCGCTATAGGCGAGCCATTGCCGGCTGAAGTAGTCGCAAGCGCCGTCGGATTTGCACCCCCAGGCGAGATGGGGAAGCGATTCCATCATCTGCTTTAGCTCGTCTGCCTGCTCCGTCAACGTCGCTTCGATTTTCTGGGTCGCGCTCGCGTCGGTGAAGGTGATGACGACGCCATCGATGACATTTTCGAGGGTGCGGTAGGGCATGATGCGCACGGTAAACCAGCGATCCCGCGATCCGGTGACGAGCCTTTCTTTGAAGACGAGCGTGCGCAGTACCTCACGCGCGTCGTCGGCGAGCTGGGGGTATTCGATCTCGCGGGCGATGTCCGTGATGGGGCGCCCTGCGTCGCTCGGAATCAGCTTGATGATGCTCGCGGTGGGCGTCGTGAACCGCCGCACCAGCAGCTCGCTATCGAGAAACAGCGTGGCAATGTCGGTGCTGTTGAGCAGGTTCTTCATGTCGTTGTTGGCGCGGGAGAGCTCTTCGACCTTCGACTGCAGCTCGTGATTGACCGTCTGCAGCTCCTCGTTCATCGACTGCATCTCTTCTTTCGAGGTCGTCAGCTCTTCGTTGGTCGATTGCAGCTCTTCGTTGGTCGACTTCAGCTCTTCCTGCGAAGTCTGCATCTCTTCGCGCGTGATCTGCATTTCGTCCCGCGCACGCTGGAGCTCTCGCTCGAGCTCTATCGCGCGGGTGCTTGCCAAGGCGCGCCGCGAACCCTTGGGGAGCTCACGTTCGCCAGCATCGGCGAGGACGACCATGACGAGCCCGCGCAGCTCCTTCGGCTCGGCGAGTCGCTGCACGGTGAGGTCGACCATATGCGTGGCGTCGTTGTTCTCGATTTTGATGTCTCGCACCGTAACCGTGCGGTCCTCGCGCAGCGCCGCTGCAAAGGCGCTGGAGAGCTCGAGCCGTAACCCGTCGCGCGCCATGGCGAACATGTTCATGTTCGCCCTTCCCACCGCGGGCTCCAGGTATTTGCCGGTGCGACCGCTGATGTAGACGATGTCGCCCTTGTCGCTCGCCAAAATTGCCGCTGGCGCGAAGCGCTGCAGCAGGACCTGATCGGTGAGCGTCGCCAGGTTGGCGGGGGGCCATGTCACAGCTCCCGTCTGGCCCGATCCTTCAGCGATCGGGCCGGACGGCCGGGCGACGAACGCTGCCGGAAAATCGACCGCCGCGGCTGCACCGCCCGGGAGCCGGCGATAAAGGCGTGTCGTCGCGTCGAGCGGCGCGAAGAGGCTCGTGAACGTGCCCACTGTCTCGGCTGTGCCGAGGAAAAGGATGCCGTCAGGATTGAGGCTGTAATGAAAGAGCGGGATGATGCGCTTTTGCAGCTCGGGGGCGAGGTAGATGAGGAGGTTGCGGCAGGTGAGGATGTCGAGCCGCGTAAAGGGCGGGTCCATGATGAAGTTCTGGGGGGCGAACACCACCATCTCGCGAATATCTTTGCTGACGCGGTACCCGCGTTCCTCCTGAATGAAGAAGCGACGGAGGCGCTGGGGCGTGACGTCGGCCGCGATGTTGGTGGGGTAAATGCCCTGACGCGCCCTCTCAATGGCATCGTTGTCGAGATCGGTGGCAAAGACCTGCAAGGAGACGTTTTTGGGGGTCTTCATCCCCTCGAGCGCTTCCTTGAAAATCATGGCGAGGGAGTAGGCCTCTTCGCCGGTCGAGCACCCTGGCACCCAGGCGCGCACGCTGGCGCCGCGCGCGCGCGAAGCCAAAAGGGCGGGCAGCGCGTTGTTCTTCAGGTGGTCCCACGTCGCCGGATCGCGAAAGAAGCTCGTTACTCCGATCAAGAGCTCGCGGAACAAGAGCTCGACCTCGCGGGGATGCTCGCGCAGGTACCGAACGTAATTGCCGAGCTTGTCGATCTGGTGAAGCCCCATGCGCCGCTCGATTCGGCGCAGAATGGTGCTCTTCTTGTAGAGAGAGAAATCATTGCCCGTATGCGCGCGAAGCAGGATGAACACCTTCTCCAGCGCGCCGTGGGATTTTTCCTCGAGCCGCTCTTGGGGTCGGGTGATGTGCGGTGCGTGCTGCACGTAGCCGATGATCTTGGCGGGCAATTCCTCGGCGGTGGCGATCACGTCGGCGAGATCGGCTTCGATGACGCTGCGGGGCATTCCGTCGAATTTCGCCGAGTCGAGCGATTGCACGAAGGAAGCGCCGGCCACTTCTTTGATCGCACGAAGGCCGAGTGAGCCATCCGAGCCCATGCCGGAAAGAACGACCCCAATGCTTCGTTCGCGCCGATCTTCGGCGAGTGAACGAAAGAAAATATCGATGGGCAGATTGAGACCGCGTGGAGAGGCTTGCGGAAGAAGATGCAGCGTCCCGCGCAAAAGGGACATGTTCTTGCCGGGCGGAATCACGTAAACGTGATTGGCCTCGACTTTGTGCCTGTCTTTGACTTGCGCGACAGGCATACGCGTCGCTCTTTGCAACAGCGTGACCATCGCTCCTTTGTAATTGGGATCGAGGTGCTGCACGATGACCAACGCCATGCCCGTATTTTCGGGCATGTGACGCAAAAATTGCTCGAGGGCTTCGAGTCCGCCCGCGGAGGCGCCGATGCCCACGATGGGGAATCGCTCTGTCGCATCGCCACTCGCCGTCGATTCGATCGCCTCGCCATCCGGAGGGCTACCGTCGGGTTGCGCGCCCGGTTCGAGGCGAGATGCGGCGCTTTCGATGGGTGCTCGAACGTCCGCCTCTCTACGCACCGGCCGATCGCTATCGCGTTTCTGGCGTTCTTCCGACGGCGCCGCTGCACGTTTCACTGGTGCGCGGACCTTGGGGCGCGTGGGGCGTTTCGTGGACTTGACGGTCGCCGATCGAACAACTGGTTGTTTGCGATGACGCTTGAGATTTTTCATCGAGAACCCCCATTCCGAGGAGGTGTCGCGACGCTCGTCATCGCGGACCCAAAACCATACGCAATCATGCTGGATCGATACACAATCGGTCGCTTCTTATACTCTTCCGGTTGGGCGGGGGTGGGTGCGAAACCGGAGCATTGAGTCAAATGTCCCCTCGGGCTTGCGATCCATGGCGTGGCACGGGCGCCCATCCGCATACCTTCTCCATGAAGCTCGCTAAAGCGATCCAGGGGCACGACATCGTCGTGATGGGAGGATCGGCTGGCGGAGTAGAAGCAATGCAGCAGATCGTGGCTGCATTTCCGTCCGATCTCGAGGCGGCAGTCTTCATCGTCATTCACACTTCGCCCGGCTTCGATAGCTCGCTGCCCGAGATTCTAGCGAGAAAGACGCCGCTCAAAGTAACGCACGCCATCCACGGCGAGCCCATCGAAGTCGGCCACATCTACGTAGCGCCGCCTGACAATCACATCATGCTGCGTCCCGGCTACGTGGCCGTACAGCGAGGGCCCAAGGAAAATGGGGCGCGCCCCGCCGTCGATCCGCTCTTCCGAAGCGCGTCGATTTCCTACGGATCACGTGTCCTTGCCGTCGTCGTCTCCGGCCATCTCGATTGCGGTACGGCCGGGCTCATTTCCGTGAAAGCGCGCGGCGGCCTGGCCATCGTTCAGCGCCCGGAAGAGGCCGTTGCCCGCGACATGCCGCAGAGCGCGATCGATCACGTCACGATCGATCACATCCTTCCCCTTGCTGACATTGGCCCCATGATCGTTCGGCTCACGCGTCAGGCCGCCGAAATCGTGCCCGAGCGGCGAATTCCCACGGCGCTACTCGAGGTCGAGGGTGACGAACCGGGGCTGCGTTCGGACGTGGTTTGTCCTATCTGCCAAGGGTCGCTGACCGAGGGCCAGCTTTCGGGCCTCACCACGTTTCGCTGCCATGTCGGGCACGCCTTTTCCCCGGCCGCGCTTCTCGCGGAACAAGCCGAATCCCTCGAGCGCGCCCTGTGGGCCGCCGTTCGCGCGCTCGAGGAGAGCGGACGCATGGCAAAACGCATGGCCGGCGGCGAGACGGGAATCGGCGTTCGCCTCGAAGAGAAAGCCCGCACCCAGTTGAACCATGCCGACGTCGTGCGCCGCATGCTGCTCGGACAGGGCGTGCTCAATATTCCGGACGCGGAGCAGGTCGCCGAGTGGGGCGGCAACGGGGCAGCCGCCGTCAACAAGTGACGCGTTCGGCAGATTGAGTCGCCGTTTTTAGAACATGCGGCTCCTGCGCATGGGCGCCCCGACCTTGGCCCGTGCGAAACCGATTGAGCTCGACGCGGGCCGTAGACCTGCGGCATTCGATGCGCGGTCTTATTCGACTTGACCGTCATTGACGAGAGTCAGGCCCCGTCCGGATGGGCGGAAGAGATGAAAGGTGGGGACGATGAACGAGGGCGGATGGTGGGGTCTATTTGCATTCATGGCAGTCGGATGTCTTGCTACGCCGGCAACCGACGGTTTGGAGTCGGCTTCCCGGAAGGGAGCACGCTGCGGCAAAGCCGTCTGCGACGAGGGACTCGAATGCTGCAACGCGAGCTGCGGCATTTGCGTTGCCCCCGGCGGGGTCTGCACACAGCAAGCCTGCGAGTGATCGGTGCACGGCGGCCGTCATCGCGACGGTAAGCCGGCGCGTCCGAAGGTTCGGAAGGTGCCGTCCCAATTGTGGGACGGCACGCGACCGCGTCGCTATCAATAGGGCCGAATTCAGCGCGCCAGCGCTCTGGCATGACATTCGCGTACGCTGTCTCGCAACGTGAACCGGAGCGCCGCATGAATGGTCTGGCCGAACTGTGGCTCGCGATTCGAGAAGACGCGCATTTTGCCGTCAAGAGCCTCGCGCGTGTGAGGACGTATACGGTGACGGTCGTGCTCACGCTGGCGCTGGCCATCGGCGGGGTGACCGCCGTCTTCAGCGTGCTCTATGCCGTCGTGCTCCGGCCTTTGCCCTTTCCGAAGGCGCACGAGCTCGTGAATGTCTACGGCAAGTTCAAGACGATGGGCCTCCCGCGGGTGCCGTCGTCGCCGAACGAGTTTTTCGATATCCGCGACAAGAACCACTCGTTGGCCAGGGCGGCTGGCTACGCATCGGGCAATCTCAATTTGACGGGTCGCGGCGAAGCTGTTCGCATTGCCGCCGGCTATGTGACGGCGGAGTTCTTCCGCGTTCTCGGCGTGCCTCCCATCCTGGGGCGCGACTTTGCGTCCGGCGAAGACCTTGCCGGCGCGGCCAATGTCGTCATCATCAGCTCCGCGTTTCATCGACGCGCCTTCGCCGGCGCGCCCGACGTGGTGGGTAAGTCGATCGAGCTCGATGGAATGCCGCACACCATCATCGGCGTTCTGTCTCCCGTCTTCGAGCACGAGCATCGCATCGGCGATCTCAAAGGCGACGAAGGCGAGCTGCGCGACGTGTGGGTTCCCCTTCGTTTCAGGGCCGAGCAGCTCGACCCCCGCGCGCGCGGCGGGCGCTACATCGCCGTCATTGCGCGGCTCAAGCCGGGGGCCTCCGTGGACAGCGCGCGATCGGACATGCTGCAGCTGGGCGAGTCTTTTTACGACGACTATCCGGCGGCGTACGAACGCTCGGGCGGCTGGGCGATGACGGCGGAGAGTCTGAAAGGCGCGAGCACGGCGCGCAACGCTCTCACCCTGAATCTCCTGCTCGGCGCCGTCATGCTGGTGCTGCTTGCAGCGTGCGCCAACGTCGTCAGTCTTACGCTCGCGCGACTCGCCTCGCGCAAGCGCGAGATCGCCGTTCGCGTGGCACTCGGTGCGACCGCACCGCGCATTGCCGTGCAATTCTTCGTCGAGAGTCTCGTGCTCGCGCTGGCGGGGGGAATTCTCGGCGTCGTGATCGGTCGCGCCGCCATGGATGGCCTGCTGGCAGCGGCTTCGGACACCTCGATCGTGGCGCGGGTGGAGGTCGCCCTCCAATGGCCCGTGCTCGCCTTCGCCGCCGCGACCAGCGTCGTCACCGGGCTTTTGGCCGGCGCGGCTCCCGCTTGGCACGCGGGGCGATTGTCGCCGACGGTGGGGCTGCGCGAAGGCGGTCGCTCCACGAGCGGCGCGAGCGCCATTCGCTTGCGAAGCGCGCTGGTCGTGGCCCAAGTCGCCGTCGCGTTGGTCCTCTTGGTGGGAACGGGAATGCTCCTGCGAAGCCTGGTAACGCTCACCAGCACCTCACCCGGGTTCGAGCCAAAGAACGTCTACGTCGGCTCGGTCGCGCTTTCCGAGCCTCGCTACCTCGACGAAGACGAGCAGCGCCGGTTCGCGTCGGGGGTGCTGCAAAATGTACGCGCCATACCGGGCGTCGAGGCCGTGGGACTGACGTCGCTCCTTCCTCTTTCGGGGTGGAGCGACTGGGGCTTTCAAATCGAAGGCGCTCCGAAGCCCGAAGTGAAACCGTTTACGCAAATGCGCGCGGTGGCCGGTGATTATTTTGCGACCCTCGGGGTGCGGGTCATCGCGGGCCGCGCCGTAGGTCCGTCCGATACGCGCGAGGCACCCGACGTGTGCGTCGTCAGCGAGACCCTGGTGGCCAAGTACTTCGGTGGCCGCAATCCCCTCGGCGCGCGCGTGCTCGTCCGCATGACACCCGCCGCCGAGGTGTCGCGCCCCTTCAGCGTGGTCGGCGTGGTTGCCGACACCCGCGACATGGGCATGGACGAACCCATCCAGTCGTTCTTGTACGTGCCCTTCGATCAGGTGCCGCGCGGGTTCGTCGGTGTCATCGCGCGCGCGCCGCACATCGGCGGCGCCGTGCTCCCTGCCATGCACACCGCCGTCGCCATCGCCGACCCGACCCAGCCGCTCTACGACGCAAAGCCGCTGCAGAACCTGGTCGACACCTCGCTCGGTTCGCGCCGCTTCACCCTGCTCCTCCTCGGGGTGTTCGCCGTCCTCGGTCTGGCGCTCGCCGTGCTCGGTATCTATGGCATTACTTCCTACTCCGTCGTGCAGCGGACGCAGGAGCTCGCCGTTCGCATGGCCATGGGCGCCGATGACATCGCCATCGTCCGGCTCGTGCTTGCTCAGTCGCTGCGCCTCGTGGGCATTGGCCTTTTCTTCGGTGCCCTTTCCGCGGCGGCGCTCGGCAAATTTCTGACCTCCGCCGTCTATGGGCTCGAGCCTTGGGACCCGCAAGCGGTAGCGATCATTTCGGCGCTCTTCGTGACGGCCGCGCTGGTGGCGGGCTGGGTGCCGGCGCGACGGGCAGCCGCGCTTCCGCTCGCGAACGCGTTGCGCGCCGAATAACGTGGGCTGCATGCTGAAAACCAAGTCCGTCCACTCGCCCATCGCTCCGCGTAGCGACGGTCTTCGCGTCTTGGCCACGCGCCTGCGCGGTCGGGGGATGAAGAGCGATCGCTACGATGTGTGGATGGCGAATCTCGGCCCGAGCGAGCGCTTGCTGCGTAGTGCGCTGCCGGGCATGAGCGACGAGAAAGTGTGGCGCGAGTTCGCCCGGCGCTACAAAGCCGAAATGCTGAGCAGCGGCGACATCGACGCGTCGAACGTGACCATCAAAAACCACGGGCAAAAGTTCACGCTCCGATTGCTCAAGCGGTTAGCGGAAAAAGCGAACGTCACCGTGATGTGCCACTGCGCCGAAGACGAGCAGCACTGTCATCGGCATTTGCTGAAAGCGCTCATCTTGCGCAGTTGAGCGCGGAGCATGAAGGCTCGGCGCGGCGATCGCGCGCCACGGCGCAACGTCGTCAGTCGTCCGATTCGGCCGTCGTCGGTTGCTTCGTGCCGCGTCCGTTCCCGAACGAACCGGATACGGAGTGCAAGGAGGCTTGTCCGGCGCGCTTCGGTTTGCGCGTGTTCACGTTGCGCATTTCCTCGAGCAGCCGCAAGAGCTCGTCGGTATCGACGGGCTTTACGAGATGCTCGTCGAAGCCGACTTCTTGCCCCGTCAGGCGATCGGAGGCTTGACCGTAACCGGTGAGCGCGATGAGCCACATGCCGACGAGCTTCGGGTTGGCGCGTATGCGACGGGCCACCTCGAATCCATCGATCTCGGGCAGCCCCAAGTCGAGGATGGCGATTTGGGGGCGCACCTCTTCGATGAGGTCCAGCGCCTCTCGGCCGTTCTCGGCGGTGCGACAATGAAAGCCGGCTTGCTCCATCAGCTCGCAGAGCATCTCGCGGCTGTCGCGATTGTCTTCGACCACGACGATTCTCGCGCCTTCGGCGAGGTGGGGACGGGGTCGCTCGCTCGCAGAATCTTCGACGGCGCGAGGCGCAGTGATCGGTAGCCGAACGACGAATTCGCTTCCTTTGCCCTCGCCGTCGCTATGCGCCGTCACGGTGCCCCCGTGCATTTTCACGAGCGCGCGAACGAGCGTGAGCCCGACCCCGAGACCCCCCGCCGCGCGATCGATGGTGCGCGCCGATTGCACGAACAGTTCGAAAACCGAGTCCAGAATGTCCGGCGCGATTCCCATGCCGTCGTCGCGCACGCGAATGACGGCATGATCGCCTTCGCGACGGACCGCGAGCTGCACCTGTCCGCCCGACGGCGTGTACTTGGAGGCGTTGGTCAACAGATTGACCTGTATCTGCTGGAGTCGGGCGGGGTCGCCGTCCACGGGAAGGAGCTCGGCATCGAGATCGACGGAGAACTGAATGCCCAGCGATTCGAGCTGAGCGCGCACCGCGTCGGCGGCATCGGCGGTGATGGTACGCAGATCGACGACTTCCTTTTTGAGCTCGATCTTGTCTTGCGTCACGCGGCTCACCTCGAGAAGATCATCGAGGAGACGCGCCATCTGCTGCGACTGTCGATCGACAATTTCCATCAGACGAGCCGGTTTCAGCCGCGGCGAGTTGTCCGCCTTCAGCAGCGACGTCGCGGTGACGATGGCACCGAGCGGATTGCGAAGCTCGTGCGAGAGCATGGCCAAAAATTGGTCGCGCCGGCGAACGGCGTCCTCGATCTTCCTCTCGGCGCGCTGTTGTTCGGTGACGTCTCGGAAGATCCCGATGATCCCCACCACTTCGTCTTTCTTGTCGCGTAGCGGCAGCCTGGTGACCAGATCCCAGACTTCCGTTCCTTCGCGCGAAATGCGGCGTTCGAGCTGGTAGTGCTGCGCCTCGCCCGTTTTCAAGACATGTTCGTCTTGGCGGTGCAAGGCGAGCGCCGCTTCGGAGTCGGGGAGATCGAGCGCCGTCTTGCCGACCGCCTCGCTCGGGTCGTCGAGCCCCAATCTCGCCGCCATACCGAGGTTGGCGCGGATGAACTTGCCGCGCGCATCCTTGAAGTAGATGGCGTCGGGAATGGTCGCCAAGAGGCTGTTCAGCAGATAGCGCTCGTGGAAGAGGGCATCTTCGGCGGCTTTCAACCCGCTCACGTCGATGAGCGTCAGCACCACCCCTTCGACGGTCCCCTTCACGCGATAGGGCAGAATGCGGAGAAAGAACGCCTTTCCGTGCACTTCCCGCAGCTCTCGTTCCACTCTCTTGCTGCTGACGAGAACGCGCTTCAGGTCGTCGACCAGCTCGGGGTGATCCAACCGGTGGGCAAAGGTATCGATGGGCCGCCCGATGTCGTGCGATACGAGGTTGAACGTGTCCGCGATCTGCGGCGTGAATTTGCGAATTTTGAGCTCGCGATCGAGAAAGATCGTCCCCACGTCGGTGCTCGACAGGAGGTTGTCCATGTCGTTCGTCAACTCGGTCAGCTCGGCGATCTTGCGCTGGTACTCGGCGTTGACGCTGTAGAGCTCTTCGTTGACGCTCTGCAGCTCCTCGTTCGTGCTTTGCAGCTCTTCGTTGGATGCCTGCAGCTCTTCGTTGGACGCTTGCAGCTCCTCGTTGGAGGCCCCCCGCTCCTCGATGGAGGCTTGCAGGCTCTCTTTGGTGCTACTGAGCTCAAGTTCGAGCGCGGCGAAGCGCTCGCGCGAGATTTGGTCGAGGTCGACCTCCGTTTCCTTTCGTGGCTCGCGAGCGGCGCCCTGCATCGACTCGATCGACACGAGAAGATGCGCAGCTCCCATTTTCGATCCGACGCGCCGGACGGTCACCTTGTAGACGGCCTCGGTGGCCGCGTCGCGCACGCGAACCCCCTTGAACACGATGGCGGAAGGCTCGGTCAGCGCTCGTTTGAGCCCGCCCATCAGCACCATCTTCAGCTCGGCGTCCACCAGCTCGAGGATGTCGAGGCCGAGCCGGCCGTCCTTCAGCTTCAAAAAGCGGCTGGCTCCGGCGAAGGCGTGAATGAGCTCGCCGCGGTCGCTGACGAGGAAGCTGGGAGGCATGACCTCGTCCAGCACCGCGTCGTACGTGCCGAGAAGCTGCGAAAGCGAGTATCGCGCTGCGGCCGGCGGCAGAGGAGCCGGTCCCGAACGGCCGTCGGGGCGGGCGATGGTTTGAATCCGCGTCTCCACCGGCATGCGCGCGTCGCTGTGCTTGCGATAGAGCTGCCACTGCTTGTCGACCACGTCGAAGTCCCGCGCGAAGGGGCTCGCACTCTCACTCGGTCCGAGGAAGAGGACGCCGCCGCGGTTCAGCGCGAAATGAAAAAACGAGAGAACTTTCTGTTGCGCGGGAGGCTGGAAATAAATGAGCAGGTTGCGGCAGCTGACGAAGTCGATGCGGGTAAAAGGGGCATCCTTGATGACGTTGTGCTGCGCGAAGACGATCATCTGCCGAAGGTCCGGCACGATCTGGTAGGTGTCGCCGATGCGCAAAAAGTAGCGTTCGCGGCGTTCGGCGGATACGTTGGCCAGCGTCGGCTCGTCGTAGATGGCGCGCGCCGCGCGCTCGAGCGAGCCGCGATGCACGTCGGTAGCGAAGATCTTGACGTCCCGTCGCCCCACCTTGTCCATCAGATCGGAAAGCACGATCGACAGCGAGTAAGCTTCTTCGCCCGTGGCGCAGCCGGCGACCCAAAGCCGCACCGGCGCGTCCTTGGGCATCCTCTGCAGAAGCTCCGGCAACACCACTTTTTCGATGAGCGCGAAAGCCGATTCGTCGCGGAAGAACCTCGTCACCCCGATGAGAAGGTCGCGATAGAGCACGTCGAGCTCGTCGCGATCGAGCTTCAGGCGCTTGATGTATTCCTCGATGTCCTGAGAGTGGGCCAGCGCGAGACGGCGCTCGATGCGGCGTGTGACGGTGCTCGGCTTGTAGTCGGTGAAATCGATTCCGAATTCGTCCTGCAGCATCTGGTGCACGATGGCGAGGCCTCTCGCTTCGCGCCTTTCGTCGCTGCTCGCGCTGGCGTCCTCTTCCTCGCCCTTTTCGGCGCAGTCGACGAGCACCTGGGGCATCGCTTCCGGCGCGAGCACCCAGTCGGCAAGACCGGTGTCGATCGCAGATTTCGGCATCCCGTCGAACTGGGCGGTCTCCACGCTTTGAACGATCACCAAGCCGCCCGCCTCGTGAACGTCGCGCAGCGACCGCGAGCCGTCGCTTCCTCCGCCCGAGAGCACGACGGCGGCCGAGCGCGGACCACAATCCTGGGCAAGCGACCGAAAAAAGACGTCGATGGGCAGCGTGAGCTCTTGGTCGCGATCACGCTCACTCAAGAGCAGGCGCCCGCTGGAGATGATCATCTCCTTCTTGGAAGGGATGAGATAGATGTGATCGGGCAGCACGGGCATCCCATCTTCCACCAAGCAAATGGGAAGGTCGGTGTGACGCGCGAGCAGCTCGTCCATCAGACTCTTGAAGTCCGGAGACAGGTGCTGCACGACGACGAAAGCCATGTCCGTCCGTTTCGGCAACGCGCCAAAAAAACGCTCGAGCGGGTCGAGCCCGCCCGCTGAAGCTCCGATGCCGACGACGCGTGTGGGGAGGGGATGGCTGGGTAGCTCGGTTTTTTCCATGGCGGTAGCTCGTGGTCAGTACCTACCCATGAAAGCTCGTGATCGCCCGAGGTCCATAGATCAACTTAAGTAGAACGGACTAACGCCCGTCGGACTTTGGGAGGAAAGCTTGGGCGCGTTCGCTACATCAACCACGTCACGACGAGGCCCGCCGTCGCGGCGAAGACCGCTGCCGTCGTCAACCAACCGAGCAGGTTTCCTGCCCGACCATTGACGCGCTTGCCCATGATGTCGCGTCGGTTGGTCATCAGCATGATGAGGAGCATCAGCGGCGGCGTCGAGAATCCTTGAATGATGCCGGACCAGACCAGCATCTTCATGGGATTCATGCCGAAGAAGTTCAAGCCGAGACCGAGCACGGTGAATCCCACGATGGCCGCGTAGAAATGCTTGGCTTCTCTCGGTTTCATTCCGAGGCCGTGCCGCCAGCCGGCCGCTTGAGCGAGATCGTAAGCAGCGCCGGTGGTCATGACGGGGACGGCGAGAAAGCCGACCGCGACGATGCCGATGGCGAAGAGAAGTGCCGCGGCTTTTCCCGCGAAGGGCTCGAGCGCCGCCGCGGCTTGGGCGGCGGTGTCGATTTCACTGTGCCCCGCTTGGTAGAGCGTCGATGCCGTGGCGAGGATGATGAAGTACATGATGAGGTTCGAGAAGAACATGCCGAGGATCACGTCGCGCCGCGTGTGACTGAGCTCGCGCTCGGTGGCCCCTTTGCGTTGCCACAAATGCGTTCGCCCCATCGCAATTTGCTCTTCCACCTCCTCGTTCGACTGCCAGGTGTAGAGATACGCAGACAACGTCGTGCCGATCACGGCGACGAGCATGGAAAGAAATTCCTTGTCGAACCGGAGGGTGGGAATGAGCGTGCCCTTGATGACCGGTACGAGCTCCGGCTTGGCGAGCAGCGCCGCGGCGATGTACGCGACCAGCGAGAGCGCGAGCCAGCGGAACACGTTGCGGATCAGCGTGTACGATCCCCAGATCTGCAGCGCCAAGATCGCCAAAGCGACGCCCACCACGATGGCGTGAAACGGCACCGCCGGGACGAGCACGTTCATGGCCGCGGCCATGCCGCCGAGATCGGCGCCGGCCTCGATGGTGTTGCCGATGAGAACGCCGATGAGAAGGGGATAGAGCAGCCAGCGCGGGTAATAATCGCGGATCACATGGAAGAGCCCGCGTCCGCTGACTTGCCCCAGCTTGGCCGAAAGATAAACGACGGAGCACATCATCGGGAACGTCACCGGCGCGGTCCAAAGAAACGACGGTCCGAACTTCGCTCCCGCCGCCGCGTAGGTTCCAATCGCGGAACAGTCGTCGTCGGCCGCGCCGGTCACGAGGCCGAGGCCCAACGTGCGCAGCACGCGTCGACGGCCGTGCGGCGGTGTCTTGGTCTCTTGGCTGAGTCTCCCGATCTCACTCTGTGACATCGCGCGCGCCGGCGTCACACCAAGCGAACACCGTGCCGTCCTCTGCAGGATGGCGACCGGGATGGCGGATTTGCGACCAAAGACGGCTGCGGCTTGATCCAAATCCGCCGCTCCCGCTCGACGGTCGTTACTTTCCTTCGAAGGCGCGCTTTAGCTCGTTGAGATCGAGCTTCTGCATTTTCATCATGGCGCTCATCGCGCGGCCGGCTTTCTGCTGATCTTTGTCATTGAGCATCTGCATCATCTGAACCGGCGTGATCTGCCAAGAGAGGCCGTACTTGTCCTTCAGCCAGCCGCACTCGCCTTTCTTGCCGCCCTCGGAGAGCTTCTCCCAGAAGCGATCCACTTCTTCCTGCGTCTCGCAGTTGATCACGAACGAGACGGCTTCGGTGAACTTGAATTGCGGGCCGCCATTCAAAGCCACGAATTCCACGCCATTGAGCTGAAAGTTCGCGGTGAGGACGCTGCCTTTGGGCCGGGGGCCCGCCTCGCCGACGCGTGTGAGGCCAATGATTTTCGAGTTGGGAATGACGGAGACGTAGAAGTTCATCGCTTCTTCCGCATTGCCGTTGAACCACAAGAAGGGCGTGATCTTTTGCATGACGTTCTCTCCTGGTTAGGGGGTGGTCGTTCGATGCTTGGCGATTCGCTACGTTCGGAGGACTCGGGCGAGCTTGGCAAGCTCGCTTTCCCAGCCCATGACGGCCATGTCGGTCCAGTGCTGGTCGTGCATGGCGTCGATGGTCATGACCAAGCGCACACCTTGCGCGATGGCGTGGAGCTCGACCATGGTCCCCACGTCGTACGCGTCGACGCCCGGAATGAAGTCGACCTTGTGGGAGTAGACGAGCCGCTCAGCGGCACGATTTCGGTGTACGTCAGCCGATGCTCTCCGGTGAGGGGCATGCCCGATTTTTTGATGAACGCGATCTCGTCCGCACCGACGGCGGTCATCGCGTATTGGAGCTCGCCGCCGGGGCGAAGATCGATTTTTCTGACCTTCACCACGAAGCCGTTGGGACCCCACCACGATTCGATGCCTTCTTGGGTCGTCCACATTTCCCACACCTCCTCGAGGGTGGCGTCGAAGGTGCGTTCGAGGGTGATCTGCTTCTTGGTCATGAGCTTTTCTCCTTGCGCTTGCCCGCGCGGGACTTCTTTCTTCGCTCGAGCTCTTCGGCGAGCCGGTCGAGACGGGCTTCCCAGAGAACGCGATAGCGGCTGACCCACGCGTCGAGCTCGCGAAAAGGCTCGGGGCGCAGCGAATAGAGCCGCTTGGGGCCGTCTGGGCGCACGCGCACGAAGCCGGCCTCGTGCAGGATGCGCAGGTGCCGCGAGACACCGGACTGGTGGATGTCGAGCCGGTCGACGATGTCGCTCACCGCATGTTCGCCGCCGCGCAGTGCCTCGACGATGCTGCGGCGCATGGGGTCGGCGAGGGTCTCGAAGACGTTCGTTTGCATGGTGATGCATATGCATAGGCATGCATATGAGTGCTGTCAACCATGCCGACTCAAACGGCGCGACTGCTCACGCTGTCCGCCACATAGAGGCCCAAGATCAAAAGAAGGACGGCGGGCACGACCCAGCGCAGCCACCACACCGAAGAACGAATCAAGCCCGACCTCCGGTCGCCGAAAATTTGGGTGAGGGTCGTCTCGGTGCCGATGCCCCACGTGAGCGCGATGAGCGCCACGATGGCGCCGAAGATCTGCATGCCCGACCCGAAGACGAGATCGAGCGTTGCCACCAGCGAGGGCGCATGAGCGCTCGGCCACATCAGGGCGCCCTCCACGAAAGCGACGATGAGCGTGGCGCGCGTCCGGCCGATGCGACCGCCGTAGAGGTCGCGAATGCCGCTGATGCCGACTTCGAGGCCGGCGATCGCCGAAAGAAATCCGGCCAGGATGAGGGCCAATAAAAACAGCGTGCCGAGCAAACGCCCGCCGGGCATGAGCGCGAAGAGGCGCGGCAGCGAATTGAAAATGAGGCTCGGTCCCGACGCCATGTCCACGCCGAAATAGAGGATGGTCGGCACCAGAAAGAGCGCGGCGAGAAGGGCGGAACCGAGATCGCCGAAGGCGGTGATGAGCGCGGTGGCCGGCAGATCCTCGTCGTCGGCGAGAAAATTGCCGTAGACGACCATGAACGTACCGCCCACGCTGAGCGAGAAAAACGCATGTCCCAGGGCGGCGAAGACTTCGCGAATGCCGATCGCCGCGAAGTTCGGAGCGAGGAACCTGGCGACGCGATCCATCGATCCCTCGAGACTGAACGCGTAGCCGACGAGGTAGAGCACGATGACGCCGAACGTCGGCACGAACCAGCGACTGATGCGCTCGATGCCGCGGTTGACGCCGCGCCACATGACGAAACTGCCCGCCGCGAGCACGGCGATGGAGCATGCAAACTGCACGTCGCCGTCGCCGAGGCGCGCTTGGTACGCCGGGATCGTGACGTCAGAAAAGCCGTGCACGGCCGAGAACCAGGTCGTGTACACGATGTTGCCGATGACGACCGTGTAATACGAATCGGCAACCAGGATCGAAACGATGAGCGTGAGGCCGAGCACGGTTCCGATGCCAGGGCCAAGGGTCGCGCGGTACGTATCGAGCACGCCCGCTCGAGATTGGCGGCCGAGCGCGTACTCGGCGACGAGCACGGGGATAGCGAAGAAGAGCGTGAGCCCGATGTAGAGCAACAAGAAAGCCGAGCCGCCGTAAGCGCCCATCATGTAGGGGAAGCGCCAGACGTTGCCGAGCCCGATGGCCACGCCGAGCATGGCGAGCCAGGTACTTAGGCGTCCGGAGAAACGCTCAGCGCGCTGCATCGACGCGTGCGGTCGTGCGGGCGAGACTACTCATAGCGGGTGGCGGGACTGCCGGACGGATAGAACATCCCCGCGATCAAGATGCCGGCCGGGTCGGTGCATTCGAGACAGTGTTTCTGCCCGCGCGGAAGATAGATGAGCGATCCGGCCGCGACCGGCGCGCTCGATTCGCCCGTCCACATGACGCCGTGGCCGGAGAGGACGGCGATCGTCTCTTCGTAATGATGAAAGTGCTCGGGCGCGCGCGACAGGGGGATCATGCCAATGAACTGTGTGATCGTCGCGCAGCCGACGCGCTCGTCGACCATGAGCTGGTAAAAGCGATCGGCGGTGGCGTGGCGATTCTGCTTTGTCGAGGAGACGACGCGCTCGGGGTGCGCGGCGCGGAAGGTGGGCGGCATCACTTCGGGCCATTCCGGCGCGGCGCACTGCGGACAGACGGTCATCACCAGGTCGAGCGGCTCGTCATCAGGGTTGTCGAAGGCGAACCCTTCGTGCGGCGCAACATAGATGCCGTCATGGCGGCCAACGCTGAACCGGTGATCGCCGATGTGGACCGCGCCTTTGCCGTCGATGACGAAGATGGCCGTTTCACTGCCGGGAAAAGAGCGCATCGGAGAGCGACCGCGCGTGATGCGCACGCGCAGCATCGAGAGCGCGTCACCGCCGAGCTCGCGGTTCACCGCCCATGCTTCGTGCCAAGCGCCGCGCGCGGCAAACTCGTCGGCGCCCGGCGCAATCACGTAGCAACCGCCGGCAAGAGAAATCCGCTGCATCAGCGGCGCCCACCATAGCGACGCCGCCCGGCGCTTGCAATCGGTGCCCGCGCCGGCACATCCGATGCTGCCGCTCGCGCTGTCACCGCCGTGCAGTTCCGATTGATCGTCTCTATCGAAACTCCCCGCTTGAGGAACACCTGCGACGGTGTGAGCGCCGCGGATCGGCTGGCCGGCCAATAAACGGTATCCGTGACCTGGACAACCGCGCCGCGTCCGTGACCAACGTTTCGATCTCGCGCGATGGAATCGGCGGCACTGCCCGGTAGCAGCGGTATCCCGGCGGTAGCGGTGCCGGCACATCGATGGCTGGTGGCAACGGTACCGGCGGGCCGACGGGGGCACAGCGGGTAGGCCCGGCGGAAGCAGGGGAGCAGGGGGAGCCGGGGGGGCGGCGTGGCGATCGACGGCGGCGCCGCCGCCAGGGGATGCCGGGAGTCTGCCCTTCGACGTCGGGGGTGGGAGAGGGTAGCCGGGTATGCGTCCCCATTTTGGGCGACCATGAGAGAAGAAAAAGGCGACGCGGCTGTTCGCGTCATGGAACCGGACGGAAGGGGACACTAGAATGAGCGAAACCGAGTGCGCGCCGGTGATGCATCCGGCCGATGCCGTCGCACGCTCGATCTCCCCGTGACAACCCGTATCGCTTTTGCCAACCCCGCGGATGGCCCGACCGAGGCTCGGCTTCCCGAGACGGCCAAGGTACGTCCGACGTTTGCTCAGATTTACAATGCCACCTTTCCTTTTATTTGGAGAACGGTCCGCCGCTTGGGGGTGGACGAGAGCGCCGTGGACGACGTGACCCAGGACGTGTTCGTGACCGTGTACCGCCGACTCGACGACTTCGAGATGCGTTGCGCGCCGAAGACGTGGGTCTTCGGCATCGCAATGGGCATCGTACAGAACTATCGCCGGAGCCGACGGCGCAAGGATGCGGCGGTGCCGCTGGCGAGCCATGTCACGAGCGCGGAGCTCGTGGCCGACGGTGGCGCCGATCCCATGGAGCAGGCGAGTCGCGCCGAAGCCGGGCGCATCGTGCACGGGCTGCTCGACCAGCTCGACGAGGAAAAAGCGGTGGTGTTCGTGATGGCTGAGCTCGAGGGGATGACCGTACCGGAGATCGCCGACCTCATCGGCATCAATGTCAATACCGTCTATTCGCGCTTGCGTACGGCGCGCAAAGAATTCGATCAGGCGTTGGCGCGGATGCGCGCAGCGCGACCAGGGGGCGAACGATGAGCGAGCTCAGCTCGGAAGCGCGAGAACTTTTGCGAACGGCTCGCTCGTTCGACGAACCGAGTGTGGCCGACGTCCAGCGCGTGCATGCGTCGGTCTTGGCCAAAGTTGGCATCGCGGTGGGGGCGGGGGCCGCAGTCACCGCGGCAACCTCGACCATCGCCGCCAGCCCCGCCGCGTTGCTTGGCGCCACGGTGGTCAAAGTGGGGGCCGCCATCGCCCTGGCGGGAGGGCTCGCGACCGCGGGTTACGTCGCCTTGCGATCGCCCTCGGTGAAGTCGGTTCCGGCAACAGTCGCCGAGGCACGCGCGCCGCGCTCGGCCCCGCAAGCCGAGCGTGCCCCCGCGATCGTGCCCCGCGTCATGGGCGAGCCCGAGTCGCGCGCCGTCGAAGCGCCCACGCCCAACGCCGCCAAGGCCGCCCGCCCCCGCCCGATTCCGCCCAGCGATCGCGCGTCGCGCGCGCCGCGCACGACGCCGGACCTCGAGGGGGAAGCGCGTCTGCTCGAGCTAGCCGACGCCGATCTTCGTCGCGGGGACGCCAATTCGGCGCTGGCGCGCTTGGCCGAGCACGCCGCTCGCTACCCGGCGGGCGCGCTGCGCGAAGAGCGCGAAGGCGTGCGCGTCGTGGCACTCTGTCGCGCGGGGCGCGAATCCGAGGGCAAGCTCGCGGCCGAGCGATTTCTCGCGCGTGCGCCGCGATCGGCGCTCGCCACGCGCATTCGCGCCGCGTGCGGGGGCGAGTAGCTCAGAAGAGCCAAGCGACATGGACGCGCGCCGAGCCTCCCCAACGCGGCGTGCGATGCACGGTTCCGATGTTGTCGAGCCGGAAGGTCGCTTCGCTGAAGGTGTGCGTCGCGTCCGCGGCAAGGCTGAGGCGCAGCGCTTCGCCCAAGGGGAAATCGAGGCGCGGGCCGAGAGCCGCGGTAGCGAGCAGCGCCGTCGCCTCGCTCGGCGCCGTCACGCCGTAGCCCTCGGCGTGCACCCTGTCCAAAAAACCTGCCGCGCATCCGAAGATCTCCGGGCTGTGCGACACGATCCGCGCGCAGACCCGCAGGCCCGCCGTGAGGAGAGAAAATTGTCCGCCCGCCGCGGAGCTCGCCACATCCGTCGGTTGGGGGAGGGAAGCGCCTCCCCTCAGCTCGGCGGAAAGCGCGGGGAAACGCATCCCCAACCCGATCTCGAAGCCGAAACCAACGCGCGGCAGGATGCGAAGCTCGGCCACCGGTCCTGCGGCGACGAAACCCCGCAGCGGTGCCTCGGCCGACGGAGCCGCCGGCGCGGGCGGGCGCACCAGCGGCTCGGGTTTGTCGCGCGGCTCGGGGGCAACGGATTCGGACGGCGCGCCGGCGTTCGGCTCGATGGCAAGCGCGATGATGAGCGACGCGACCTTGGTCACCGCGCGACAGGTGGCGCCCTCGAACGATCGCTCGCTCACGCGGTCGCCGTCTTGGATCCGAATCAGAACGCGCCAATCCTCATCGCGGCGCGTGACTTCTGCGACCGCGCGGACCGTGGCTCGATTGCGCGAAGCATCGCCGATGAGGCGGGTGATCTCACGCTCGACTTCGCGGCTGGTCGGACACGTCGGTGGGGCCTGCCACGAGAGCTCGAAGGGATGTCCGCTATCGGCGCGCACGGCGCCGGTCGAAACGACCGAAAGCGCGAGAAAGGCGGCGACCGCACCGGCTCCGACGCCGACGGGCTTGAGCAACTCGGGTCGCGGAGATCGGCCGTGCAGCACGGGTGCGCAACCCAGCGTACACGAACCGCGACGGCGACGCGCTCGCCGGCGCGCGGCGGGGCGATAGAATGAGCGCGATGCCGCGTACTGCCCAGGGGAAACGTTTCGCGCTCCTCGCCCTTCTGCTGAGCGGTTGGCTCGGCTGCAGCGAGCAAGATCTCAGCATTGGCTGGCAGGACCTCGGCGGTACCGACGCGCCGGTGACCGGCCGCAACGACGCGCCCGTGAGCGGCGACGGCGACGCCACTGTGAGCGGCCGTATCGACGCGTCGGTGAGCGGCGACGCCGACGCGTCCGTGAGCGCCGAGGCGGGCAGGTTCGTCATCATATGGCGCGACGATTTCGACACGCTCGATCCCGGTCGCTGGGAAGTCGCCGAGCACACGTTCGAAGAGAACTACGCCGATTTTTCCCTGGCCAACGCCGTGGCCGATGCGGGCTTCTTGAAGCTCGGCATACGCGTCAAGCCGACCGGATCGGCGGGCAAGCCGTACACCGCGGCCGAGGTTCGTACGTGGGCCACTTTCACGTGCGGCAAATTCTTGGTGCGATCGCGCGTCGCGCCCGCCGTCGGCGTGGCGACGACGTTCTTCGGGTTCCACGATTTCTTTCAAGACTCTGCGGCTCAAAATTGGAACGAGATCGTGATCGAATCGGCCGCGCCGAGTCGCATCGACTACGTCTACACGCGCGAGAATCCGTCAGCGCCGGCCGGCAAAGAGCGGGTTGCGTCGACGTCCACCGTGCCGTTCGACGCTGCCGCGGGTTTTCACGTTTACGGATTCGAATGGACTCCCAACGAAGTGCGCTACCTGGTCGACGGCGCCGTCACCCAGTCGCTATCCGCCGATATCGCCGCCCGCCTCACCCGCCCGAAGCGCATCGTGATGAGCGCCTATCCTTCGACGCGCTTGGCGCGACCGTTCGACGCGTCGGGTCTGCCGTCGGAGGCCTGGTACGATTGGATCGAGGTCTACCGCTTCACGGGGCCGTGCCCCACTGGCGTCGATGGCGGCACCGACGCAGCGGACGCTCCCGACTACCGCGAATAGACGCGCACGTAGTCGGCCAACATCATCTGCGGAAAGACCGTGGTCGCGTCGGGCGCGCCCGGCCAGGTGCCGCCCACGGCGACGTTGAGCAGAAGGTAAAACGGATGATCGTAGACCCAGCGCGCGCCGGACGGCGCATCGGCCGGGGTCTTCGTTCCGTAGAGGATGTCGTCGATGTAGAAGCGCATGACGTTGAGCTCCCATTCGATGGCGAAGACGTGAAACCCGTCGGCATACTTCCCCCCGTTGGGAAGGGTGTACGCCTGGCCCAGCGGATTGCCGCCGGAATATCCGGGCCCGTGCAGGCTGCCGTGAACGATGGACGGCTCTTTGCCGATGTTCTCCATGATGTCGACTTCGCCGCAGGTGGGCCAGCCGGCGGATCCGATGTTGTTGCCGAGCATCCAGAACGCCGGCCAGATCCCTTGGCCGCGGGGAAGCTGCAGCCGCGCTTCGTAGCGGCCGTACAAGTGATCGAACTTGCCGTTGCTCTCCAGGCGCGCCGATGTGTATTCGCGATTCATGTACGTCTCTTTGATGGCTTTGATGACGAGAAAGCCGTTGCCGTCGTGGTACGCGTTCGCCGTGCGGTTCGTGTAGTACTCGAGCTCGCCGTTGCCGAACCCGTCGCCCTTGTTGACGAGATTCCACTTGGTCGTGTCTGCGCCGGTACCGCTGGCGGCATTGAATTCGTCGCTCCAGATGAGCGACCAGCCGGGGCGACTGCCGTCGCCGCTCGATCCGACGTCGACCGCCCCGCCACCGTCGGCGCGCGGTCCGCTGTCTTGACCGGTGCTGCCGCCCGAGCTGCTGTCTCGCGTCGCGTTGCCATCGAGACCGCGGCCCGTATCGTCGGCGCGCGCGTCGACTGAAACGATGGGCCCGCCGCCGCCCGTCGTGGTGCCGGCTGCGCCACCGGGCGCGTCGCGCGTGGTCATCCCGCTACCGCCTGATCCATTCGTGTCGTCGGTGACGCCGGAATCGCTGGCGCCGCCGGTTCGTTCTCCGCTACCTCCACCGCCGGCACCTTCGGGCGCCGAGGAGTCGCCGCACGCGCCGCCAAGCACCGACGCCGCGGTCAACAGAAGAAACCAAGCGAATCGGTGCGATAGCATCGTCTTGATAGTGTCCCAAGAGGGCGCTAGCCGTGTATCAAAGTGAAATCGCCCCACTTTCGACGGCCAGAGCGGACATTTTCATGACCGATCGTTCGCACCGGCGCCACGACCACACGCGGAGGAATCGATGACCGCCCACCATCTCTCGCTAGAGGACATCTCGGACCGGATACAGATCCAGGATCTGCTCACACGCTATGCGCTCGCGATCGATTCCAAGGATTGGGCGCTGCTCGACACGTGCTTCGCCGCGGGCGCGCAGATTGACTACACATCGACGGGCGGTAAGAAGGGCCCCTATTCCGAGGTGCGGGAGTGGCTGAGGAAGGTGCTTTCGTCATTTGCGGTGACAGTGCACTTTCTCGGAAACACGAGCGTCGAGCTCGAGGGAGAACGCGCGCGCGCGCACACGTACCTGTGGAATCCGATGGGCTTCCAACAAGCAGACGGCAGTCTGCATTGGTTCACGGTCTCCGCCCAATACCGAGATGAGCTGGTGCGGACGAGCGACGGATGGCGGATTCAACAAAGGGTTCAGGAGCGTGGCGTGATCATCGGCGCGCTTCCCGGGCGCGATTCGTAAAATCCCTTTTCCTCCACATGTAAGCGTCGCGGCGGCAAAGAGAGCACGTGTCGCGCACTCGGCCTCGTTGGCACCGATCCAATCATTGATAACAGTGTCTTCACTCGCGCCGTCCACAGCCGTATTCCTGCTGTGATTCGTGCCCCTCGTCTGCTCGTAACGCGAGCGGCGGGTGACCAATGAAATGCCCGTCGCCGCGCCATCTGCGCGCGGCCGTCGATGGGGCGCGTGTCGTCAATTCTAGGAGCAAAATGCGTTACGTCTCTCGGTTGCGAGGTTGGGTGACATTGTGCGCGCTAGGCGCGACGGTCGTTTCATGCGGAGGAAGCCCACAACTGACGACGCCGGGGGGCGACAGCGGTTCGCAAAACACGGGCGGCGCGGGTGGCTCGGGCGGCAATGGCGGTACCGGCGGCAACATCATCATCGATCCGAAAGATGCGGCTCCGCCGCCCCCGGCTGACCAATCGACACCCACCGACGGCGGGGGAACGGCGATCACCTGCGGCGATGGTGTGATCCAAAGCACCGAGCAGTGTGACGACAGCAACGCTCGACCGGGAGACGGTTGCTCCGGCGTCTGCACCATCGAGCCGGGCTACACCTGCGCCCAAGCGGGTCAGCCCTGCACCCCGATTCCAGCCGTTTGTGGTAACGGAAAAATCGAAGGATTAGAGGCGTGCGACGACGGCAACATCGCGTCGAACGACGGATGCGCGTCTTCTTGCCAGGTAGAACCGGGCTGGGCGTGCAGTGTCCCTGGACAGCCGTGCACGCGCACGACCACGGCGCGTTGCGGCGATGGCGTCGTCAATTCGGGCGAGCAATGTGACGACGGCGCGACGGCGACCGGCGACGGGTGTAGCGCGACGTGTCAGCTAGAAAGCGGTTGGAGCTGTCCGCAGCCGGGGCAACCTTGCATCAAGGTCGCGTACTGTGGCGACGCTGTCGTGCAACCGGCTCGGGGCGAAGAATGCGACGACGGAAACGCCAAGCCGGGCGACGGATGCTCTGGTATCTGCAAAGTGGAACCCGGCTACAGCTGTCCCGACGCCGGGGCCACGTGCACACGCGTCTGGGCCTGCGGCAACGGCAAGGTCGACCCGGGAGAAGCGTGCGACGACGGCAACTCGATGGGCGGCGACGGCTGCTCGGCCGACTGCGCGCTCGTCGAACCGGGCTACACCTGTCCCAAGGCGGCGGACAGTACCGGTGGGCCGTGCCGGATCGTGCCGCAGAATACGTGCGGCGACGCGGTCCTCGGCGCGAGCGAACAATGCGACGACGGCAATAGCGCGCCGAACGACGGGTGCTCGGCGTCTTGTCTCGTCGAGCCGGGTTACACCTGTCCCGTGCCGGGCAGTGTCTGCACCAGGATCGCGTTCTGCGGCGACGGCAATGTGAGCCTCGATCTCCAGGAGGAGTGCGACGACCACAACACGACCGCGGGCGACGGGTGCAGTCCGCTCTGTAAGAAAGAGCCTGACTACGCGTGTCCCGTTCCGGGCCAGCCCTGCATCTCGACGGTCGTCTGCGGCGACGGCATTCTACGCGGCAGCGAGCAGTGCGACGACCACAACACCGCGGTCGGTGACGGCTGCGACGCGACTTGCCAGCTCGAGCCGGGCTGGGTTTGTCCGGTGGCGGGCGTGCGCTGCGTCGCCAAGCAATGCGGCGACGGCATCATCGTCGGCGGCGAGCAATGCGACGACAACAACACCGCTTCCAGCGACGGCTGCAGCTCGACGTGCAAGCTCGAGCCTGGATTTGCTTGCGTCACGGTCAATGGCGTGACCGTTTGCCACCCCACGACATGCGCGGACAACATCCGCGAGGGTTTCGAGCAGTGCGACGACGGCAACAAGATTCCCTATGACGGCTGCTCGCCCACCTGCACCATCGAGCCGAGCTGCACGGCCGGCCAGTGCACCCCGGTGTGCGGCGACGGTCTCAAGTTTCCGCAAGAGGCCTGCGATGACGGCAACACCAGCTCCGGCGACGGCTGCAGCGCGACCTGCCAGCTCGAGACGGGTTTCGACTGCACCTTGGTCACGCTCGACCCGCCCAGCACCCTGCAAATTCCGATTCTCTATCGTGACTTCCTCTATGCGGGTACGAGCATGTCCGGCGATGCCGGTGTGATCGCGAGCGGACACCCGGATTTTCAGATCGACCCGTTCAACGGCGCCACCGGTCTCGTCGAGACGGCGCTCGACGTCGCCGGCAAACCGGCGTTCAAGAGCCGCAAGGGCAGCGGCGGCAGCAACATCATCCTCGATGCGACGTCATTTTACTGGTGGTACCACGACCAGAAGTGCACCACGTCGAGCGCTGACGGCGGTACGGATGGCGGCTCCAGCGTCGACGCCGCCGACGGCAGCGTGACCTGCACGACCAATCCCTATGCGAAAAACGTTTACCTCGACGGCATGGGAACCCCGACGACGCTCCTCTTCAACAAGATTTCCGGCGACTCGGGACCACTCGTCTACCAGTACGCGAACTCATCGTTCTTCTCGGTCGATGGACTCGGCTGGAACGCCAACCCCGCGACGCAGCAGGTCAGCAACGGTCACAACTTCTCCTTCACCAGCGAACTGCACTACCAGTTCACGTACAGCGGCGGTGAAACGCTCGATTTTACCGGTGACGACGACGTGTGGGTCTTCATCAACGGCAAGCTCGCCGTCGACATCGGCGGCATCCACGGAGCGCAGAACGGGACCATCACCCTCGACGCCACGCAGGCGACGAATCTCGGGCTCACCGTGGGCGGTATGTACGAGATCGCCCTCTTTCAGGCCGAGCGTCACACCACCGCATCCAACTACCGCCTGTCGCTCAGCGGCTTCACGCGCGCGCTCACCAAGTGCATTCCCACTTGCGGCGACGGCAAGATCTCGGGCGACGAGACTTGCGACGACGGCAAAAACGACGGCTCGTGGGGCAGCTGCTTACCCGGCTGCAAAGGGCGCGGACCGTACTGCGGCGACTCCATCGTGCAGACGCCGCCGGAAGCTTGCGACGACGGGTCCAACCTCGTCACCTACGGCGGTGTCACCAAGCAGTGCGGGCCGGGATGCCAATGGGCGCCCTACTGCGGCGACGGTGTCACCTCCAATTCCGAGGAATGCGACGAGGGGGCGAGCAACGGCGCCGGTTATGGTCATTGCACGAGCGTGTGCAAGATCGGTCCGCGCTGTGGCGACGGCGTCGTCAATGGGCCCGAGCAGTGCGACCACGGCATCAATAACGGGAGCTCCGCCGACAGCTGCGCGGCCAACTGTACGCTGAAGTGCGGCAACGGCACGATCGATCCCGGCGAGCAGTGCGACGACGGGCCCGGCAATACGGGCGGCTATGGCAAATGCACGCCCACCTGCACGCGCGGCCCGCGCTGCGGCGACGGCTTCGTCAACGGCGCCGAGGAATGCGACGATGGCAAGAACGACGGTACCTACGGCACCTGTAAGCCGGGGTGCGTCCTCGCCGACTATTGCGGCGACGGCAAAGTGACCAACCCGCCGGAGACCTGCGATCTCGGATCGCAGAACAGCTCGACCTCGTACGGCAGAGACCTGTGCAGCATGACCTGCAACCCGGCACCCTATTGCGGCGACAGGGCCGTCGACGGCGCGTTTGGTGAGGTCTGCGATGACGGCGTCAACAACGGCCAGCCGGGATCGTGCAGCGCCGATTGCAAAAACGCGGTGGGACTGCCTTCCTGCGGCGACGCCAAGGTGCAACCACCCGAACAGTGCGACGACGGCTCCTCGCAAAACGGCGGCCCCCAGAGCACGTGTGACGTCCGCTGCCGCTTCAAGTGCGGCAACGGCACGCGTGAACAAGGCGAGCAGTGCGACAACGGCGTCAACGACGGCAGTTACGGTACGTGCCGACCCGACTGCACCCTGGCTTCCTATTGCGGCGACGGCGTGCAGAACGGTCCGGAGCAGTGCGACAAGGGAACGGCCAACGTCCCGCCGAGCAGCGCTTACGGTCAGGGCTTGTGCACGACGCTATGCGCGTGGGCGGGCTTCTGCGGGGACGGGCGCGTGCAGCCGATGTTCGGCGAACAATGCGACGGCACGCCCGGTTGCGGCGGCGATTGCATGCCCATCATCGTTCACTAGAACGCACCGAACGGCTACGCCGTCGCTGCGATCTAGTCATCGCTCTTCGGGGGCGCGGCCCCCGCCCCGCCGAGGCAAGCTCGGAACAGGGCCCCACCCCCGCCGTGCCTCCGGCACGAGAAAGCCAGCTCACGCTGGCTTCATCTCGTGTGTCTCTCTTCGGGGGCGCGGCCCCCGCCCCGCCGAGGCAAGCTCGGAACAGGGCCCCACCCCCGCCGTGCCTCCGGCACGGTGCGCTCTAGTTGCCGCACCCGATGCGATTCACGTCGAGAGCCACCTCGTCGATCCACGCCACGAATCCTGGTGGGGCGGTCTGATAATTGTTCCACCCCACGCGCACGTCGGTGAAGGCCAGCGGAATATCCGAGCCCGTATACTTGCCGGCGCCATTGTTGATGGCGATCGAAGTCACTTCGGCCCCGTCGTAGTAAAAGGCGTAGCTCTGCGTCGGCGAGTCGATGTGCCACTCGGCGCAATGCCAGTTGCCGTCGAAAGTCCAGTTGTACGGGCTGCCCGTCGCGAACTCGGCGCCGCTCGGTTGCACGTTGTAGAGAAACTGGTGCTTTTGGTTGGCGTCTTTGACGGTATCGACGACGCGCACTTCTTCGTTGCCGCTCACCGGTCCCATGCCGTTGAACGCAACCATCGTGGAATGGACGAACACCGTGGGCACTGGAATTTGCACCCGGTAGAAGATGCGCCCCCAGTGGCCGCTGCCGAGCTTGGCGCCGTCGGTGTAGATACGCCGCTCGCCGTTGTCGGCGGCGGCGATCTTGAGCGAGTGGGAACCGCGCGCCGCTTGGTCGGCGGCGACGCTCGCGTTGCCGTGCTTGGTCCAGCCGGCAGGAATGGCCCCCTCCGCCGTCGCTTCGAAGTTTTCGCAGATGAGATAGCGGCCCGGCGTACAGAGCGAAGGGCCACCGATCCCGCCGTCACCCGCGCCCGTCGACCCCGCGTCGCGATTGTCTGGCGCCGCGTCGCGCGCGTCGGCCGGGCCGCCGCCCCCCGCATCTTGCGACGCGCCGCCGCCTCCGCTCCCCGCGCCGCCCGATGCACCTGCGCCGCCCGCGCCGCCCGCGCCGCCCGCACCGCTCGATCCGCCTGCGCCGCTCGCGCCGCTCGCGCCGCTCGATCCCCCTCCGCTCCCGCCCGACGCGCCGCCCGCGTCGATGAAAGCGCCTGCGGTGCCGCTCGCGCCGCCCGTGCCCGCGCCGCTCGAGCCCCCTCTCCCGGCCGATGGCGTCCCTGGTTCAGACTCCGAGCAGTTGGCGAGCGCCGCCAAAAGCACAACTACCGCGCCGGCGTGAATGCTGTTCATGGTCGAAGCTCGAATCGGTTGTCTCCCCCTAGCGATACGCCGTGTCGTGGTGTCAGCTCAATAGCCAGGATGTCCCCGCGCCGATGTTTGCCTTGACTACCCGCCCGTACACGCGCTGGTGCTCGAAGCGCTTTCCGAAAGCGGAAACGGCGACCGAAGTGGCTACGCTCGACCCATGGTGCGAAAGTAGCTCGCGACGATGATCGTCGAATGCCCCGGTTGCCGCATGCGCTACGACCTCAGCGGGCGGCGCGTTGGATCGCGGGTGCGATGCCGCTGTGGCACCGGGTTCGCGGTGCCGCGCCCCGCGCTCGAAGCGGGCGTTTTGCAATGTGCAGCATGCGGCGCGCCCTGTGCTCCGGACGACAGCGCCTGTTCCTACTGCCTGGCGGTGCTGGCCGTCGTCGCGTGCCCGCAATGTTTCGGACGCGTTTTCCCCGGCGCCGAGCATTGCGCGCATTGCGGCGCCGAGCTCCTCGCCGGTGCCCGCCCGGACCCCGCGCTCATCCCCGTGCGCCCGTGCCCCCGCTGCGCGGTGCGCGCCGAGCTTGCGCCTCGCTTGATCGCCGACACGCTACTCGACGAATGCCATCGCTGCGGCGGCGTTTGGGTAGAGTGCAAAGTGTTCGAATCGCTCGTCAAGAACCGCGATCAGCAGGCGCGTCTCGAAGCGGCCGCAGCGCCGGAGATCACGCTCGAGGAGCGACAGCCACCCTCGTCGGCGAGGGCGCCCGCGTCGCCATCGCCACGAGCGTACATTCCCTGCCCAGATTGCCGGCAGCTCATGAACCGCAAGAATTTCGGCAACATTTCCGGCGTGCTCGTCGACGTCTGCAAGCCGCACGGCGTTTGGTTCGACAGCGGCGAGCTCGGTCGCATCATTCGCTTCGTCATGCGCGGCGGCCTGCTCGAAGCGCGGCACCGGGAAGTGGAAGAGTTGGAGCGCGGCGCCCGCGAAAAGCGCGTCAACGAGTTCGTGCTCTCGGCCCAGGGTGACCTGATGGAGCCCGCGGTTCACTCGGGTTGGGTTGCCGAGCTCTTGCAGGTGCTCTTTCGGTTCTTGCGCTAGACGGGCAGGCCTCCTCCGTTCGACCGGGAGCGCTCGTCGGAGCCGTGGTAAATCGACGAGGATGGAACCATCGGGCTCCGGCGTGTCGACGCTGCGATCGCTGAGCCGTGCGCTTCGCCACCGGAATTACCGTCTTTTCTTCGCGGGCCAAAGCATTTCGCTCATCGGCACGTGGCTCACGCGCGTCGCCACGAGCTGGCTCGTTTATCGCCTCACCGGATCGGCCATGATCCTCGGGATCGTGGGTTTCGTCGGTCAGATCCCCACCTTCATTTTCGCTCCGCTCGCTGGCGTTTGGGTCGACCGCGTCGACCGGCACCGAGCGCTCGTCGTCACCCAGGTTCTGGCGATGCTGCAAACCACCTTGCTCGCCGTCTTTACGCTGACGCATTCGATTTCGGTGGGTCTCGTGCTCGGGCTCCAGCTGTTCCAGGGCCTCATCAATGCCGTCGACATGCCCGCGCGCCAGGCCTTCGTGGTCGACATGATCGAGGACCGTCGCGATCTGCCCAATGCCATTGCCCTCAACTCCTCGATGGTGAACGCGGCGCGCTTGCTCGGTCCGTCCATCGCCGGCGTGCTCATCGCCGGCGTCGGTGAAGGCGCCTGCTTTGCCCTCGACGCGCTGAGCTATGTCGCAGTGATCCTGTCGCTTGTCGTCATGAAGGTGGCGCCGCGTGCGAACGCGCGGCGTTCGAGCCGTGTCCTCACCGATCTCGTCGACGGGTTCCGCTATGCCGCGGGCTCGGTCCCTATTCGTTCGGTGCTTCTTCTGCTCGCGCTGGTGAGCCTCATGGGAATGCCTTACAGCGTGCTCATGCCGGCCGTGGCGCGCGAGGTGCTACACGGGGGCCCAGGCACGCTGGGAGCGCTCATGGCAGCGTCGGGACTCGGAGCGCTGATGGGTGCTCTCTACCTAGCGTCACGGCAGACGGTGCTCGGCCTCGGCCGCATCATCGCACTCTCTGCGGGCGGGTTTGGCGCAGGTCTCATTGCCTTCTCGCGCTCGCACCATTTCTGGTTGTCGCTCTTTCTCATGGTTCCCACGGGAATGGCGATGATGGTGCAGATGGCCGCCAGCAACACCATATTGCAGACCATCGTCGACGAGGACAAGCGCGGGCGCGTCATGAGCTTTTATGCCATGGCGTTCTTCGGCGCGGCCCCGATTGGAAGCCTCTTTGCCGGCGTCGTTGCCAGCCGGTTCGGCGCCGCTGCCGCAATTTTCGTGGGAGGAATCGCGTGCGTCGCCGGCGCGGTCGCCTTTTTTCGGGCTTTGCCGGCGGTTCGGGCGGCGACGCGTCCCATTTACGTGAAGCTCGGTATTTTGCCAGACACGGCGGGGAGCATTCCCGCAGAGCTCACCGCGCCCCCCGACGGCTGAGAGGAATCGTGACGAGACCGTTACGCGCCGGCATCCTCGTTTTCGCGCTAGCTACCAGCGCGCGAGGCGAATCCGAACCTCCCCCGCAGAGGACGGAGCTCGGTGCGGTTCCGCTCGTGGGCGGGGACAGCGATGTTGGCTTTGGCGGCGGCGCGCTCGGTTCGCTCACGCACTTCGAACCGCGCCATCGACCTTACTTCTGGCGTCTCGAGCTCTACGGCGTGGCGACCTTCAAACGCACGCCCGACGAAGGTTGGAGAGTCCCCTATCAAGACTACTATTTGGTGTGGACCGACCCTCACGTCATTCGCAACGTGTTGCGCTTGGATCTGCGCCCCTCTTATACGAACGAGACGACCCAGCTTTACTATGGGATCGGCAACGCCACGGCGGCGCCCGCGCGAGGTCCGGCGGGCGAATCTGCGACGAACTATTTTCAATACGGCCGCATGCATCCCACGCTTTTGGCGCGCCTACGCGTCACCATGGGATCCGGATTTTATGCGCTCACCGGCGCGGCACTCACGTTCAATCGCATCGATGTGCATCCCGGCAGTCAGCTGGAGCGCGACGCTCGCGCCGGCGGTACGCGAATGGCCAACTCGTTCCGCGCGCTCGACGAACACGCCGTGGCGATTTTCGAGTACGCGGTCATCTACGACACCCGTGACGACGAGACGGCACCCCATGGGGGGGCTTACCACCAACTGAAGCTTCGTCTCAGTCCGGGAGGTTCGGCGCCATTCCCGTACCGCTATGGTCAATTGAATGCGACGACCCGCGTGTACTTCACTCCCATTCCGCGCCGGCTCACGATCGCGGCCCGGCTCGTGGGCGACGTCCAGTTCGGCGATCCTCCTTTTTACGAGCTCGCGCGTCACGAAGACACCTTCGCCATCGGCGGTGTCCGCGGCGTTCGCGGCGTGCCGGCGCAGCGCTACTACGGCAAGCTCAAGGCGTTTGGCAACCTCGAGATGCGCTCTTCCCTATTGTCGCTGCGCATCGGGACCAAAGACTACGCGCTCGGGGTGGCGGCCTTCTTCGACGCCGGGAGAATGTGGGCAGACTGGCGCTACGATCCCGCGCGCGACGGGGTGGGGCTCGGGCTGAAGTGGGGTGTGGGCGGAGGATTGCGCTTTCAGCAAGGCAGCGCATTCGTCGTCCGCGCGGATGTCGCTTGGTCGCCCGACGCGACGCCCATCGCGGCGTACTTCACGGCCGGCCAGATTTTTTGACGCCGAGGCATGGGCCCCGGTTCGTCGCGCGCGCTCTTCAGAGCCGTCGAATCGCCGAAAATAGCGCCTTGGGGTAGGGATCGAGCTGCCCCTGGTACACGGTCGGTCGAATCTCCACCACGTCGAATCGGGCCCTGTCGCCGAAGAGCTTTTGGATATCGTCGGGCGAGAACCGATGCGGCCCCTCCGTGCCCGGCTGCAGGTGGCTGAACGTCTTGAGAAAGAGCCAGCCCGACGGGGCGAGGAGCCGGTGCATGGAGTCGACGTAGGCCGCGCGCTTCTCGGGAGGAATCACGTGAAAGCACCCTCGATCGAAAATCAGGTCGAAGGTTTGGGCGAGGCGCGTGGCGAGAACGTCGTCTTCGACGAACGTCACCGCGGCGCCGCCTGCTTTCGCCCGCCGTCCCGCGTAGGCCAGCGCGGCGGGCGAAATGTCCGTCGCGGTTACGGCGAAACCGCGTGCGGCGAGGGCGATGGCCTGGGTGCCCGGTCCGGTCCCCTGGTCGAGCGCGCGGCCGCCGGAGATGCCGTGGCGCTGAAGCGCCGTTTCGAGATCGGGATCGATGGACGGCCAATACCAGGGGAGCGACTCGACGGTGTCGCTCCGGTAGAGCTCTTCCCAGTTGGGAAACCCGAGCGGTCGCATGGTGCCCGCGAGATTAGCGCGAAATGCAAGCGTCGCGTGGCGCGATTCATTGGGCCCAGGGCGGGGTGAACGGCGCGTCGCTGCCCGTCACCGCCTTGCCTCCCACGGGAAACGCGACCATGGCTTCGAACGGCTCGTCGCCGCGGTTGGCCAGGGAAAACTCGGTATCGGCGGGCACCACCAGCGTATCTCCCGCGGCGATGGTTTGCTCGTTCTGACCCACGCTGGCCACAGCGCTGCCGCGGAGCGCGACGAAGATCTCCTCGCGGGTCACGCGGTGAGGCACGCCGGGCGTGCCGGGTTCGAGCGCCAGGCGCCAGACGCAGGTTTCGGCGGCGCCGCGACGGGGAGAAGCGAGGCCGACGACTTCCAGGCCGGGCAGGCGAAAAACGGGAGCATCTGACTTGCGAACGATGGGCATGGTCCAGTATCCTTTCCCTAGGTACTTTACCATGGTAAATCAAATTCATCGTTCGAGCAAGCCGGCGCCGCCAGCGCGCGATTTCGGAATCCTGCTCGCCCTCGCCTACGGGGCCTTCGTCGACGATTTGCGAGAAGCCTTGGCCGAGGCTGGGTATCCAGATCTGCATCGCTCTTTTGGGTACATGGCGCGCATGCTGGCCGACGGTCCGCTGACCCTGCGCCAGGTTGCCGATCGCCTGGAGGTGACGAGCCCCGCTGCCCTCAAGGTGGTCGCGAACATGGTGCAGGGCGGCTATCTCGAGCGCCTCGATGACCCCGAGGATGGTCGCGCCCGCAAGGTGCGTCTGACGAAGAAAGGTTGCGCTGCTCTCGCACGAGCACGCGCATTTCACCGCGATTTCGAGCGTGCGTTGGCGCGCGATGTCGGCAGAGAGGCCGTACGAAAGATGCGCGATGCGCTGGAGACGGTGGTGGCGCGGCGCGAAGGGGGGGGGCAGTCCGTCATGCTGCGACCGGTCTAAGGTGCCCCCGGCGACGCCGAACCCGGCTCTCGAGCTTTCAGCGGCGGATGATGAGAAACGACGCGGTCGCGCCTTCGAACCCGTCGTCGAGCGGGCCCGCGCTGCGAGCGACGACCTTGTCGGGGTGAGGAGCCGTCAGTGCAACGAGACCGATATCCGGATCGCGGGCCAATCGAGCCAAGGTCGCTGGATCGCCGAGGTCGGCGAACCACGGTTCGAGCGGGACATTGAGGGCGCGGCTCGTGCGCTCGAGCTCGGCGAGAAGCGGCGCCTTTCGTTCGTCGGAATCCGCCCACATGACGACGAGGAACTTGCTCACCGGCCGAAGAAGGACGGCGCTAGCAGCGCCGGCCAGCTGACCGACCGATTCGACCTCGCTTTCGAGGGTGACGATGGCCGCTGCGTCGCCGGTGCTCGTGCCGAGCACGAGCACCGAACAGGGCGACGTCGAAAGATCACGCGCCACTTCACCGACGCCCGGGCGGTCGGCGGTCACGATCACCAGATCGGCGCGATGGTTCGTGGCCTGCGCGCAAATGATGTCGGGCGCTTCGCCGGTGTCGACGACGACATCGAACGTCGTGAATCCCGTGACATCGACGACCTGCTGCGTCACGGCATCGACGACGCGCTGATCGATCCCCATCGACGCCGCGATGGACGCTCCGGTCTCGTGTGGAAAGAGCGGATTGACGGGCAGCGTTTTGGCCGTCGCGTGGCAGACGATCAAGCGTCCGCCCGAGGCGCGCACGAGCTCGACGCCGCGGACGATCGCCGACCGGCTGCGATCGGTGAGATCAGTGCCAACGAGAATGGTGGGCATGGATTAGGCTCATGGGTTCGGTGGGGGAGCTCTTCAGGGTTCGAATGCCGCGCGTGTCGAGATAGCGCGTCAGGTTGTCGGGACGGGCGGCGGAATCGGCGAGCGCGATGTAGCCATCGGGTCGCACCAGGTAGGCGGCGTCCTCTAAGAGGCCCGCTTGGCGCGCCTCTTTGCTCCACGCGAACGCATGGAGATCGAGCCCGACGGCGGCGCACGTCTTTGCCAGCGCGCGCGGCGCATTGCCGTAGACGTGCACTTGCCAATCGATCGACTCGAGCGGCGTGAAGTTGTCGCTCCGCGATCCGTTCTCCACCGGGACCCAGGGTAGACGATCGCCGGCCGACACGGATCCGATCTTTCCTTGGCTGAGAGCGCTATGACGATAATTCAGCATCGTCTGCGACACGGTGCGAAACATCAGGCGGCGGAAGGCGGGGAGCCGCAAGAGCGCCGGCACGACGCGAGGAACCACCTCGAGCCGCACGCGGCGCGCGAGAAAGCCATCGCGGGTGACGAACGTGAACGCCCGATCGGTCGTCGCCACGAGGCGCTCGGCGAACGCCGAGCGCTCGGGCTCGAAAGTATCCAGCAATGTCTCGTCGGCGCTCCGCCGGATCACGGCGCCGAGCTTCCACGCGAGGTTCACGGCGTCTCCAATGCCCGTGTTCATGCCCTGACCGCCGACCGGACTGTGGATGTGCGCGGCGTCGCCCACCAAAAACGCGCGGCCCCGGCGAAAATGCTGGGCCACGCGATGGTGAACTTTGTAAGTCGAGAACCAGTTGACCCGGCCGACCGTCATCTGCATGCGTTCGAGCATGCCCGGGCTCACGTCGTTCCATCCGAGCTTCTCCGCGTGGGCTACGGATTGGGGGCGCACCGTGCCGATGAGCCGCGCGACGTTCTCGCCCTGCAATGGGAATACGGCGAGGAAATCGGCATCATCGAGCGCGACGTGCAGCTCGTGGTTGGCGACCTTGCCGTGCAGCTCGACGTCGGCGACGTAGAACAGCCGCTCGTACGTGCCGCCGGGATATCCGATGTTCAGCACCTCGCGAACGCGCGAATGCGCGCCGTCGCATCCGGCGATGTAGAGGGCCTTGCATGTCATGGGCGTGCCGCCTTCTCGCTGTACGCGCGCCGTGACGAGCGACCCTCGCTCCTCGAAATCGAGGAGCGTCGTGCTGCGCTCGACCTCGACCCCCGCGCGACGTAGGTGCTGAATCAAGAGTTTCTCGTGCTGATCTTGCGGGTAAATCACCATAAAGGGGAACGGGCTCAAGCCCCGCCCGATATCGCCGAGCGTCGCGCGTCCCGCGAGCGTTCCGCGCACCCACAAATTTACCGCCGCGAACGCGAGCCCTCGCTCGACGACTTCATGGGCCAGACCGATCTGCCGGTAGAACTCGAGCGTGCGCGCGTGGACGACGAGAGCGCGCGAGGTCGTCCCGGGCTCGGCCGCGCGGTCGATGATCCTGACATCGACGCCGAGACGTTTGAGCCAGAGCGCGAGCACGAGACCGGTGGGACCGGCGCCAACGACGAGAACCTCGACTGGGCGATCATCCCCCGAGGTCATTGCTGTACGCTCGGCCTTCCCGCGCTCCTCATCACCTTCGATCCATCGCATATCGCTCGGTGAAGCGCGTCGCGTCTACGCCTTTAGTCCGCCTCGCGCGACGATCGGACGTTTTGCGGAGCTGCAAACGTCAGATGGTCGGCGCGAGCTCGCGATCTAGGCTGGGATGACGAGCTCCCCCAGCGCAAGTGCGGTGCTCGAGCGGGTGGGCTCTGGAGGCGCCAATGAAGGCACGTCAACAAGATGCGACAACCAGGAGACCGTTCATGGCACGCCTTGGCAGCTGGCTACGCGGCGTGGTCCGCAAGGAGCAGCTCGCCGATCCTCAATGGGACGAGGAAGCGCGGCGCGAGCAAACCGGCAAAATAGGCGAGGACCTCCGCACCCGGGAGGAGTTCCACCTTCCCGAACGATGATGATCGCATCATTGCCGTCGTCAGGAGGCAATGGAGCGCGGCTGTTCGGCGACCCGTGGTGAATGGTTCCGACCCTGCGACGCGTCGCGAGGCATTTTGAACGTAACGGCCGTTCGCTCCGCGACGGACGTGACTTCGACCGTGCCGCCGTGCGCCTTGGCGATCTCGGAAACGATGTAGAGCCCGAGCCCGAGTCCCGTGCGGCGGCTACCTTGGCCGCGGAAATACGGCTCGAACAGGTGCCGGAGCTTGTCCTCGGGGATAGAGGGACCATCGTTGGTGACCTCGAGCGTGAACGTCTGCTCGTCTTCGTCGATCGAGACGGTAATCGGTGTTCGGGCGGCGCCATGCTCGACGGCATTCGCCAAGAGATTGGAGAGAAGTTGCTCGATGCGCTTGGCATCGCAACGTAGAGCGTGGGAAGCCTTGAAATCGAACTGGATGGTGCGATTGGGATGAGCAGCCTGCACTTCCGCAACGACGTGCCGAAGCCGCTCACCGAGATCGTCCGCCTCGGCGAGCTCGAGAACAATGCCGCCGCCCAGCCGGCCGCGGGCGAGATCGAGAAGATCATCGACGAGGGCGGTGATCCGCCGCGAGCTCGAACGAACGCGCTCGAGCACACGGCGATCGTCGACATCTTTCGTCCGGCGCAAAACCAACTCTGTCCCCGTCACGATCGACGAGAGCGGATTTCGGACGTCATGACCGAGGACGGCGATGAATTGCTCACGGAGCTTGGAAGCCTCGCGCTGCGCGGTCAGCTCGGCGCGGCTGTGTTCGTGCTTTTCCTCCGCTTCGAGTTGAACGGAGATGAGCTCGCTGAAGAGCTCGAGGACCGCCAAGGTCTTACCGTCCCTCAATGGCCGGGGCAGGGGATCGAGCCCACAGATGTTCCCGAAATATTCGCCATTGCGCCGAAAAATGGGCACCGCGACGTAGCTCTCGAAGGCGTACATCAGCGGCGTGCGGTGCGTGCAGTAGAGGGGGTCGGCGCTGGCGTGATCGATAATGATGGGTCGTAGTGAATCACGAACCTCGGCGCAGAGCGTCGTCGCTATGTCGAGCTCTCCGCCAGCTTTCAAGCCGAAGTCGATCTCGTCGTGAACGGCGCAAGCGACCCAACGGTCCGGCGTCACCCGCGAGATCAGCGTAAAGCGCAGGTCGGTCAGCGCCCGCATGGTGCGGAGGATGGTCGGAACCGCCGAGATCCGGGAAATCGCCGCCACATCGTGCTCGAGCGCTTTATTCATGCCCCGCGTTCGTAGGACCGTATCGGACACCGTCAAGGGGGCGCGCTCGCTCCATCGAGCCGGCTCATCGGGTGCGCTCTGGTTTCATGACGGCGCGAATCGCCGCGGCCGTCAGCACCTGCTTCTTGGTCGACGCATCTTTCCAAGGATCCGTCGTGAGCTCCGCCATTCGCTTCATCACGTTGCGGATGTTGAAATGGTCGGCGCCGAGCTGGGGCGAAAGCTCCTCCCACGCCAAGGGCATGGCCACCGGTGCGCCGTCGCGGGCGCGCGTGGAATACGGCGCGATGAATGTCGCGCCCCGGCCATTGCGAAAGAAGTCGATGAAGATTTTTCCGCTTCGCTGCGCCTTGGACATCGTGGCCACGTAGGCATTGGGATTCAATCGAACGAGCAGCTCGGTGAGTGCGCGGCAAAATTCCTTGGCCTCGTCCCACGACACGCGGCGGGCGATCGGCACACAGACGTGCAGCCCTTTGCCTCCCGTCGTCTTCACGTAGCTTTCCAAACTGAGCTGAGCGAGCGCATCGCGGAGCAATCGCGCGCACGCGATCACTGCGGGCCACTTGACGGCGGCGTCGGGATCGAGATCGAAGACCAGAAAATCCGGCTTCTCGGGGTCGTCGGCGTGGGCGCCCCAGGTGTGAATCTCGAGAACGCTCATCTGCACGAGCTCGAGAAGACCCGCCCGATCGTCGATGGCCATGTACTCGGTGGGGCTGCCTTCATCGTCGATGGGAATGGCGCGAATCGCTTTCGGCAAAGGCGGCTTCGCATGCTTTTGAAAGAATTTCTGCTTACCGACTCCTTGTGGACAGCGAACGAGCGTGAGAGGTCGATTGGCGACATGCGGGACCATCCACGCGCTCACGGCCGCGTAATATTCGGCGAGCTCCTGTTTGGTGATCTTCTCTCGCGGATAAAGCACGCGCTCGGGATGGGTCAGTCGCACGCCCGCGGTGCTGGCGCCCTTGGCCTTCGTCGCATGGGCGGCTTGCCCATGGGCGCGCTCGTTCGATGGGGCCGCAGTCGCCTTCGGCTTCGGCTTCGCCTTCACTTTCGCTTTCTTGCGCGGCGTGCAGCGCGTGGTCACCCAGTCTTTTCCTTTGCCCGATTGATAGGGACGATCGAGTTTCTTGGAGACGACCCCTTCCGCGCGCAGCTTGCATGCCGCCTTGAAGAAATCTTCGCCCGAGGCAACGAGATGCCGGCTGAAATGCATCCGCGGATCGCTGTTGGCGGCCGTGGCGCGTTCGAGGATCTCTTTTCGCTGCCGCAGCGGCAGACGCCGCAGATCGCGTCCGTTCAGATAGAGCACATCGAAGACGAAGAAGGTGACGTCCTGTCTTCCACCTTCGCGCAACGCATTCTCGAGAAGCTCTGAATCGGTGGTGCCGTCGGGGCGCTGGACGGCGATCTCGCCGTCGAAAAGCGCCGTGGCGAAGGGCAGGTCCGCGATGAGCTCCGCTACGGCGGGCACTTTGCCGGTCCAATCTTCGCCGTCCCCATCGAGCAGCGTGACGGCGCCCTTGTCGAGCCGGGCGAGGATGCGATGACCGTCGTACTTCAGCTCATGCGCCCACTTGGGACCCTCGGGCACCTTCTTGACCGCCGTGGCTCGCTGGGGATCGAGCTCCGTCGGCAAAGGCGCGGCCTTGCCGTGCTCGATCAGCGCGTCGAGCTTTTCGTCGCGCCGCGGCGCGGGCGGGCGCCGACGGCTGGTCGATGCGGCGCCCTTGGCCGCGCGATTCGAATGCCACACCTTGTCGCGCGCGTTGGCGATCTGCTCCAGCGTACGTCCGGTGGCCGCGCTGTCCTGCAGCTCTTCGACGATGGACCCGGAGGCGCGCGCCTCGTCGTCCTGCGATTTGAAGAGCAGCCAGCCCTTCTTCTCGTCGCTCGCCTTGCCGGTCCTGACGAGGTGCCAGGCGCCGCGCAGCTTGTCGCCATGCAATGCGAAACGCAGGTGGCCCTTGGCGTAGCTCTTTCTCGGATCCTCGAGCGGCTCCCACGTGCCCCGATCCCACACCATCACCGTGCCGCCGCCGTATTCGCCTTGGGGGATCGTCCCTTCGAAACCGCCGTAATCGATGGGGTGATCCTCCGTCTGCATGGCGAGCCGCCGGACCTTGGGATCGAGGCTCGGACCTTTGGGCACCGCCCAACTGAGGAGAACGCCGTCGAGCTCGAGACGAAAATCGTAGTGCAGATGGCTCGCGGCATGCTTTTGAATGACGTACGAAAATCCCGTTTTCGATCGCTCGCCACCCGCGGGCTCGGGCGTGACGGCAAAGTCGCGTTTCTCACGGTACCGTTGGAGTCCCATCGCTCGGACATTGTAGGAAGCCCAGCGCTCCGTGTCCGACGTAACTGGATCGGGCTTATGTGGTAGGTCGCCGATCCGGGCGCGTTGCCGCAATCAGGAAAGATCGACGTCGTCGGGAAGCTCGTTGACGTCCCGCTGGCGGTCATAGGGAAAATGGAGCGCAAGCTTCTCTGCCGCGGCATGGATGCCGAACACCAGCCCTTCGGTGAACTCGCCTCGGCGGAAATACACGGAAAGGGCGGCGACGAGCTCGTCCCAAAATTCCTGCCCCACGCGCGCATGAATGCCTTCGTCGCCCCGCACGACGAAGGTTTGCCGCGAAGGCACGAGAAAGAAGAGGACGCCGTTACGCTCGGTGGTTTGCGTCATGCCGAGCCTGGAGAAGGCGCGCTCTGCAGCGCGCTCCACGTTGCCCCAGAACCAGGGGGCGACCGAAACACGGATCTCGCCGGAAGTGCGTCGCTCACCGGCTTCGATGGCTTGGCGGATGCGTTCGGTATCGATCAATTTCTGCAGGCGGCGCCGGGTCATTGCCAACATGAGTTCCTCACCAAGAGCCCCGCGAACCACCGCCGCCGGAGCGGCCGCCGCCCCCGCCGAATCCGCCTCCGCCGCCGAATCCGCCACCCCCACGTCCGTTGCCGCGTCCGCTGGCCATCACGAAGAGCAAACTCATGGCGAGGGAAGGGTTCGTGATGAAGAGCACCAGAAAAATCAGGGCGAGGACGCCAAACCCGATCAGCTGGCCGGTGCTGGGGCGATGCTTTTCCGCTTCGCGGCCCGGCGTGGAGGAAGAGGGCGTGAATGGTTTGCCCTCGATGCTGGCGAGAATCGCGCTCACCCCGGCGTCGAGCGCTGCATCGGCGTCCCCCTCGCGGAGTTTGGGAGCGATGACGTCGTTGATGATGCGCGAGGCGGTGGCGTCGGGAACTTGTGGCTCGAGGCCATACCCAACCTCGATGGCCATCTTGCGGTCTTTGGCGAGCACCAGCAAAAGGAGCCCGTCGTCTTTGCCTTTTCGCCCGATTTGCCAAGCTTTGAACGTTCGCACCGCGAAATCGTCGAGGGGCGCCGATCCGATGGTGTCACCAATCCACACCACGACCTGATGCCCGGTTTGACGCTCATAGGACTCGAGTTTTGCGTCGAGCTGCCGGCGAGCTTCCGGCGAGAGGAGGCTCGCACGGTCCGTCACCCAGCGCTCTGGCGGAGGAGGGATCGCCACGTCCTGTGCCGAGGCCCTGCTCGCGGTGAGCGCGAGCAGGGCGGCGAAAAGAAGCCGCCAGAGCCCGCGCCCGAGCATCTCAGAATTTCACTTTGGGAGCTTGCTCGGCGCCCGCTTCCGCATGAAAGTACGCTTTTTCTTGGAATCGGCTGCCGAAAAAAGAGGCGAAAATCACGGTGGGGAAGGTGTTGCGCCGCGTGTTGAAGCCCTGCGCCGCTTCGTTGAAGCGCATTCGTTCGACGGCGATGCGGTTTTCCGTGCCTTCGAGCTGCGCCTGAAGATCGCGGAAATTCTGCGTCGCTTTCAAATCGGGATAGCGCTCGACGACCACCATGAGCCGCGACAACGCGCCCGATAGCTGCTCTTGCGCTTGCTGGAATTTCTGCAGCGCAGCGGGGTCCGAGGGCGCTTGGGCCGCAGCCGACGAAGCTTGTGCGGCGCGGCTGCGCGCTTCGGTGACCGCCGTGAAGGTATCCTTTTCGAAAGCTGCCGCTCCCTTCACTGTTTCAACGAGATTCGGCACGAGATCGAGCCGGCGCTGGTAAACGTTTTCGACCTGGGCCCATTGGGCCTGGACCTGCTGGTCCAAACCAACCAACTCATTGTACGACGAGACACCGCAACCGATGGGGAGCAGAACCGCAGCCGCAACGATTCCGAGAACGATGAGCACTTTCTTGGACATGCTGTCTCCTCCGCATCACGCGCGCATCGCGGCGACCGGGTGACCGCATGGGAGCGGCCCTGTGAGCGCTCGACCATCTTGCCGGGCGATCGACATGTCAATCCCTCAATAGCCTTATGGCCGGGGCTTTCCTCCGGGTCGGGCGCGTCGGCACGCGCGGGAGCTGCCCTTACCAAGGATATTCGTCCGACCCGAGCACCCAGAAGAATGATTGCAAATCGATCATGTCGCGCGGTCGCAGATCGCGGAGATCGCGTCGCACCTGTGACGCGAAAGCCAACATGCTCGAATAGGTGTTCCAATTGGGGCGCGACGCGTAGGCAAACTCGAATCCGTACGCTTCGGCGGCGCGGCGGGTTACGTTGGGCTTCAGAAAGATTTGCTCTTCGGGGCGCGCCAGAAATCCGAAAACGGTGCAAATGGGCCAGGTGAGCACCCGCGTTTGGCGGCGCGGCAGCTTTCCGACGGTTGCAACCCAACGCTCGAACCTCGAGGGTAGCGTCCCCTTGCCATCGACGAGATCGAGCAGACCCTTGGAAAAATCGCGCGCGCCCTCGGCTGTTCGCAATGCATCGCGCAGCGCCATTTTTTCGAAAGAGAACAACAGATTCGTGCGAGCTTCGATGCTCACCGCTCGGTGAGCAATTTCGTCGTGCTTGCCCGCTCGGACGAGCGCACGAAGCTCGCGCGGCGCCAAGCATTCGTTCCATCGGTCGTGCGCTTTCTCTTTGTAACCGCGCTCCCAATCGACATACGTCGCGTCGCGAAAACCGCCCGAGAAATACCGCAAAAACTTGCGACGACAGCGAAGGATGGCGCGTGCTTGGCGATGATCAGCGCGAACCGCATGCGCCGACGTTGTGACTATTTCGACCGCAACCGCCATTGGTTGGAGTCAAGTGCAACTGTCGCGCCGACGACCGGGCGAATCGGCCGTGCGGACCAGCGCGCAGGTGTAGTGACGCGCCCCTGGACCTTCCGTCCGATCCGGTTGCGGCACGTCAGAGCGGTAGGCAGGGTGCGCCGTCTCGTGTATGTCAAATCGCGGAAGGGAGAATATGCATGTACGTCGATGGCTTCGTAGTGCCCGTACCAAAGAAGAACGTGGACACCTACCGGCGCTTTGCGAAGAAGGCGGGCAAAGTGTGGATGGAATATGGCGCGCTCAAATACGTGGAATGCGTCGCCGACGACGTGAAGCCGGGCAAGCTCACCTCTTTTCCGCAGAGCGGGAAATTGAAGCCGAACGAAACGGTGGTCTTTTCGTGGATCGCCTACAAATCCCGCGCCGAGCGCGATCGCATCAACGCCAAGGTGATGAAAGATCCGCGCATCACCGGCATGGGCAAAGAGATGCCCTTCGACGGCAAGCGTATGATCTACGGCGGATTCAAGACCATCGTCGAGCTGTGATCAGCGTGGGGAGGCCGTCCCCGGCTCGGCCATTTTGCGGTGCTGCTCGGCGAGGACGCCCGACGGTGTGATGGTCGCGATGGCGGCGCGAAGCTTGTTCGTCCATCCCGTGACCACGTCGCCCTCGCCACGCATCATGGCCTCGAAGCCGCTCTTCGCGACCTCGTCGGCCGCCTGCTTTTTTTGCGTGCCCACCTTCGTGTCGAGCATGTCGGCGCGCTCGAAAAAGTCCGTCTCCGTGGCGCCGGGCATGAGACACGTCACGCTCACGCCGGAATCCTTGAGCTCGGCGCGCAGCGCGAACGAGAACGAGTCGAGCAGCGCTTTCGTACCATTGTAAACGGCCTGGTACGTTCCCGGCATGAAGCCGGCAATCGACCCGGTGATCAAAATGCGCCCAGCGCCGCGTGCCCGCATGTCACGGCCAACGAGCTGGACCAGGTAAAGCGTACCGGTGACGTTCGTATCGATCACACGACGGATGTCTTCGAAGCTCTGCTCGAGGAAAGCGCGCCCGAGTCCGCGTCCCGCGTTGGCAAGCAAGGCGTCGACGGGTCGCCCTTGCGCGGCTGCATACAGCTTTTCCACCCCTTGGGTCGTAGCGAGATCGGCTTCCAGCGCGTTGACCACGGCTCCATTCGCGCGCAGCTGGTTGGCGGCGACGTGAATCGCCGGTTCATCTGCGGCGATGAGAAGATCAAAACCTTTCTCAATGCAACACTTGGCGAGCTCGAAACCAATTCCCGACGAAGCGCCGGTGACGATAGCAAACGGACGAGCGGTAGTTGCCATGCGAAATTCTCCCGGTAATTGAGACTGGCCGACCCATTTGCAACGCATATGCCGCAGTGCGTCCTTGTTGAGCCGCCGAAAGGCATTGGTCAGAAGAACCAATCGAAGGACGAAGTGAATGACCGCTGCGTCATTCGACAGCGCGGCGCGGCATGCGCGGTCGTAGAGGCAAGCATCGAGAGCGATAGGTCGTCGGAGGGCCCGAAGACGGACGTAGATGGGAGCGAAGAAGCTTGCCGCCGGCAATGACGCTGTACTAAGGAGGCGGATCAACATTCCTTCAATGACGCGCCGTTAGGGCCTACGAGCACCATCAGGTTCCACGCGGCGCAGGTCGCACGGAGACAAACATGGTCAGGCGCAAACTTTTGAATGCCGCGTTCATCGCGGCGGCTATCCTTCCGCTCGGTCTCGTTGCTTGCAGCGATGACACCAATAACGGCGGAACCGTTGGAGCCGGCGGAAGCGGCGGAAGCGGCGGAAGCGGCGGTAACGCCGGAAGCGGCGGTAATGCCGGAACCCCGATGACCGACAGCGGAACCAGCGACGCGGGTCGGTCGGATGCTCCCACGGCCGATTCGGCTTCCGACCGCGTCGACGCGCCGCCAATGCTCCCCGACGGTTCGGTTCCGCCAAGCGGCGTGCAGCTCGTGCCGGGTAACATCACGGTGCGAGGTGTGACGAGTGACAATTACGCGGTCTACAGCGACAACACCGCAGGGACGCTCAATGTCATTGCGCTCGCTGGCGGCACGTCGACGCCCATTGGCTCTGCCGACGATAGGATCGCCGTCAAAGGCGCGGCCGTCGTGGTGTGGGTCGGATCGTCCAGCGTAAGCCAGTGTTCGGTTTGGACGGCGGCGCACGGCACCAAGGCCCTGGGGATGTCGTCGTACGCCAATGCGGCGGGGGCGGCGGTCAGTCCCGACGGCGCGCACATCCTCTACTTCGACGGCGTCGACACCGGTCGCATCAGCGGCAATCTGTTCGTCGCCGGTACCGACGGCACCGGCCAGACGCAGCTCGCCACCTCCGTTGCCCTGCGCAATGCGGCCTGCGCGCCCGTGCTCGCCTTCGGGGGCAACGCGGCGGCGGCCGCGGCTTACTGCGTCGCGCCGAGCACCTCCGACGGCGGCACGGAGGGCGGTACCGTCGATGCCGGCACCGCCGACGCCATCACCGTCGACGCGGGCACCATCGACGCTGCGCTCCCCGAGGGCGGTGAGACCGACGCGGCGAACCCCGACGCGGGTCCCGCTCCCCCTGCCATCGTCCAGTCGTACATTGGCGCAAGCTGGACGGCGACGACGCTCGCCACCAACGTGGAGCCACAAGTCGCCATCGCGCCCACGGGCACCACTGTCCTCGTCAATGCTCCGGCGGGGCTTCTCGCTTATCCTGCAGCCGGGGGCGCAGCGACGACCATCGACGCGGCCGGCGGTTTCGGCATGTTCACGAACGACGGTCTCAGCGTGATTTACACCACGCCGGCCAACGCCTTGAAGCGCGCCACCGTCGTATCGCCTAACCCGACCACGCTCGCCGCCACGGGAATCGCCGGGCTCCGCATGAAGTCACCCGACGACAAGTGGATCCTCGGCTACGCGATGAGCGGGGGTCAGGACCTCAGCGATCTCTACCTCGCTTCGGCAACGGTCGCGGGAACGCCGACGACATTGTCGACGGCGGTCACGGCGGGATTTTTCGGTTCCGACGGATTCACCGCCGACTCGACCCATGCGATCTACTATACGGATATCGATCCCAACGCCGGCATCGGCAACTTGTTTGCCGTCGATGTTGCGGGCGCAGCGCCCGTTGCGCTCGCGATGAACGTGTGGCTGCACTACGCAGGCACGGGCGCGAAGGTCGCCTTCAACGATAACTACAACGGAGACCAGAACACGGCCGACATTCGCGTTGCCGACACGGCCCAATCGGCGGCGCCGAAGCTCCTCGTCTCCCTTGCGGATGAGGACTTCTTCATCGCGGGATCGAAGGACAAAGTCGTCTATACGTGGTCCTACTTGCCCGGGTCGATGTCCGGACTCTGGGTCGCGCCGATCCCCTGATCGGGCAATCTAACTGATCGCAAACAGGCATGCCTCCCACCTAAGGGAGGCATGCCGCGAGATCCATCCGCCAGGGCCGCAACCTTCGCGGCGTTTCTGATCGTCTTGTCCGGTTGCGGCTCCAGTGAGCCGCCGAATGGTTCGCCAGCCGACGATGCGGGTGGAGGCGTGGACGCCAGCGCGCGTACCGACGCGCTGGCGGACCGCTCCCTGACCGACGTTTCGCTCACGGATCGCGCAGCGGAGGACATTTCCGCGCCGGATGCGCCGGGCCGCGACGTTTTCACAGAGCGCGAGAGCGATACGCGCCGCGACGTTCCGCCGGTTGCGCCAGAGGCCGGTGGCGAGGCTGGTGGAGACGCTCCACCGGTGGTGACGGAAGCTGGTCGCGACGGCCCGCCGGCGGTGACCGACGTAAGCCCTGACGTTCCTCCGGCGGTGTCGGATGCCGGTCGCGCGGACGCGGGCGTCGTGCTCCCCGAGGACATCGTGCTCGTTCCTCCGGTGCCGCGCGGCACGGTGCTGGGAACCGTCACGGGGTACGAAGTCAGCACCGGGTGCCCCATGCCGAGGCCGGAATACTGCGAGGCGCCGATCTATTCGAGCTACGACCGCAATACGTCGGAATGGTGGGACATCCTCGTCGACGAGCATTTGCTCTCTCGCGTGAACGTCGTCATGGCGCATGGGCGCGGCTGTTTTGATCCCACCACTGGGCTCGATGGCAATGGCAACATGTGCCCGCGTCACCTCTCCAAGCTGGTGGCGGCGATCGACCGTGCCGGAGCGGGCGATGTGTACCGCCTCGGAATGTGGGACGACACCGGCGCCTACCCGGGCGCGCGCAACTACGTGGACAAGCTCCCCGACGGCACACTGTTCGATCTCGCCGATCACAACAGCTGGCGGTTCTTCTGGGACCACAACATGACGATCTGGTTTGACACCATTCCGAGCCGCCTCTGGTACCGGCTCGATGGTCGGCCCGTCGTCGCCTTCTGGAGCCTGGCGGGCGCTTTCTTCAGCCATCAGCAAGGCAATGCGTCCCTCCTGCTGCGCGATCTTCGGGCAAAGTTCCAGGCGCGCTACGGCGAGAACCCGCTCTTCATCCTCGATCAGACGTGGACCCAGCTCGACAGCACGATCACCGTGGACGATGGGCAGGGCATGGACGCGTGGTTCGTCCCGCCAGGCAACAACTTCACGTACCGCACGTGGGGCGGTAGCAGTTGGGGCGCGCTGGTGCCCGGTTTCCGCGATCCGCAAACGACGCCTGGCTGCGGCAGCGGGTGCCGCGAAGTTCCCCGGCGCGATGGACAGGCGCTGCGCGACGCGTTCGCGGCGGGCCTCACCGCGAAGTTCTCTTTGCTCGAAGGGTGGACCGACATCTTCGAGAGCGCCGGCTACTACCGCAGCAGCACGTGGCGTCTGCCTAACCTTTACATCGACGTGGTGCGCGAATCCGCCGATCCCACGCCGGAGACTCTACGTTTTCAGGCCGAGGCCGCCGATCTCCTCTCGACGCAGAGTGCGAGCGCCGATGCCGCCACGCGTGTTTACAGGAAAGACGCGACCAACATCGGCAAGCTCGCGGACGGTACGGGTTGGTACGTGGATTTTAGCCAAGGCGCCGGCTGGCTCGAATACAGCGAGGTGACGTTGGGGTGCGGCACGTACCGCCTGACGGCGCGCGTCGCGGCAGCAACGCAAGCCACGCTTCATCTCGAAATTGACGGAACCTCGCTCGGCGCCGTGACCGTCCCCCCGAGCGGCGGGCTGGCGAGCTATGAGCTCGTGCACCTCGGCGCCGTGAAACTTGCGGCGGGCAAACACAACCTGCGCCTCGTCTCCGACACCGCCGGCGTCAACGTCGATTGGTTTTTCGTGCGCCGAGCGGCTCTCTGCAACTAGCGCGAGCGTGCGTCGCTCCCGCGCCACGCAGACCACTGCAGGGGAGCGACGCGCCGCCGCGTCATGCCTACTCCGGGACGGATGTTCCGGAGCCGCCCATCTCTTTAGGAAAGTCTTTTTGTTTCGGCAGGCCGTCGTGCAGGTGCAGGACGGTCTCGCCGTAGTTGACGTGCAGCATGGGCGCGAACGGGAAATCCGGGATCACGGCGGCGTACACATCGGTGAGCTTGAAACCGGGGTGCTCCGTCAAAACGTGACCGCCGCACGATTTGCACCATTTGCGAATGCTGTTCTCGGTCTTTTTGTAGGAGCCCAGCTGATCGGCCCCGCGCGTGATCGTCACCGCGCTTGGCGACCACAGCGTGAAGGCGTTCACGGGCCCCGCCGACCAGTGCCGGCACGACGTGCAATGGCAATAACCCATGGCCGCCGGCTTGCCGACGACGCGAAGCTCGACGGCACCACAGAAACAACTACCCTTGTATTCGTTCTCGGTAGGCATCGATTCATCTCCTCGAGCGGCACAGAACGACGTCCGCGATGACCGCCAATATGAGCACCGATTGGGACCAGAGAATAGCCGCGCGTCCGCTCTGCGTGACCGAAAAGCCGAATGAGCTCCGGGGCTAGTCGTCGATGCCGATGGTTTCGTGCGAAATCATCGTGCCGCCCCCTCCGCTCAGTGCGTCAGCGCAGGCGATCGACCCTTGTGCAGCAATTTGTCGTCGAAAAAGCCGACGAGCTTCTCCTCGTACACCGGTCCAGCCGCGTCCCGGAAACGACGGTGCGTCGCGCCGCTCACGAGCCACCATGATTTGGGCTCGTGCGCGGCATCGAACAGCGCGCGCGACTGAGCGGGCGGTACGATCTCGTCGGCCGTGCCGGCGATGACGAACACGGGGCGCGGCGCGATCGCGGCGATCACGTCGCGTGGCCGGAGCTCGTTGTATTTCATGCCTAGCCAGTGGGCCGTCCACAGCGCGGGCCACTCGCTGAGCGCGCCCCAATGACGAAATTCGTGTCGCAGCTCCTCGTTGGCGTCCGCGAAGGCTCCCTCGACCGCGAGGGCTGCGACGCGCTCGTCACGGGCGGCAACTTGGATCGCGATCATCGTGCCCATCGAGAAGGCGAATACGCCTATGCGCTCCGCATCGACGCCGCGCGCCCGAGATGTGAAATCGAGCGCTGCGCGAAGGGCGGCCCGCTCGTTCTCGTCCCACGTCACGGCGCCGCCGCTTTCTCCGTGCCCGGGCCAGTCGAAAAGGAGGACGCCATAGCCGTGCCGCGCGAGGAGATGCGCCTCGGGAGCAAGCTGCGACCGATCGGCATCCGACCCGTGCAAAAGCAAGACGGCGGCGCCGTTCGACGACCCGATGAACCAGCCTCGGACCGCCGTGCCCCGCGCGTCGAAGGCGACGTCTTCGAGCTGCTCGTCGGCGAGAATCGCGGGGCGCTGAGGGACGGAACGATCGGGGCGAAAGTCCGCGCGCAGCTCGTTGCGCACCGCTGCGGCGGCGATCATCAAGGGCACGGTGGATACCGCAATGAGCCCTCCGATTCGCAGCCACCGCATGAGGATGATGTAGTCACGGCCCGGCGCGCGGCGAACTCGGCATCTTGTCGCACACGCCGCCGTGCGTCGGAGGACCCACCCATGGTAATTCGGAGGGATGGCCGCGCTCGACCACCAGACGGGGGCCCTCAGCGCCGGAAGTGACTCCGGAGCGAACGATACCCAGTCGCGCGAGGAGATGCGCGCTTTTTTTCAAAAGCGCGTCGCCGTCTTTGGGCTCCTTCTCGCGCTCATGTGGGGCCTTTTATTCGTGTGGCGCGTCATCAGCTCGCTTTCCGAGGACGACAGTCCGAGTAGGGCCTACCTGCCGGGCCAGGCCCTGTCCGTCGCGAGCTTCGCGGCCACCTGGCTGCTCTGTCGGAGCGGGCGCCGCTCGATGCGTTTTGTTCGCTGGACCGAGGAGATCGTCCTGCTCGTCGCCGCGGCCGGCGCGGTGATGATGTGTTTTCGCGTGTCGTACGCAGCGCGCCCGGACACGATTCTGTTCTTTTGCCTCAGCTATACCTTGATCGCACGCTCGATCTTGGTCCCCAGCGACGCGCGCCGCACGTTCCTGCTCTGCCTCTTTTTCGGAGTGGTGTACGTGGCCAGCGTCTTCGTCATTCACCGCACCCATCACGATCCGACCATCTACACGGCGGCGGCGGACCCACGCCTTCGCCTCGATGCGACCACGATCGCACGCCGGTGGACGGTTGTCGCCGCGCTCTGGTGGACGCTCGCTCTCACCATCGCCACCGCGACGTCGAAAGTCATCTATGGCCTGCGCCGAGAGGTGCGCGACGCGCGGCGCCTTGGCCAGTACACGCTGCTCGAGAAACTGGGGGAAGGAGGAATGGGCGCGGTGTACAGCGTCAGGCACGCCATGCTGCGCCGGCCCACCGCCATCAAGCTCCTGCCGCCTCAGAAATTCGGAGCGCGCAGCGTGGCTCGCTTCGAGCGCGAGGTACAGCTAACCGCGCGCCTGACCCATCCCAACACCATTCGTATCTTCGACTATGGGCGCACGCCGGACGGCATCTTTTACTACGCCATGGAGTACCTCGATGGCGCGAACCTCGCCGATGTGGTCGACGAAGGGGGGCCGATGCCGCCCGCCCGGGTCATCCACATCCTCGACCAGGTGGCCGGCGCTCTCGCCGAAGCGCACGGCATTGGTCTCATCCATCGCGACATCAAGCCGGCCAATATCTTTCTCACCGAGCAAGGCGGTATTCCCGATGTCGCCAAGGTGCTCGACTTCGGTCTCGTCAAGCAAGTGGGCGAAACCGGTCCCGATCCGCTGACGCAGGCCGACACCTTGACCGGCACGCCGCTCTACATGGCGCCGGAGGCGATTACGTCGCCGGACCTGATCGACGCGCGAACCGATCTCTACGCGCTGGGCGCCGTCGGTTACTATTTGCTGACCGGACACGACGTCTTTACCGGCCGAACCGTGGTCGAAGTGTGCAGCCATCATCTGCATTCGATTCCGGTCCCGCCCTCCGAACGCCTCGGCACCGCAATCGACGCCGATCTCGAGGAACTCATCCTTCGCTGTTTAGAAAAAGATCCCGCCGAGCGGCCACCCGACAGCCGCTCCCTGCAGCGCGCGCTCCGCGCGTGTCGTGCCGCCCGTTCGTGGAGCGAAGAGGACGCGCGCCATTGGCTAGAGGCTCACGCGAGATCACTCAAGGCCCGCCGCTCGCGCAACGTTGCCAACAGCTTTCCGGCGACCATCGACATCGACCTCGGGCGCCGGCTGGCGGATCCTTCCGAGCAGCCCCAGGCAGGCTGACGACACGAAGAACAATCCTGCTGATTTATTCCATACCCAATTCCAGCGTGCGACGATGTCGGCGTAGCGCGCCTTCAACGCCTTTCGTTGCCGCTAACAGGTCTGCAAGCTAGAACGAAGTGCCTGCCCTTTCCGAATAGGCAAGTCAGGAGGCGCTAGATGTCGAGGTCCCTTTCATTGGATTGGACCAAGGGGCTGCTCGTAGGAGCGATCTTCGCGAGCGCGTCGTGCACGGGCATGATCGGAGCCCCGGACAACGGCGTGAATGCCAAGCCCGCCGGGGGAGCGGCGGGTAACGGCACTGTGGGCGGCGCGGGTACCGGTGGAGCGGGAGGGGGAGGAGCGGGCGGCGCAGCGGGGAGCGGCGGAGCCGGCGGAGGTCTCGATTGCACTGCGCCGAGCCCTGGTCCGAGCTACGCGCGTCGGTTGAACCGCTTCGAGTACAACAATACCGTCCGCGATCTGCTCGGCGATCAAACCGCGCCTGCCGATGATTTT
>DATHEQ010000305.1:0-12529 GCA_035318505.1 Polyangiaceae bacterium | reverse complement strand
GGTGCCGCCGACGAGGATCACCGCCGGGCCAGTGCCTTTCCGGTCGTAGGCGATCCTCGTACCGTCGGCGGACGTCACACGAAGTGTCATCTCGTTCACTGCTTCTCTCCATTTCTCGATGCGTGGTCGTCACCGTCGGAGAATGTCGACCAGGATTGAGTTACTGGATCTGCGAGCCCAGGCGATCACCGCAGCCACTACCAGGAGGGCCAGGGGCAGCCACGGGCTCTCCTCCAGAAGGAACTGGTTGGTCATGGCCGCGCCGACTATCACGGCGGCGAATCTAAGGGCTGCGAGGCTCGAGAGCAACGGGATCAGCAGCCCGACCGCGCCGGCCACCTCCAGCACGCCGACCACGTAGCGCAGCCTTCATGATGCCGCCCCCCCGGCGAACTGGAAGGCCAGGACTGCCTGCAGCACCCACAACCCGACATTGCTTGCGCGGCCAGGCGTGTGGGTGATCGCCGGAGCGTTGGTGTTCATGGGCGAGGAGGATCGGTCTGAAGGGTCGAACGCGCGTGCTGCCATCAGACGCCTGCGAACCAAGCGTCGTCGACCTTCATCGCTCTGCCGCCGCTCATCGAGTCGTTTCTTCGCGCTGCTCAGAAGCCGATCTCGAGCTGCTCGCGGGCCGCGGCGAGGCGGCGTCGAGCCATCTCGGCGTACTCGTGGTCCATCTCCCAGCCGGCAAACCGGCGCCCCAGTCGCAAGGCCGCGACGCCCGTGCTTCCTGAGCCGGTGAACGGATCGAGGATCAGTTCACCCTGGTCGGAGAAGAGCCGCACCAACCGTTCCATCAACGCGAGAGGCTTCTGGGTCTGATGGCCGGTTCGCGGATCGCCGCTCTTGTTCATGATGAAGACGCCGTGCGAGCCGCCGCCGTTCCACGTGCTGCGGCCGGGGGCGTGACAGGCGACGATCGATTCGTAGCCGATGCCGGGGCGGTCGCCGGAGTACTGCGGCTTGCCGTCGGGCTTGATCCACTGGCAGGTGCGCTTGTAGACGGCGCCGCCGGCTTCGAGCGCGGCGCGCCACTTCATCGCCCCTTCGACCTGGCAGAAGACGAGGATCCAGCGGCGAGCGAGGCGGGCCATTTGGCGGGCGGACTCGGTGCGTTGTTCCTCGGTGATGGGCGGGAAGGCGATTGGCTCGCACTCCAGGCGGCCGCCGGCGCGGGCGACCATTCGCTGGGCGGTGTGGGCCTCGGCCTCGTACGGGGGATCGGTGATGACTACGTCGACCGAAGCGTCTGGAAGAGACGCCATGCCGGCGAGGCAATCGCCCGTGCGTAGCTCCCACGTCGGCGGGGGGCCTGGTCCTTCTGATTGCGCTTCCGACCCGCCATGCCTTCGAAACGCGAGGTCGCCTTGCGCGGGCGACAGCGAGAGCTGTCTTTTGGTCGGCGATTGTTTTTCGTATCGAAGTGTGTCGCCGCCGCGATTGATGCGCGCGTTCTCCCTTCATGGGAGAGGAAGCCCGAAGGGCGGAGGCTGCTCCTGGCTCGGACGATGAGACCGGCGCCGGACGCCAGGTACCCGATCTGCCGCCGATCCTTACCGTCGACGAGCTCGCGGATTTCCTCCGCCTGAACCGAAAGACCGTCTACGAAGCCGTCTCGCACGGCGATATACCCGGTGTTCGGCGGATCGGGCACACGTTCCGGATCTCGCGCGACGCGGTCCTGCAGTGGCTGCGAAGTCAGGGCGGCTTCGGCTCACGCCGGCGCCCCGGGCCGTGAACGCCCAGATTCGCTCTTCTCCGTCGGAGAAAGACTCCCGTCGCGATTCTTGCCGACGAGAGCTACTGTCGCCAACATGGGAAGTCCGCGTTTCGCTCTCACGGAGGAATCCATGAGTGTCAGACGCAGGTCGTGGACCGATCCGGTGAACGAAGCGACTTCTCGAACACATCGCGATTCTTGACCACCTGCGTAGCGTTCAGGGCGCCAAGCGTCGTCACTATCTGTTCTTGCAGCGCCCGCCCCTGGTCCGCGTCTCGCTCGCCCAGAGCACCCTTCTTTTTCGACTTGGCGAGCCCTGCGAAGCCGGTCTCTTCCTGCAATCGTTCGATGCGTTCGGGAGATGCTTGAAAGTTCAACCGCAGAGGACGCTCGACGGTGATGCGATGGAAGCCGAAATCTTCATTGTCGAAGATTTTGGCAATGTCGCTGGTGAGAAAATCGCCGTACGTCTTCGCGAGTGTCTCGATGTGCGCTTTGCTCAGCTCGTTTCTCTTGTTGCCGAGCGATTTACGCATTTTCTGGAAAAGCTCAACGCCATTGATGAGCTGCACCTTACGCTGTGGGTGCGCTGATGTTCAACGAGCAAGTCCCGTATTCCACCTTGGCTGCGCAGGCGCCGCACCTCCGAGGAAAGAGCCTCCACGTCGAGCGGAGCCACATAGCCCTTCAATACCGGGCGCCCGTCATCGCGTTCGGCATCGGCGAGTCGCACCTTCGTTTCGTCGAGGTCCACGACAAAACCAATGCCCACTTTCCCGCCGGCGACGCGCTGGCGGCACGCGACGGTCACCGTGTTGGGGCAATGCGGATCGGAACGAGAGTTCCGCGTGGGGCGGGGCGGTGCAGAGTCGGTGCTTTCTTCGGGTGCGCTCTCCGCCAGAACAAGAGCCTCGGCCGCCCGACTTGACGACCGCGTCCTTCCGGGCCCCGACACATTGATGACGGACTCTTCGGTCGGAACCGCGGGTCGCGATGCGAGTTCGGCCTGTTGTTTACCCGCGTCAACATCCGCGGCTCAGGGGCATCCACCCAGGGGATCTGCAGGTCGGCTTAGTCATTCGTCGCTTGGCGGGCTTTCATTCGGTCGGTCACGGATGGCAGCCGTCCGCGACATTGATCGCTGCCTACCGAAAGGAAAGATCCCACCAAGAAGCGACGTAAGGCCGCAAGTCCACCGGGAAAAGCCCGCCGGGGATCGACGACAAGGTTCGAGTACATCGACGGTCTAGACTTCGACACGGAGCGGTTGGTTCACTAGAAGCGCCGGGTCGAGGTTTCTTGAGTGGCATCAAGGGTCGCCACCGCTCCGTGGAGGTTCTTGGAGGTTCTTGGAGGCCGATTGATGGAAGAAATTCGTGAAAACCTCCACCCAGCACCACGAAACGCCATTAACGACCAATACTTAAACGGGGTTCGATTCCCGGCGCCTCCACAATAGTTTCTCGATACTTACAGAATTCTGTGCCGAAACTCATGCAGCGGCCGTTTCCAAGTCCAAGCCGTCCGCCGGCAGAAGAGGGTTCAAGCGAGACCGACCGCTCGGCGGCATTTGAGGAATGGCAGGCGCGCTCGGCGAGGGAACGCGGCGAGTTCATTTCGCGTCGCGCATCGTTTTTCGCGCCAGCATCATGGCGGCATCGAGCGCTTCGTCGGCCGAGGTCGCGACATCGGGCGTCACGCCGACGCCGTCCCAGTTGGTGTGGGTGATCGGGCTTTTGGTCATGCCGACCGCCACCGACAAGAGAAAATGCCTGCCGACTTTGACGACCTTGTTGTAGTGACCGCCCCCGCCGGTTTTCTCACCGACGATGGTGCCGCGTTGGAGCGTCTGCGAGGCATAGGCGAACGCCTCTCCGCCGGAGAACGTTGCGCTCGAGGTCAGCACCCAGAGCGGCCGCTTCTCCCCATACTTGTGCCCTCGAACCTCGGTGCGCGTTCGGTCGGGCGTGGTCTTGCCGGTCAACCGATCGTACGATTCGGAGAGAAGCGTGCTCTTGTCGAACAGGTAGCTCATGTACAGCGTCACGGTGTCCCCGTCCCCGCCATGGTTGTTACGCAGATCGACGATCAGCGCCCGCGTATCGCGTATGACTCCCATGCTTTCGCTGATCGCCTGCTCCGTTCCAGGTAATTTCGCGTAGGGGAAATGGACGAGCTCGAGATAACCGATGTTGCCTTCGCGTATTTCCGTGCGGGCAATGCCGAAGTGTTCGCGCGCTTCGATTTTCGCCATCTCAGCGAGCTCGCCGGGCGTCGCTTCTTCTGCGTCCCGAAGCATTGCTTCGGGGATGGCGTTCACAGGCAGAAGCCGCACATGCTTGTCGTTGAATAGCTCCTGAAGATCGGCGTTCATTCTCGCCATGATCGTGCGGCTGGAGGTCGTTCGGTTCATGGCGTCGTCTGCCCAGCGTTTGGCGAGCACAGGATGGTTCTTGGAGGCGACCTCCGGAAAGACGTATTTGCCATCGAGTTCCGCCAGCACGGCGGCGACGAGCTCTTCGCGCTCGGCTGGAGCGAGCGCGAATTCGGGGCCCTCGCGATCGGCGGGGGAACGGCCGGGCGTTTGGGGGTGACAGGACGCGACGCAGACCAGCGCGGCGATCGCAAGCCCGACCCAGATGACCGAACGAGTTTCAAACATCTCGACTTGTTCTCCTGCTCTCTGCTTTCGGGGGGGCGACTTTGTTCGAGCCTTGCTCGCGAATCCGCTCGGCGAAAGAACGCCGCTCTAGCGCGTCGATGGCGCACCGCAAAATCGGGTCGAGCGGCATGGGCAGCTCCTCGTTCAAAGCTTTCGCCGCCGCGTTCGTCTCGATCCACATCATCTCGAGCCGCGGCAAGAGCCGTTTCGCTCGGCGGCTCATGGTGATCGTACGCGCGCGAGCATCCCGGCCAGTAGCGACCGAAACCAGTCTCTTGCGCTTCATGGCCGTCACCGTCTGGCTGGCCGCCGAATGCGTCACTCTCGCGTAGGCGGCAATTTCCTTGATGGATAACGGACCGTGGTCGCGAAGCGCGCGCATCACCGGCGTAAACCGAGGCCGGTAGTCGAGCGAGGCTGCCCGGTAGATCTTCTCGACGTCGCCATCGAGCAGCTCGAGCAGATGGCGCATGAGAGTACCGAGGCCCGAACCCGGAGCTTGCATTGTACAAGCGCTTATATATCGCCCTGAGCCCAGGCGGTCAATGATACATAAGCACTGATACAATTGGGTCGTACGTGACGTGTGCCCTGTGCCGGTCCCCCCCCGAGCGCTACCGACGAGAGATCGGCAACTCGGTCGTGCCGCTGATTTTGGGTGCGACAGCCGCATTGATCCCCAATTCGAGACTGTTTCGCCTTCGCGCGCGCGACACGGGCCCACGCCGCCCAGGTAGCGGAATGGCCGAGAGTCTTCACGCGTGGTGGACGACGCGAATCGAATCCTCGAGCCCACGCTCGACGTCCGTTTCGAAATCGGCGAGTCGCGTGACTGGGACACGATGCCGGTTTGCCGGTCATGTCAGTGCCCGCCGCTCCTCACGATGCCGGTGGAGCGTAAGTAAATGATGCGTGGGTCGGGAGGGTGGACGGTGAGGATTGGGAAGGTGCCCTGGGTCGTTTGGAGGCACTCCGAGGCAGGTTGGAGGCAGAGGGCGATGTCGGTGGCGGGCAAAAGAGGAGGCAATCGGGATCCATGGCACACCGGTGCCACCGAGAGCCGAGTCCGGTGGTTGGGAGAGGCGCGGTTACGCGGCGCGGTTACGCGACGTCGCCGAGCCCCTTTTGGCGCAGGACGGTGCTGCGCCAAAACGGCGGACCACGGCTCGGCGAGCGTCGAGGGACATCGGTCGGTTCACCGATGGCGCGGTGGTCATCAACGACCGGCGGCAAGTCGAAATCGGTGTCCACCCCGGAGTCGGTGAGGAGCAGCCCGTTCCTGACCACCAGCGAGGCGGCCCGCTACTGCCGGTTTCGGTCCAACGCCGGCCTTCGAAAGGCTTGGTACAGGGGTGATGTCTTCCCGACCTCACGTCGAGGTGGAAAGGGAACGCTCGTTTGGCACGTCGACGAGCTGGCGCGGTTCCTTCGCGGGAAGGCCTCACGGCCGGACAAGCTCTGGCCATCGGGCTGCTGATGTCACCACGCACGCGGACAATGCGCCAGGGATGACCCCGGTGACACTCTGCTCGACGACGTTGTCTCTTGAGACCGGCAGTTAAGACTGGAAGGCCTCATGCGCAATCGCGGAAGATCTTCCGATCCCGAAGACGAACTGGTCCCACTTCTGGTGCCGCGCAGTGCACTGATCGCCACGATGCCCCGACCGCTGGCCGTCACGCAAATGAATTGCACCGAGATCTTTGGCATCACGCCAGAGGAATTTACGTCGGATGCTCGCGCCATGCGATTTCCGAACAAACGCCGCGGGCATAAGCGCATCGCCCGCGTCGAGGACGCGGCAAGATTCTACCTGCCGAGTGAGGATGCCAGTTCGACCGCGCCTGATAACAAAAGCGAAGCGAAACTGCAGGCGGCTCCGGTCGACAAGGCACGGCCAAAACAGCTTGACCTTGAGGCAGTGATGGGGGCAAGCGTACTACGTACGAGGAAGTAGGACTATCGTGGGACGACCGCGCACCGGATCAAAGCCCAGATGGCATGGGGATCACTACGACGTCCGCATCACGGTCTGCACGCAGCCCGAGGTTCGGCGATCGATCTGCATGTTGGGCATCACGACGACGGACGCGGCCGAGGCAGCTCGCAAGGAGATTGCCCAGCGGTGCATCGACGGGACGCTGCCGCGCCTGTCCGAGCTTATTGCCGGGAAGAAGACGTTCGCGATCGAGTCGGCGGTGCTCGCCGAGGCCGGGATGACCGTCTGTCAGTACGCAACTGACCTCTGGTTGAGAAGTCCCACCCGTACGAAGCTGGCTGCGCACGACGACAACGAGAGCGCTTTGCGCGTGCACGTCTTCAGCACCCCCGTCAGCTACCGGAACGCGCCCGTGCCGTTCGGCGACATCCCCATTCTCCAAGTGCAAAGCGAGCACCTCGTCGAGCTCGTGTACGCCCTCGACCAGCGAGTTATCGAACGCAGGAGCACCGCACGACAGTTCTCGGAAAAGCGCGCCATCAACGTTTGGTCCACCGTGACGCAGCTGTTCCAAGATGCGCACACGTCGAAGGACCCCAAGCTCAAGGTGCTGCGCGCGAACCCCTGCATCGGTGTAAGGGGACCCGATCCCGGCGCCGAGAAAGCAAAAGTTTTCATCTACCCAAACGAGCTATTGAAGCTGTTGCGGTGTTCGCTCGTTCCGATCGAATGGCGCCGATTCTACGCAATCGGTGTGTATGCGTACATGCGAGTGAGCGAGATGCGCTGCATCGACGCGCCGGACATCGACGTCGAGCACAGACGTGTCCACATCCACAAGCGGATGGACCGCAAAGGACAACTTCACTACTTGAAGGGCAAGAGGGCGCGTTACATTCCGATGGAACCTCACAGCGTGCCGGTCTGGCGCTCACTGATTCAGATGGCTCCGACAGGTCCCGTTTTCGCGCATATCGATGGACTCGACGATGGTAAGAAGCTTGCCGCGACGCTACGCATGCATATGGCTTTGTCGGGCATCACGCGGGAGGAGTTGTTCGTCGGCCAAGAAACCCGTCGCAAAATGGCGACAACGCCGTGCTCATCATGCATCGGTCATCGCATAGGGACTACGCGACGATGCTGCAATACGTGCGAGAGGCCGAGAATCTGCGAGACACCAACTTCGGACAGGTCTTCCCTCCCCTGCCCTCCGAGCTCGGCATTCCGGCAGATGACCGCCCCGGCCCGCCGCCGCGCGAAGGTCCCAACGGAGCCACCGGCCAGCCGTTTGAGCCACCGCCGTCTAGCTACCTGCACACCAGTTTGGCGGCCCCCATTTCGGCACGAGTTTCGGCTGGAGCCCCCAAATCCGGGGTCGATTCTTCGCCAATCCGGCCTGATGACCTCGGCAATTCGCGGGATTCCTTAGAAATCGGTGGTTCTAACCAGGTTCGATTCCCGGCGCCTCCACCTCTGGTTTCGGCAAATGCCTCAACGGCACGCTTCGGTCATCTGTCACTCCTGTACTGCGCTTCGCTCCGTACAGGAGTGAGCGATTCCCGGCGCCTCCACTGTAAAAACAAAGGCTTGCGGATCGTTAAGACGATTCGCAAGCCGGTTGGGGACACGTAACAGGCTCGCCGGCGGCGGCGGGAACACAGCGCCGATGGCTTCACCGATAGCCTCGGCCGTGCGGATGTACTTCTGGGTCATCTCAAACGAGGTGTGACCGGCGCGTGGCTGGACTCGTCAGTGGTGTTGTCTCGGACCGTGGTGTCACCGCCGCGCGCTCAGCGGCTGGCGAAGTAGCTCCCGAGCCGCTCGATGGCCCACGCTGGCAGCTGCCCGGCGCGCCGGGGCGGCATGAGCCCGGGGTCGCCCTGGGGCAGCTGCACGCGCCGCATCGCTTCCGCCATCGCTTCGCGGCTCAACCGATCGAGGTTACGCGCGTCGAAGCGCGCGCGCTTCAGGGCCGGGCTTTCCGTTCCCGTGTGACAGCGCCCGCACATTTGCCGCAAGATGGTCGGTGCGTCGCTCTCGGGCTCAGGGACGAAACCGATGACCGTGGCGACGTCGTCGCTCACGAGCGGCGCCAAGATATCGAGCGCATCGCTCGAGGATGCATCCCGCAAAAACCCCGCATAGTCGGCGCGCGCCTTCGTTCCCGCCTCCGATTCGGTGATTTCGAATTGGTAATAAGGGACGGGCATCCCCTCGCGGCGCAGCGTATTGCGGTACGCGTTCCAGCGATCCATCGTGCCGTTCTGACAGTACTGTCCCGTAAGCGTCCCGAAGGTATCCATCTGATGCGGCTCTTCGATGGCAAACCGGCTCTCATTGTTGTCGAGCCTGCCGGGGAAGCTGCCGTCGCGACCGAGGACGGTGGCTCGCATCCGCCGCGGGGTGAAAGAAATCTCTTGGCCGCTTCGCTGCGCGATCAAAGTTTCGATGGGTACGCCCGCCAAGTGCGTTTCGTCGGCGTGCGCGCGGGCGAACGTACCCGCGAGATCGGGGATGATGGCGGTCGCGTCGGGCCGCGGCGATTGGCTCAAGACCACGGGCGGAGCGCCACCCGTGCAGCCCAAGGTGAGGAACGCGCTCGACGGCAGGCCCCAATGAAGCCAGAAAGGGGTGAACTCGCGCATCAGAAAGCGCCTCGGATTTCCGGGGCCCTCGCTTTGGTGACACGAGAGACAGGAGAGACCGGTGTCTTCGATGTCCTCGTCTTGATAGAGGGTCCAGGACGTCCAGTCGCGCTCGCTGCGCGAGCCGAGCACGTCGGTGGCCGTGCAGTTGTCGGTCGCGCGGCAGGCGTGCCCGAAAGCGAGAAGATAGAAGTTGAGTCGCTGGTTCTGTCCATCGATGCCGAGAAGCTCGACCAGCTGATCGCCGCGGGTGAATGAGATGGCCAGATCCGTCGCGAACTCGGGGGGCGCACCGGCGTCGTCCCCGGGCGCGTATTGCGCGAGCGATGTGAGAATGACCGCGGGATTGATAACCGAGACGAGCCGAGCCGCGAGCGCAGAAGACTGGAACGTCAAACCGGCGGTGTAGTTTTCCTGCCACGTGCGCCCGGTGGGCCAAAATGCGCGCAGCAGATCTTCGAAGCTCGAGAGCGGCGCGCGCGGCTTTGCGCAAAGTGCCCGCGCCACGGGGTCTTGGTTTCCCCTTGCACACACCCGGTCCGTTTGCGCGCTGCCCCAACCGATTTTCGTAAGCCAGTACATTTCGGCCGTTCGCGGAAGATCGCGAGGGAAGGGCGACGCCGCGTCAGCCGCGTCGATTGGGTCTTTCGTCGGACGCGCGTCCTCGGTCGGCGAACCTCCCGTACCGGCCGCACCCGACGGAGCTTCGTGCGCAGGTTCCGGGGCGCAGCCTCCGGTTATCCAGACGGCAAACGGCAACGGCGTCGCGAGGCTCGCCAGGGTCCGTGCCGCGCGCACCAAGAACGATCGCTTCCTGGACTGTGTCATGTCGGTAAGCATGACCCCCTGGGCCGCACTTTTCGATCACATTTTCGCGGGCCGAATCGCCACACCGAGCGTCTCGCGATCGCCCGATGACTCACTGGGCACGTGATCAGATCGCGCAAGGGCCTGAACGACGCACGGCGTCGTGCTTGAGGGAGCCCGTTCAGAACTTGCGAGCGCGCCGTTCCGCGGCCCGGTGCACATCCTTTTCGCATGCGATGCGCGCCGACCCCGTCATCGCTCGTCGTCCAGCAGATCGAGCAGTGCACGTGCGCAGGTGAGATCGCCGGCACCGATCGCGAGCTTCGCAGCGACGCGGATGGCTCCGCGGCGCTCATTGGCGTCGAAGCCGAAACCTCACGTCGCTTCGCGTCGTCTTTCGTCGCGCGATGCGTCATCTTCGCGACGTTTGACGACGCGTCGCACAGACGTATCACGCGGTTCGATTCCCGGCGCCTCCACAAATGTTCCGAGTAGTTGCGAGTTTTTATGGCCAAACGTTTGGCCAATCATGGGCAGCTCGGTCGCCCATCCCGACTGTATCGCCCATCCCGATAGAGAAATCGCGCTGAGAAAAGTCGGCGCCGACGTCGGGGTGGGCGCGTTGAGCGGGGCTGAAGATGCCGCCGGCGCGGATACGGGCGCGCATTCGGATGACGTCGGTAGACCTAGGTCCTCGCGAAGTCCGATAACAAGCGCGTCGGGCAACGGCGGGAACGGCTCGCCGAAGCTCGTGTTGCGGAGGTTCTCCGCCTCGCGGACGTACTCCATCAGTACGTCGTAACTCTGGTGTCCCGATCGCTGCATGATGTGCAGCGGGGGCACGCCACGGTAAGCGAGCCACGTGATCCCGGTAGCCCGCCAATCATGAAAGCGCATCCGCTCTCGCGTGTCGTCGTGCGCCAGCAACTCATCGAGCCACGTCGTCGGGATCCCCGCGAGCACGAGGTGTTCTCGTGCGATCGCGGCGAGGTGCTTGCCCGATGCGAGCTCTTTGAGCCGGAGTAGCGGGCCTGTCGGCCGGGCTTCGACCAGCGCGCGTAGGAGAGGCACGACCGCTTTCTCGAAGGGTACCCATCGAGCGCGACGGTTCTTCGGCAGCTTGATTTTGACCTGCCTGACCGCGCGTCGCACGCTGCTGCGCGCGATGAAGACGAACGAGTCCGCGATCGAGGTCCACGTCGGTAGCGCAAAGCGGTCGCAGCTCGCCGACGCGCGCAAACAAGTACACTGCGAGTGCGTGAAACGCGCGCCACTCGCATGGATCGCCGCGCAATTCACCAGAAGAAGGAACTCTGCGGGGTACAAGTAGACTTTGTTCTTCTTGCCAGCGAGGTCCGGCCCCCGCACTCGCACGCACGGACTCTCTGCGATGCATTGCAGGCGAGGATCTTTCGAATCTTCCGCATCTGCGAACATCGACGTTGCGACCGACCATACGTTGCACGCCGTTTTGGCTTTGAAGGATCTGCCGTTCGGTCCGACCCCGCGCCGAGCCATCTCGTCGAGATGGAACACGAGTTCCTTCATGTGCGGGCGCTCGACACTCCTGATCGGCACATCGCGCAGCGCCACCTTCGCGCCGCCGACCGTGACGAGGGTGGGGAGTAGATGGACGCGCATGAGTGACTCGACGCTCTCCCAGCTCTCGAGCTTCCTGATCTCGCTGCTGCTCAACCATCCATCCGCGTACTGCCCAACGGTCAAACCGGCCTGTACCAGATCGCTCGCGCTCGCGACGATCGTCTTCGTCTTGCCGGCGAGGAGATCAGCAAGGCCGGGCAGCGTCCCGTCCAGCGAGCGCCGAACCATCTCGACCCTGAACTTCTCCGCGTCGTTACGATCGGTGCAATCCGTGTGGATGACGGGCCGACGACGAGGTTTCGATCTGAGCGAGAGTCGGAAGTCCCAGTGGTCGTGGTGCCAGTGGAGCTCGGAACCAGTACGTTGCTTAGGCATAGTTCATCCGCGCATGCGATGGATAGACCGCCTTACCACGGCTGCGAGCCTCGCGTCGTCGGGCTTCGACTGATGGGAAGCCGAGCTTCGCTTTCCACCACCACAACCGCTGCGGTACCAGCCCGCGGCTCCGCGCGAACTTCTCAATCCCGACGCCGCTCCGCTTCCATGGCCTCGAGGACGCCACGCGCCTCGATCTCCGTCCATTGACCGTGCGCCATCTGTCTCGCTCCCGCGAGCACCATCGCGGCAGACGGCTAGGCCGTCACGACGGTGTTGGCCGGTGTTGGCCGGACGACTATGAGGCTGCCCAAACGTCAACCCCCGGTCCTTGCGGGTATTCTTCTTTTTCTCTTTTTTGCTTTGGGGCTTTTTCATGGACGCATGCCCTCCCGTGCTGTTGCGGGTGACCTGGCGACATCGGAGAGCTTCCTTCGATCGACTATTCGCGCTTATCGAGCCAGTGTGTTCGGCCGTGTTGGCTCGGGCGCAGGTTGGGGTTCGGTAGTCGGTTGGCAGGGCGCCCACTGTTACACGAGCTATGAATGACCCTGAAGGACACTCCGCTCCCCGTCCGGCTGGCGCTCGCCGCCACCCGAGTCTTGGATGCTCTCGATCAGACGCGCTCTGTTGGTTGCGCGCAAAATCTAGGCGTCTGCCTCCTCCCGAGCAACGACATTGGCGGTTCGTAGGGCTCTCGCCGTATCGAGAGAGCGATTGTGTGCCTTCTTCGCGGCCTTTTTCATTCCGGTGGCCGCCGCCGTCGCATTCTGTTC
>DATHEQ010000304.1:0-24744 GCA_035318505.1 Polyangiaceae bacterium | reverse complement strand
CGCAGAATCCACCACACGACGACGGCAACCAGGAAAACCAGCATCATCGCCACGACCGCGACGAGGAGCCCGCTTCGTGAAGGTGGCGCCGGCGGAATCGTATGGGACGGCGGAGCCGGTGCGAGGCGCGGCTGCATCCCTTGCGCGATCGGCGGCGCGTGGAGCGGCTCGGTGATCGGTCGGGCAGCTGGCGTAGGCGATACCGGTCCGCCACTCGTCGCTGGCGGTGGGAGGACAGCCGCCGCCGGCGTCGGAGCGAAGGGCGGCGCCGCCGACAGCGGAGCCATCGGCGGCCGATCGACGAGCGTTTTCTCCGGCGCGCCCGGAGCCGTTGCGCCCATCGGTTTCTCGACGATCGTCGGCGCGAGCGGCTCTGACGCAACGACCCCGCCCGCTCCCCCGCCCGGAAGCACGCGCGCGAGCAGCACCGTGATGTTGTCGTGGCCGCCGCGAGCGTTCGCCATCGCTACCAGGTTTTGAGAGGCGAGGTCGAGCGACGCCGCTTGCATGACCACGGTCCCGATCTCGTCGGTGCGAACCAGATCGCAGAGCCCATCGCTGGCGAGTACGAAGACATCGCCCACCGTTTGCAAAAGCGGGGGCTCGCGCAGCTCGACTTCGGTGTCCGGTTTCATGCCGAGCGCGCGCGTGATCTTGTTGCCCTCGGGGTGCAAAACGGCTTGCTCGGGTGTGATGGCGCCCTGATCGAGTAGCTGCTGGACGACGGAATGGTCTTTGGTGAGCGGCCAGATTCGCCCATTGCGGACGAAGTAGGCGCGGCTATCGCCGACGTGTGCAACCTCGACGGCGCCGCCGTGCACGAGCAGAGCGACGCAGGTCGAGCCGGGGCGCCCCGCCTGCGGGCCCGCGCCGCCCATCTGATAAACACGCCGCCCCGCTTCCGCGATCGCGTGAGCGAGTGCAGTGCCGGGAGCCGTTCCCGCAGCGGCGCTTTCGACCGACTGCATGATGGTCGTTACCGCGAGTCGACTCGCCTCTTGACCGAGCGCGTGGCCACCCATGCCATCGCACACGATGAGCAAGTGCCCGAGCTTCGTCGCTCGGTAAGCGGCCGAGTCTTCATTGATCTGTTTGTCCGGATCGCGACCGGGGTCCGTTCGTTGAGCGACTTCGAGAAGCGCGCCTTGCATCGAGCGAAACCCTCCGGGTTTGCCGCCTGCTTACAATCTTATTCGATGCGAATCGCAAACTCGACCGGTCCGATGCGCAGCGCGGTGCCCGCTGGCGCGACGGTCCATACCCCGGGAGCGAGACGGTGACCGTCGACGAAGGTGCCGTTGTTCGAGTTCTCGTCGCGCACGTAGAGCTGGCCCGCGTCGAGCTTCAGCGTGGCATGCACGCCCGACACACGCGGCTCGGTGAGGGTGATGTGACATTTGGCCGCGTCGCGCCCGACGCTCATCTCGAGGTTGGGGGATACGGTGTAGGTGCCCGCCGGGCCATTCAGCACGGCGCGCGCCCCTCCGCCCGGCGGGCGATAGGGCTCGGGTGAGCCGGCCTGCTGGACAGCGACCGTCGCGCCGTACGGCGCTGCCTTGGGAGCGCCGTGCATCCCCTCGCCCCCGCCACCTCCGCCGCCCGGAGGCGAAGCAAAGGGGCCGGGCGCTCCGAACGCGGGAACCGCGCCACCGTGGGCAGCAGGTGAATACGCGGGCGCCGCACCGTAACCCGGCGCGCCTCCCGCGGGCGACCCGCCGTAAGGCGCGGGCGCGTAGGGCGCGCCGCCGGCAACCACGGGCGCCGGGGCGGGGCCGGCCGGTCGTTTTTTGCCGCTGCGCAGCACGATGACGAGCAGCAGCGCGACCACCACCAGCCCGAATGCTCCCCCCACCATGAAGAGGATGGGGATCGATTTCTCTTTTGCCTTCAGCGTAAGGACGGTGGTTGCGGTCACGCCGCTCATGCGGTGCGCCTTGTTGTCGACGATCACCACGCGAACCGTCGCCGCGTCGCCGGAGCCGGAGAGGATTTTCTCTTGGTCGGGGGCTTCGAAGACGATGTCGCGATCGGACGACTGCATCGCGCGGCCTCGCATGCCGCTCGCGATGAGCTGTTGCTGCGTTCTTTTTGCGGCCTCGATATCGGTCCCGGCGATGGTGGCAGGCGGCTGGGTGCCGGCCGGGATGAAATACGCCTCGGCGCGGTCCTTTTCGCCTCCCCAGCAGAAATCGCCGTAGACGGTCAGCTTGCCGCCGGGCTCGATGGGGTCGCGAACGGCCATCTTCTGCGTGTAATCGACGTCGACACCGAGCGGCCATGCCGTGGGATCGATACCCATCGGCACGTCTTTGAACGTCGAGTCGCCGAGAATGGGGGTCGAGGTATTCGTAAAGACGAGTTTGAAGGTCTGGGTGACGGATGGGTTGATGCACGAGACCCGCCACTTGACGATGTGCAGTTGGTTGAAGCGCGTGCGCACCGCCGTGACGAGCTTGGGGCCTTTGGCGCCGCCCTGTCCGGCGCGGATCACGTCATAGAAGCCGCCGATGTCGGGGTTGGCGAGCCCCTGCATGAACTCTTGGGCATTGTTGCGAAACTCGTCATAGCCAGACGAGGGGAGCCACACCGAGATGACGGGCAGCGGCGTCTTCGGCTGAACGGTGTTGTCCTCCGGAAACCGCCCTTTGCTGAGGTATTGACTGAGCAGGGACGCGCCGGGGCCGGTGGTCTGGGCGTCGCTTCCCGCCACGCCGTTGGAGAGGATGAGCATCGCTTGATGCAGGGGAACGGTGACCTTCGTCCCCACGTTGCCGAGCTCGCGGTACCCGTCGGTCGCGGCTTGTTTGATGATGTTGAAGAGCGGTCTCACCCGACCTTGCGCGGGGTACATCGACTTCAGGGCGTTGACGAACCCTTGGACCTGCACTTTGGCGGCGGCCGGTTGCCACTTGGAGTCGCTGACGACTTGCCGGTCATTGAAGTACATGACGTCGACGATGTCGTTGGCCGTCATCGAGCCGATGAAGGCGTTGGCCACCGCCTTGGCGTCTTCGAAGCGCGCGCCCATCGACGAAGAGGCGTCGACCAGGACGAGCCAGGCGGTTCCGATGCCGGGTTGGGTGAGACTCTCGCCCCATCGCGCCTTGGAGGCGAAGCTCCCTAGTCGATCGGCGCCGTCGACGGTCACCGTGAAAACGGCTGCGGTCTCGGGAAACGGCGCGATGGGCGAATAGAGTGCCTGCGGGGCCTCGAGCTTGTCGCTCTGGCAATCGAGCTGCGCGTCACCGCGGAGAGCCGCGCATTCGGCGATGGCCTCGCTGAGCCGCTTATTTTGCACCAGCTCGATGACCGTCGTGAGGATCGGTGCGCCCTCGGTCTGGCTGGCGCGCGGGTCGATGCGCAAGACGTGCGCTTCCGGCGCCGCCATGACCGAGCGGGGATAAAACCCAAGTAAGACGAACAACACGACGACGGTGACGTAGAGGCGCTTTCGCATCGGAGATCTCTCGACCTTTTGCCGCCAAAAAGCGGGTTTGCCCCGCACACGGCAATCAAACCGCGCGCGGGGCCCGATGATAGCGTCGTCCGCCGCCGACCGGGTACTTTCCGGGTAAGTCCGGGCCGGGCCGCCCAAAGGCCCGATGCCGGCGGGGGCGCTTACTGGTCCTTCTCGTCGCGGACGCGCGCGGCTTTGCCGGAGAGTTCGCGCAAGTAAAAGAGGCGCCCGCGGCGCACGACGCCGCGCGAGGTGATCTCGATCTTGTCGAGCCTCGGGCTGTGCAGCATGAACATGCGCTCGACGCCGACGTTGAAGCTGACCTTGCGCACGGTAAACGAGCTGCGGAGCCCGGCGCGGTGCTTCTTGACGACCACCCCCTGGAAGACCTGGATGCGATCCTTGTCGCCCTCCACGATCTTGTAGTGGACGCGGACGGTGTCGCCGACTCGAAAGTCGGGATGGCCCGTGCGGAGTTGGGATGCCTCGAGGGCTAGAATTTTCGGGACAGTGTACATGGCAGTGCCTCCCCGCTCGGAAAGCGCGCATTATGCACGCGAGATGTCCCTTGTCAATTGGGGGCACCCTATTGGAGCACCCTATGCCGGCGGAAGTGCCTTAGGATGAAGCCATGACCGAAACGAGGCTCGGAAGGGATGTTTTTCTCGCGCTCGCCGCGGTGGGGTGGGCCGATGGCAAGCTCGATGCGGACGAAGCGGATGCCATTGTCCGCACGGCGGCAGAGGAGGGTTTGCCCATCGAGCAAATCGCCGAAATCGAGGCCGCCACGAAGAAACCCATCGATATGGGCACCATCGATCGCTCCGGTTTGACGAAGGAAGACCGGCTCTTCGTGTACGCGGTCGCGTCGTGGATGACGCGGCTCGACGGCAAGATGACGGCGGGCGAGCTCGATTCGCTGGCGAAGCTAGGCGGCGTGCTCGCCATCTCGGAAGCGGCGCGATCGCAAGCGGACAGCATCGCGCAGGACGTCGCGTTCCTCCCTGCCGGCGATCGCCCGGATCGTTACGATCTCGCGCGGTTGCGGAAGATCCTCGGGGCGCGCCTTTTGGCTGCCAAGGCGCTACACGACACTCAAAAGAAGGCGTGACGAAATCTCCGTGCCGGGCGCGCTTGCCTTGAGCCGCGAACGGTCTAGACTCCCGCCCCCCTGCGTCGCTTGGAGGCTCGTCCTCCCCGGTCCTGGCTCTGGAACGGCCCCCCTCGGGAAGCGGTACGGGTGAACGCCCGCATCGAGCGGACGAGCTAGTGACGAAACCATCGCAAGAGCCAAAGGCGGCATCTTTTCCGTGAATACGAATCTCGGCATCATCGGTAAGAAGCTCGGCATGACGCAGCTGTTTTCCGAGGACGGCACGGTCGTGCGCTGCTCGGTCATCGAGAGCGATCTCACCGTCATCGGCAAGCGCACCCAAGAGAAGGACGGCTACGACGCCCTCGTCGTCGGCCTCGGTGAGCGCAAAGAAAAGCAAACGAACAAGCCTCTCGCCGGCCAATACAAGAAGTCGGGGCAGACCCCGAAACGCTTCGTGCGCGAGCTGCGTCTCGCCGCCGAGGCGGTCGCCAAATACGAGATCGGCGGCAAGGTCAAGCTCGACGAGGTGTTCGAGATCGGACAGTTCGTCGACGTGCAAGGCACGACGCGCGGCCGCGGTTTCACCGGCGTCATGCGCAGGTGGAGCTTTGCCGGCTCGTCGGCGAGCCACGGCTCCCACGAGTACAAGCGCCACGGCGGCTCGATCGGCACCAACATGACGCCCGGTCGCACGCTGCCCGGTCTCAAAATGCCGGGCCAGTACGGTAACGAGACAGTCAGCGTCTTGAACCTCAAGGTCGCCAAGATCATGCCCGAAGAGAGCCTCTTGCTCATCGAGGGGGGCGTGCCCGGTTCGCGCAACACCGTCGTCGTCGTTCGCGGCGCGGTGAAGAAGAAGAACGCCGGCAAACCCAAGGCAAAGTAAGCGCGGCTCGGCGCGAAGTAAGCGCGGCTCGGCGCGAACGCTGGGCGGGCGGGCCTGCGAGGGCGAGCGCATGGCAGCCAACCCCTACAAGCGTCCCGATCATTTCACCCGCGCAGCGAAGAAGCGGGGCTTTGCTGCGCGCAGCGTCTTCAAGCTCGAGGACATCGACCGGCGGGTTCGTCTCTTTCGCCAAGGCCAGCGCGTGCTCGATCTCGGGGCCGCGCCGGGCTCATGGTCGCAATACGCCGGTCAACGAATTGCGCCGGGCGGCAAGGTCCTCGCCGTCGATTTGGCGCCCCTCGCCAAGACACCCCCCGCCAACGTCACCTTCCTCGCAGGTGACGTGCTCGCGCTTTCGGCCGAAGCGTTTGCCGCGCTCGGACCTTACGACGTCGTGCTTTCGGACATGGCTCCGAGCACGACGGGAACGCGCGAGTCCGACCAAGCCAAGAGCTTCGAGCTCTTCATGCGCGCTCTCGAGATCGCGGGTGCGCTTCTTTCGCCCGGCGGCAGCTTCGTCGGCAAGATCTTCATGGGGCCGGACTTCAGCGCCGCCAAGCGCCGCGTAAAAGACCTTTTCGAAACGGAGCGCGCCATTCGTCCCGAGGGCACGCGGGGCTCGAGCGTCGAGATCTTCCTCGTGGGGCTCGGCCGCCGCGCGTGAGCGCATCTCGGTGCGCGTTCAGCCCGGGCCGAACGCGACATTACGCAGCTTGCGTAAGGCGCGACGTAGCAAGGCGCCCCGCGGATAGCGATGTATCCAGACGCGCCTCTTATGATCTTAATTGAGGGAAACGCATGAAATCGAGCTACTTCGAACGATTCGATTGCATACATCGTCCGCCGACGTCGGCACTCGTCTTCATTACGAATACGTCATGCGGAATGCTCGCGTCATGGGTCGCGGCGTTCCGGGCAATCGATTCCGGATGACGAAGCAGAGCGCAGCAAGGTGCGCGACGCGCGCGCTGCATCCGCCGCGTTCGCTCGCGTTCACTCGGTATTGGCAGTTGCAGACGGCGTTTCATCATGGTGAATTGGGCCTCGTGAAGCGCCCCCTGCTCGTGCGCCGGCCGACCACAATGGCAAATTTCAATGGCACGCTCTTGGTCGCGTCGGTCAATCAAGCGCTGGTTTCATTCCGGCCGCCGATGGGTGCAACATCGTAAGCGCGGCGGCGTCGGCCCCCGTTCCAGCGTGAACCGTGCGCAGGGTGCTCGGGATGTCGCCATGAATCGATCGCTAGCTCGCGTCGCGCCACTGCTCTTCGGGTCGGGGCTGTGCGCGCTCGTCTACGAGATCGCATGGCTGCGCGAGTTCCGGCTGGTCTTCGGCGCGTCGACCGCGGCCAATGCGGCGGTGCTCGCCGTTTTCATCGGTGGTCTCGGGGCAGGCGGCCTGTTTTTCGGACGTCGCGCCGATCGCGCGACGCGCCCCCTCGCCCTCTACGCGCTGCTCGAGGGCGCCGTCGCGGTCGTCGCCGCGCTGTCGCCCTTTCTTCTCGTCGCGGCGCGTGGCGCTTACATCGGCCTCGGGGGCATCGCCGTGCTGGGCGCGTTGGGCGCGACGGTGGTTCGCCTCGTTTTGACGATGCTGGTGCTGCTGGGTCCGACTTTTTTGATGGGAGGCACGCTGCCAGCCGCCGCGCGCGCGGTGGAATCGGAGAGCGACGCTTCGAGGCGCGCGGTCGGGCTTCTTTATGGCAGCAACACGCTCGGCGCGGTCGCGGGTTGTGTTCTCGCCAATTTTTGGCTGCTCGAAACGTTCGGCACGCGCCGGACGCTCTGGCTGGCGAGCGGCGTCAACCTCGTCGTCGCGGCGCTCGCGTACCTCGCCAGCCGCTTCGCGCCGCGCGAATCGAGCGAAAAACCGATCGCCGGCGCCGTGAACGCGGACGCCGAGCGCCCCCCGCCCGCGGCGCGCGCAGGCGATACGGCGGACCCGCTCGAAGCGCCGGGCTGGCTCGTCCTCGTCGCATCGGGCGTCGTGGGCTTCGTCTTTTTCCTCATGGAGCTCGTCTGGTACCGGATGCTCGCCCCCATCCTGGGGGGAACGGTCTTCATGTTCGGGATCATCCTCGCGGTGGCGCTGCTCGGCATCGGCGTGGGCGGCCTTGTCTACGGCGCGCTCGCGCCAAAGCGCGTCTCGCTCGGCGCGTTCGCGCTGACGTGTCTCATCGAGGCAGCACTCGTCGCTTTCCCCTACGCCCTCGGCGACCGGGTCGCGACCATGGCGCTTCTCCTGCGCCCTCTCGGATCGCTCGGATTCGGGGGCTTCGTGCTGGCGTGGACATTGGTGACGTCGCTGGTCGTCTTTCCCGCGGCCCTTCTTTCGGGCGTGCAGTTTCCGATGCTCATCGGACTGCTCGGGCGAGGAAGGGAGCGGGTGGGGATCGAAACCGGGCTCGCTTACGCCGCCAACACGGCCGGAGCGATCGCCGGTGCGCTGGCGGGTGGGTTTGGCCTTTTGCCTGCGCTTTCGGTGCTCGGCTGCTGGCAGCTCGCCGTGTGGATGCTCGCCGGGCTCGGGTTCGTGGCGACGCTCTTCGTGTTCTTGCGCCGTCCAGGTGCGTTCGCGCTTCCCGGCGCGGCGTTGCTAGCGTTTCTCGCGGTTGGGCTTCTGATTGGCAGCGATGGTCCGACGTCGGTGTGGGGGCACAGTCCCATTGCAGTGGGGCGTATTCCTGCGCAGGTGACCCCCTCGCCAAACACGTTTCGTTCGTGGCTTCACACCGAGCGTCGCTCGATCCGCTGGGCGCAGGACGGTGTCGAGAGCACGGTCGCGTTGAACGGGCGCACGGGGTGGTCGTTCGTCGTCAATGGCAAGAGCGACGGACACGCCCGCACCGACGCCGCCACGCAGGTCATGGTGGGTCTGGTGGGCGCGGTTCTCCGCCCCGAGACCAAGCGCGCGATGGTCATCGGGCTCGGCACGGGGAGTACGGCGGGATGGCTGGGGGCCATCGATGGCATCGAGCGGGTCGACGTTGCCGAGCTCGAGCCCGCCATCTTGCACGTCGCCGATGTGGCGGCGCCGGTCAACCGCGACGTCCTCCACAACCCGCGCGTTCATATCGCGCTCGGCGATGCGCGCGAAATGCTCCTCGCCAGTCGCGAGACCTACGATCTCATCGCCTCCGAGCCTTCCAATCCGTACCGCGCCGGCGTCGCCAGCTTGTTCACGCAAGAATACTATCGCGCCGTCAAAAGCCGCCTCACCGAGGACGGCATCTTCTTGCAATGGGTGCAGGCCTACAACGTCGACAATCGGACGCTGCGCTCGGTCTACGCCACCTTGGCGTCGGTGTTTCCCGAGGTCGAGACGTGGGACCTTCGCGTCAACGATCTCTTGCTCGTCGCCTCGAAAAAGCGAACGCGCTACGACCTCGCCCAGATCCGCGAACAGATCAAAAAAGAGCCTTTTCGAAGCGCGCTTCGCTCGGCGTGGCGCGTCGTCGATGCCGAGGGCTTTCTCGGTCATTTCGTGGCGCGCAGCACGTTTGCCCGCGCCATTGCTTACGTCGAGCGCAGCACGATCAACACCGACGACAAGAATCTCATCGAGTTCGGCTTTGCTCGCGTGGCTGGCGATTCCTCGGGCGACACGCACGGCGGGCGCCTGGCCGAGATCCGCGAGACGGCTCGGGCGCGCAACGAGCACCGACCGGCAGAGCTCGAAAAAGAAGTCGATTGGGAGCGCGTCGACGAGACGATGACCGCTTTTCGAGCGTACGAGCTGGCCGATCTCACTTCCCACGAGCAGATGACGGAAGAAAGACGGCACCGGCATTTTGCGCTCCTGCACTTTCTCGAAGGGCGTACGCGCGAAGCGGCCGGCGAGTGGCGCGCGCAGTCGCGCGACCCCATCGGGCCGACCGAGCTCGCCGTGGTGGCCGAGTCGCTCGCGGACAGCGCCGACGACCAGGCGAATGCGTATATCGAGCGTTTACGAGCCCTTCAGCCGATCGAAGCCGATGCCATCTTGGGCCGCCTCTACATGCGTCAGGGGCGCTTTGCCGACGCGGCCGAGGCGCTCCGCTCGGCCTTCGAGGCGTACCGCACCGATCCGTGGCCGTGGCCTCTCATCATGGAGCACGCGCTGCAGAGTGCCCGAGAGCTCGGCTCGCGAAGCCCCGATCTCGTCGGCGTTCTGCGCACGGCCCTCGAGCAGCCCTTCGCGGTCGTCATGCTCGACGAAGCGCGCACCGACGCCATTCTCTCTTTTGTCCTCTCCCGCGACCCCGATGCGACGTGCGCCGACGCGCTCGCCCCACTCGAGCCGTACGTCCCCTGGCATCAGGCGCTGCTCAACTGGCGGGCGCGGTGCTACAAGTTGCTCCATCATGCCGAAGCGGACCGTGCCGAACGCGAGCTGCAAAGGTTCGTCCACGATCAGCCGTCGCAGTTCGGCAGCGGCCTCAACTTCGTCCGTGTAGGGCCGTAGGCGCGTAAGGTGCGTCGTCGTTCCGCCGCCAACTCTTCTCCGGTCCTGCTTGGGAAGGGCGCGCGCGGCTTTTGGCTCCTCGTGGCAACGTGTACGGCGCTTGCGCCGGCGTGCCGCCGCCCCAAGGCCGACCAGGCGGTCGTCGCCGACGACGCGGCCGACACCGAAGCCTCCCTGTCGACGGAACCCGTCGTCGAGCTTCCAGCGCCCGCCGAGCTCGCCGCCGCAGCGGCAGCAGCACCCGCGGCCCCCCCGCCGGCCGTCGAAGCAGGGACGTGCCCGGCCGAGTCGGACGACGGCACTGGGCTCGTCGTTTCTCCTCTGCGGGCATTCGTCGGCGGTCCGGTGCGTGTGCTCGCCTCGACCCTGGCCGACCCCGAGCCGCTCGCGATGCGCATCGAAACGATCAAAGGGGAAGTCGTCGATGCCGATTTCACGCATCGCGCGGGCACACCGGCCATGACCCTGGCGCGGCTCACCTCCAAACGCTCCGGTGACTTTCGCGTCGTCGTGGGGCGTCATGGCAAAGCGCTGCGCTGCATGAATTTTCGAATCTTCGGCGGGCCCGGACCGAAGAAGGCGCGCCCCGCCTTGACCGAATCGATCTGGCCGGTGGCGCGCCGCTGGAACCGCGCCGAAGAGGCGCTCTACAGCGCCTTCATTCGCGAGATGTTCCATGCCCCGCGCGGCGAAGAGCTCGCTTTTGCGCGTCTCGACGAAGTCACCGCCAGTGCGCAGCGCAACGTGCTCTACGATCATTACGGCTGGGGCGAAGACGCGGTGCGGCCGCCGGGGCTCAAGATGAAGCCGGACTGCGCCGACACGCCGTACTATCTCCGCGCGTACTTCGCGTGGAAGCGAGCGCTCCCCTTTGCGTACCACCGCGCGTGCTCCTCGGGCGAAGGGGGTCGGCCTCCGCGCTGCTCCAAGCCCCCCGCGACGATCCTCGACCCTCCCGAGCTTCCCTCGAAAATGCCCGACGAGTGGAACGAGCTTCTGCAAGTGCAGCGGTTTTTCACGCGCTCGCTCGTTTCGGTTCACTCCGGCAATGGGCGCATCCCCTTCGAAGACGACGAGAGCGACTTCTACGGGCTCAAGCTGTCGCGGCGCGCGCTGCGCCCTGGCGCAGTCTTCGCCGATCCCTATGGCCACGTGCTCGTCCTCGTCGAGTTCGTGGAAGCAGATGGAACGCTTCCCGGCGTGCTCTACGCGGTCGACGGGCAACCGGACGGCAGCATCACCCGCAAACGTTTTTGGGAAGGTAATTTCTTGTGGAACCCCGATCCCGCCAACGGCGGCAGCGGGTTCAAGGGTTTTCGCCCGCTCGCCGTCAAGATCGAGGATGGCGGTCAAGTCATCGAGCCCCTGACGGACAAGGAGATCAAGAAGAACGCCGACTACGCCGACGTCTCCCACGCGCAGTCCAAGCTCACCGCCGAGAAGTTCTACGACGCCATGGATCGCCTCATCACGCCGAGCGCGCGCGACCCGTTCATGGCCCAAGAGGAGATGGTGCGCGCTTTTTCCGAAGCGGCAAAAGTGAGGGTGACCTCCGTCAACAATGCCGAGACCTATTTCGCGGCGCACCCCGATGCGCTCGTTCCCATGCCGGAAGGTGGCGAGATTTTCGAGACCTCGGGGCCATGGGAAGACTTTTCTACCCCGTCGCGCGACCTTCGCTTGCTCATCGCGATGGATGTCGTCAACCATTTCGACGACAAGGTGGCCCGCCAGCCCGACGCCTTCGGCACCACGGCCGGCAAAGCTTTGGACGAACTACGCGAGCGTTTGACCGCCGAGCGAAAACGCCTTCTCGCCAGCGACGACCTCGCCTTTTCGTACAAGCGTACCGATGGCTCGATGAAAAAGCTCACGCTGGCCGATCTCATGGCGCGCGCGCCGGCTTTCGAATCGGCTTACAACCCGAACGATTGTCCAGAGCACCGCTGGGGAGCACCGCCGGACAGTGAGGAACGCGCCACCTGCGCGCGCCATGCACCCGACGAGCAGCGCGAGCGCATGGCGACGTATGCGGTGTGGTTCCGTGATCGCAAGCGCCCCCCGCGCGGCGCCCAATAGCGCTACTCGCCGGCGACGACCGCCTTGGCTTCGTAGACCATCTTCCCCTGCTTCGGGTCCTGCACGACGATGCGGTACTCGGTGGGGACTTCGATCTTCACTTCCGAAGGCGGCTTGGCCCAGCGCGCCGACCCCTCGTCTCTGCCTTCCGGCTTGATGACGACGGTATTGCCCGACTGATCACCGTATTGGTATCGCACGCGGTGCACGTTGCTGAGCGTCTTGCCCTTGCGCTTGACGACGCTCCACCACCAGTCGCCCGCCTTGTCCTGCGTGAAACGATGACCGTCGCCATCGAACTCGTTGCGCGCCTTGGACATGCACGCCGCAGTCTTTTTCGGGTCGTTGCCGCTCTGTTTTGCGCATTGGGCTTCGGCGGCTTGTTTGACGTCCGACTCCTCGAAGGAGAAGAAAAACACGTTGTCCTTCAGCTCGAGAATTTCGCGCGGTTCGCGCCCTGATCGTTGCGCGGCGCCGGGGTCGGCGGCCGCGGCGGGTGCCGCTTTCGCTTCCGGTGCGGGCTCGGCCTTCGCTTCGGTCCCCGCTTTCGCTGGCGGGGGACTCTTTTCCGCCGCACTCGACGGCGAGGCGGGCGGCGGAGCAGCGCCGCCTCCACACGCCGCCACGGCGAGCGATACGGACACCAGTAGCTCGGTCAGGTATCTGTTCTGCAGTTCCATAGGCTTCCTCTCGGCTCCACGCGCACCCCCCGCGGAGCTCCACGATCGCGATTAGCAGAATCCGCGACGACACGGGAGGGCACCGAAGGCGTTTCTGATCCCGAAACGCGCCCACTTCCAAGCCCCGAGAATTTTTACAAGGCGAGTGCACGATGGGTCCGCGCCGGCGCGCTCGCCCACATCTCGCACGCCAAGGTGTCACGCCTGGCGCTGAGCTACCTCGCTCCCGATGCCCGATCGAGACGTGAAGCTCTCCCTATTGCCCTTGCCGCGGTTGGCGGCACCTGGTTTCTGCAGGCGGGCCAAGCAGCTCGCCAAGGCTTTCGAGTGCGACTTCCTGCCCGCGCCTCTCGAGCGCCTAAGGCGTCACGGTCAGTAACGTACTGGCCACGATCGCGTTGAGCGTGGCGGTGATGGTCGTCGTGCCCGTAAGGGCCGGCGTGGCGAGCCCTTCGCTCCCGGGCGCGTTGCTGATCGTGGCGACGTTCTGATCGCCCGAGTTCCACGTGACCGAGGTGGTGATGTCTTGTGTCGTCGCGTCCGAATAGGTGCCCATCGCCGTGAACGGCACCGCCGTCGCGAGCGCCGTCGAGGGGTTGGCGGGCGTGATGGCGATCGACAGCAACGTCGCCGGAGTCACGGTGAGCATCGCGTTGCCGCTGGCGCCGTTGAGGGAGGCCGTGATGATGGCCGACCCCGCGCTGACCGACGTCGCGACGCCTTTCGTTCCGGAGGCGTTGCTCACCGTCGCCACGCCGAGCGCCGAAGAGCTCCAACTGACCTGCGGCGTCACGACGAGCGAACTCCCGTCCATGAAATGGGCGATCGCGCCAAACGTTTGGGTGGTCCCCAAGGCAATGGACGCCGTAGCCGGTGTCACCTCGATCGATACGAGCGGTGAGGTGGTCACGGTGAGCAGCGTCGACCCGGTAATGCCCGCGATGGTGGCGCTGATGGTCGAGGAGCCTTGCTGCAGCGCCGTTGCCAGGCCTTCGCTGCCGCCGGCATTGCTAATCGACGCGTTGGTGTCGCTGGATGAGCCCCAGAGCACATCGGGGGTCAAATCCTGCGTCGTATTGTTCGTACCATCGGTGAAGTGTCCGGTGGCCGTGAACTGGACATTGAACCCAACCGGAGCCGTCGGGTTCGCGGGCGTGACCTCGATGCTGACGAGCGTCGCGCCCGTTACGTGCAGCGGCGTCGACCCGACGATAATCCCGACTGTGGCCGAAATGTTCGTCGTGCCGGCCGTGAGGCCGGTGGCTGTCGTACCATTTAGCGGGGCGACACTCGGATCGGACGACGCCCAAGTTGCGTCGTTCGTGACGTCCTGGGTCGTGTTGTTGGTGTAGGTGCCGATCGCGGTGAAGGTCTGGGTCGTGAGCGTGCCGATAGTCACGTTCGCCGGCGTCACATTGATCGAAATGAGGACGGCAGGGGTGACGGTGAGCGTTGCGCTGCCACTGATGGTTGCGACAGTTGCCGAGATGGTCGTCATTCCGGCGGCGAGCGTGCTCGCGAGCCCGCCGGGGGCAATGGTCGCGACATTGGTGGCGCTCGACGCCCAGGTTGCCGTCGCGGTCAAATCCTGGATCGAATTATCGGAGTACGTTCCTGTCGCCGTAAATTGGCGCGTCGTGCCGAGCGCGTTCGACGCGTTGGGCGGCGTGACCTGAATGGAGACGAGCAGAGCCGTCGTCACGGTGAGCTGCGTGCCGCCTGCGAGACCCGCGAAGCTCGCGCTGATCGTCGACACGCCTGGGGTTAGGCCGGTCGCGAGGCCCGGTGTGCCGGGATCGACCGTGGCTGCCGCCGTATTCGACGATGCCCACGTTGCGAGCGCGGTCACGTTGCCGGTCGACGTATCCGAGTACGTCATGGTGGCAGTGAATTGCCGCGTCGTACCTGCGGCGATCGATTGGTTGGCCGGGGTGACGGCGATGGCCACGCGCGCAACGCACGCTCCGGTGTTCGTGTTGCAATGCGGCGTTAGGGGGCCGCATTGGGTGTCGGAGCCGCATCCGGCGTCGACGTCCGGATTCGGACCGCTCGTGTCACGCGCCACATCGGTAACGGCATCGACCCTCACGTCGACGCGCGCATCAGCGACGTCGACTCTCACGTCGGGAACGGCGTCGACGCGCGCATCGGCGACGTCGACTCTCACGTCGGGAACGGCGTCGACGCGTACATCGACCACGGCGTCGATCCTTGGATCGACCCTGACGTCGGCGACCGGCGGAAGATCGACGCGCACATCGACGACGCCGTCCACCCGTGCGTCGGGCGTCGTTGGTACATCGACGCGCACATCGCTGACGGGAGCGTCTCGGCCCGCGTCGTTCGCGCGATCGGAGGCGACGTCGGACTTTCGATCACCCGAAGCGTCGAGATCGCCGAAAATGGGGTCGTCATCGTGCCCACCGCAGCCGACGAGCACCACGACCAAAGCAAGGAGCCAGATCCGAAGAAGCCTTAAGGAACTCATAAGTACTCTCCTCATTGCGATGGGGGATAAACGCTCGCGTGCGAAAGCGGGCTGCCTGCCCTACGGCGCAGGACTGTCAAAACAGTTTCATACGGAATAAGTCCGTGTCGGTAACCGGGATACTGCCGGAAGGGTGCCGAAGCGCCAGCGGAAAGTAAATCCTCCCCAAGATAGTTGGTGCCAAAACAGCTGCAATCGCCGGTTTGGTAGGCCGGAGTTGCGGCGCGACCTAGCCTCTTCTTAATGAAGCACGCGTCCGACTCCTTGGGCCATGCCGCCGTGAAGCAACCACGCGGCGTGGAAGGAGCACCACCTATAGGTGTCGCCTCGCGCGATGGCGTTCAACGCTGCCGCAAAATGGCGTTCTCGTTGAGTTTAAGTCGGGCTTGTCCGGCGCGATGGGCAGGACCGGCGTGGACCGATCGACCGCAACTCCGGTGCAATGAAACGCGCCATCCGAGCAAGGATTTTGGCCGCGCAGCGCGCGCTTTTTTACGATGCTCATCGAGGGACCAATCATGTCCGAACCGTCGATCGATCGTTTGAGTCAAAAAAACCTGCCCGCCCCGAGCCCTGCAGGCAGTGCGATGAGACGCGCGTTTCCACGCCGGTGCTGCGGCGTGGTGCTCTTGTCCATGGTCGTCTCGCCCTTCGCGTTCGCTGGTTGCGGCGGCGGTCCCGCCGACAAGCTGGAAGGCAAGTGGGTCGGCGAACGCATCGACAACGTCTCGGCCGAGCAAGTCGCGCGGGCAACGGCGTGGGTCAAGGCGACGACGCTTGAGTTCGCGGGCGACAAGCTGACGGTGACGATCCCCACCGAAACGGCGCGCAAGGGGACCTTCAAGGTGGCCAAAGTCGACGGCGACAAGCTCGTCTTGTCGGTTCACCGCAAAGACAGCGCGACCCGCGACGAGACGACTTTCACGCTGCAGGGGGACAAGACCCTGCACTGGGACATCGGCCAGAGCCGCGAAATCACGCTCGTGCGAGCACAGTGATCGAGGGCGCTTCGCGCGCAGCGCCGCTCTTCAAATCGGCGTGCATTCTCCCACACCTGGCGGATCGCGGTTGAAGTGCACGCAAGCGCCCTCCACCGCCGGGCACGAGGGCTCGCCCCCTCCCGGCACCGCGCGGCAGAGCCTTCGGCAGCCGCCTTCGACGCACGTAAATCCGCCTTTGCAGTCCTCGTCTCCGAGGATGTCCGAACGACCGGCAACGCGCGATGGACAAGGCGACGCTACGCCGCCCGACCCCTCGGGCAAGCACGCGGTCGCTCCAGTGGGATCCGCGATTTGGCATGTCGTGTTCGCCTCGATCGTCATGCACGATGAAGGGACGAGCGCATCGCATTGGTTCACCGGATAACAAAGATAGGCGCCGCTCTGGACGACGCTGTTGTCCGCGAGCTGGACCTGGAGCTGGCGCAGGCAATGCTCCGTGCCGGTGCCGCAGCCGGTCCAGTCGCGCCCGCAACAAAGCTTGCGACAGCGCCCCGCCGCGCAGATGGATCCGGACACGCAGTCCGTCCACTGGGAACAAGTTTCGCCGTTGGCAGTTCGCCCGGCCCTTTCGCAGGCCGGCGTGACGACGCTTCCCATCGGCAGCGGCACACACGAAACGGCTCCCCCGTCCGCTGCGCACCCCGTCCCCGTTTGATAATTGCAGACGCCCGGCGGGCAAAGGCTGGCACCGTTGGGAGGCGCGGCAACGTCGCCGCCGCCATCGAGCACGGGATCGCGGGGCGGCGCGCCGCCGTCGCCAGGGTCCGGGGTGTCGGTTCCGCTCGTTCCGCAGCCCATCGCCGCGCCGTATAGCGCCCCGATCCCAAGGCAAAGCGAGAAAAAGACGCGTCGGACCTTCATGACCCTCTACTGTACGAAAAGCGAACCGTTCTTGCTACGCGGGGCAACTTCGCCGAAGCTGTTCTGTGTGGAGCCGTGCGAACGGCGGCCCCGCCGGACCGGACCGAACGACTCCTGAAGATGACGATTGACACTCCGCCTGCTTCGCATCCACGATTCCAGGTGGGCATGTGCGACCTCGCCAGACCCGAGGCACCTGCTCTTGCTGAACGCCGCCTTCCCCAATAATGAATACCCTTCCAAGGCAAGCCGTGGCTGAACCGCTTCGCGTCGAAGTCGCCGGTGAGACGAACGTCGGCAGAAAGCGAAGTCATAACGAGGACAACCTCGCTATTTTCAGCGAATACGGCCTTTATGTCGTGGCCGATGGGATGGGAGGCCATGCGTCCGGCGAGGTTGCCTCCAAGATGGCGATCGACACTTTGCGCGAGTTCTTCTCGGCCACTTCCGACGATCCCGAGAGGACGTGGCCCTACAAGATGGACCGGTCCAAAGGGTACGAAGAAAACCGGCTCATCACCGGCATCAAGCTGGCCAACCTTCGAATCTTCGAAGCTGCTCAGCGCGACCCGCGTCAGCGCGGCATGGGGACGACCATCGTCGCCATTTTCGCCGTCGTCGATGGCGTCTATGTGGCGCATGTGGGCGACAGTCGCGTCTATCGCGTTCGCGATGGCAAGCTCGATCAGTTGACCGAGGATCACTCGCTTCTCAACGACTACATCAAGATGAAGCGGCTCACGCCCCAGGAAATTGCCAATTTCCCGCACAAGAACGTGATCGTGCGCGCGCTCGGAATGAAAGACACCGTCAAGGTCGACACGCGTTTCGAAGTGCCGCGCGCCAACGACATCGTGCTGCTCTGCTCGGACGGGCTCTCGGGGCCGGTGAGCGACGCCGACATCCTTTCCATCGTCGACACCTCGACCGATCTGCGATCGGCGGCACGCAGCCTGGTCGAACGCGCCAACGAAAAAGGCGGACCCGACAACATCACCTGCGTGCTCGCGCGCTGGATAGCGTAACGGCTCGGGGGGCTCTCGTTTCACTCGCTGTGCTACTTGCCGCGTTTCGCGCGCAGGCGCAGCTGTCTCCCGGACGAAAGACGCAGCCACAAAAGGCGGGGGGCGCGCCGAAGGTCACCCTGACCACGCCGCGGAACACTCCGTCGATCGCGGAGTTGGGCGTGGAACCCCGTTGGGAACAGCGGTCCTTCCGACATACGGAGTTCACGACCCCCAACGTGCGGAGCTATGACGCGAATGGCTACGCCTCCTTCGCGCTCGTTGCAGGGCTCTATCCGTTCGCTCGCGGTGGCTCGCCCTTGTGGCAAGGCTTGGGCCTCACGTTTCGTTACGCGCGCGCGTTTGGTTTCGACTCCGAGAGCGCGCGTTTCGGAGCCGAAAACCGCGTCCGACCACTGCCCGTCGACACGTACTTCTGGCGCTACGACGCCAGCTTGCGGTACCGCATCGCCGTCAATCCACAAGGTCGAATGCCGCTCGAGCTCGCGGTGTCGGCGGGCTCGGGCGGGTGGAGCTTCGATTTCGGATCGGACCTCCCGCGCGCGCCGGATCTGGAGGCGCCCACGGCGGATTATCGAATGCTTCGACTCGGCTTCGATGCGGCGGCGAGACTGCCGCCGGTGACGTTCTTCGCGAGCTTCGGCTACCTTCACGCGTTCTCGATTGCAGCACCCAGCAGTCGCGAGCTAGACGACCTTCATTATCCGCATTTGCCTTCCGCGGCGGGGATCGGTGCCGAAATGCGCGGCGCGGTCGGCGTCACGATCTGGCAGAAGCTCGAGGTCCGACTTTCCGCGGAGTACGCAGTTTTGGCTTTCCACCTGAAACCGCTGCCGGGGCGGGCGGACGCGCCGGCACGCGTCGTCGACGCTTACCTGTCGATCGGCTTGGGTCCGTACGTGAGCTTCTGAGCGCGTTGGCCCACGCGACGCAGCCGGCGAACGACAAGGCCGAAACCGAGGACCATGACCGTCATTCCTCGTGACGACGGACGCACGCGTGCGATCGCCAGCGAGCAACCTCCCCCGCTCACGGGGTCGAGCCCACATTCGGGGGAAAAACCCATGCGCGGGCGGGGATCGCAGGCCGGGACATTTCGCTCCGGCGGGTACACCGCGCAGATTCCGGCCACGTCGTCTGCCTCGAGCGTGCGGAAGTCGTCGACGCCGGGCGCGTAGCGCGCGCACATCGTCGGGCCCCCCACGCAATTGTCGGCAACTCCTTCTTTGGAATGTGCAAGGCCGAGGAAGTGGCCTGCTTCGTGGGTGAGAATCGATTGCAGATCGTAAAAATTCACCCCCATTGGTTCGGTCGATATCGGCTCCGAGCCATTGATCTCGATATCGGCGTCGTAAATCTCACCCGTCGTTGGGCCGTAGGTCACGGTTGTCAACGCCAGCGCGTCGCTTTGACCGGCCTCCCAGCTCTCGCGGATGACGATGATGTTCGCGTTGGCTTGTCCGGGGTTGTATTCGACGCGACCGCACCTCGCGGGGCCGAACACGTCCCCAATCGTCAGGGTGGGCCGCGCCAGGCGTGACGGGCACTGGGCCTCTTGCCACGCTCGAAATGCGGCGTCGGCCGCGAAACTCACCTGCGCCCGAGAAATCGAGGGTGAACCGTCTTCTTGGACGCTGTAGCTGAGGCACGATCCTGGCCACGCGATCGGCACGGCTCCGATGGGACACTCGTTTTCGTCGGCTGCGCATTTGTTGCCGCACGTCTTCGCGCGGCAGAATGCGCTGGCCGCATCGATATCGCCGAAGAAAGAAAGACCGATGGCGGCGAGGAAGAGAATACCGCGAGCGTCTCTCCGCGTCGTTTTCGACCGGAGCCTCATTGCAACCGCACCCCCGGGAGCAGCACGAAGTAGACGAGCGAAAGGATGACGAGCATGAGCAGGCTCGTCACCACATAGGTCGAGGTCGGCGATGTGCGCCGGCTCCACCCGTCGCCATAGAAGCGCCCTCGCGAGCGTTCGCGGATGCGCCGCTGCACGCCAGTCAAGAGATCGATCTCGGGTGGGCGGCGAATGTGCGCGCGCCGTAGGATGGAGCGGACGCTTTCCTGCGTGCTCTCTTCGCTCTCGCTTTGCGGCTCGTCGGGGCGCGGGTCGTCTTTGTCCGTCATCCGATCTTCTCCCCCAGTGCAAGCTCGACGGCTTCTTTCAGCTGAAGGCGTGCCCGATGGATCCTGCTCTTGACGGTGCCGTCGGCGAGCCCGGTGATTTCGGCAATCTCTTCGTAACTCATATCCTCCACGTCGCGCAGGATCAGCACTTCCCGAAACTCCGGCTCGAGCTCGGCGATCGACCGCTCGACGATCGCCTCTAGCTCGACGCCGCTCAACAGCTCATCGGGGCGATCGATGATGCCCATGTTCGAATTGCGCGCGCGATGAATGGGCACCTCCTCGCCGGGGCCGGTGAAATGATCCTGCGAATCGACGCGCCGGCGCGCGAGGTATTTGGTGCGATTTTTGGAGAGGTTCATCGCGATGCGAAAAATCCAAGTCGAGAGCTTGGCCTCGCCGCGGAAGGTGCCGATGGCCTTGAAGACTTGGACGAACACCTCCTGCGCCAGGTCCTCGGCTTCGTCGCGCCGGCCGATCATGCGCAGCAGAAGGCCGAAGATGCGGCGCTCGTATTGTTTGACGAGCTCGTTGAACGCCCGTTCGTCGCGCGCGCGCAGCCGCTCGATGAACCGCGTTTCGTCGTCGTAATCGCTCATGCCGAGCCGGACGCCGCCGCGTCATCCCATGGCGCAAGCTCTTGCACCTCGCATCGGACACCCACCGAGCCCGGTCGGTTCCCTCGGCCGATCGATCGTCTCATGGCCGCCCCATGGCTCCGAGTATCGACCATAAAGCGGCGTTCTTGCACGCGACGAAGCCACGGCGGAAGCAAGGTGCGTGGAGGTGCGACAATGCCGTCCCACCTTGCGCCTGGATGGCCCTCACGGATCGCGGTCGGTCATCATCACTTTGGTCCGGATGTTTCGCGCCTCATGCTCGCCGGGCGGCGGACTATCGCTCTCGATGAGTTTGGCCTCGAAGGAGAGCACCCGGTCTTCCCGCCGCATCGTGCGAAGGTGGTACGCGAGTATCCACTCTTTCAGCATCCGCCAGTACACCTGTCGCTCCGGGATTCGGTTGGTGTAATCACACCAAAACTCGTCTTGCTCCATGTGCTCGGGGATCCGTTCCACGGGAAGCGTGGCGACGCGGCTGCCGGCCTCGTTGAAAGGATCGACGTGTCTTCCGCCAAAGGTCACCGCGTCGACATAGAGCATTCGCTCGCCCACCGGAACGTCGGACGAAAACATTCCCCACCCTTGGAAGAGCCTCGGATAGCTCACGATCTGCTGCATCCATTTGGGTTGTCCCCATTTGAGCTGCGCGGGGACCGCCTTGTTTTCCATCAGCACCTGGCTGCCGCTGGCGACGATGAGGACGACCAGAGCGATCTCGCGCAGCTCGGTCGTGCGACGGCGTAGCCAGCGCTGCACGGGAGGTCCCTGGTCGGGCTCGTCGTACCGCGGAACGCGAGCGACGGGCGCCGGCGGGGGCGCGGGCGCTGGTAAGGGCACGGGCTCCGGCGGGGGCGCGGCGGCCTCGGGCGTCGATGCCGCGGGGACTTCTGCTGCTGGCACCGGCGAGGCAGGGACGTCGACCGGCGAAGCCGCACCGTCGGTGCTGAGCGCTTCCCAAGCGAAAGCGTTCGTGAACGCCGCTTCGCGATGTGTCATCCACCGCGCCACGAATTGGGCCAGCTTTTGTCCTGGGCCCGTGCGTAGCATCCAACCCAAAGGTCGCCCGAAAGCGAGCGCATCGACGCACTCCGCGAAACCGAGAACGCCGGCGGTGCGCTCGCCCGTCGCGGCGTTGACGACGGTCCACGCTGCCGCGGGCGTCTGATCTGCCTCGAATTTGAGCCGATCGAAGGCGTCGAGCCGCGCGAAGAGTCGTGCCACGGCCGAGAGGAGCGGCGACGAGGGGTCGAAAAGCACGGTGCGTGCGCGTTGCTCGACGGGCGCGACGAAGCGGTTGATCGCATTCCAATCCGGTGCCGATAAAAGGAGAGGAAAGTACCCCATCATGTTGAAAGAGAACTGACCGAGGTTGAGAAACGCTGCGAACGCGACGTGCATGGCAGGAAAAAGCAGGATGGCGATCGAGCGGGTGCGGTAACGGAGCACCGGATTCAAAATGAGCAGCGGCGCCGAGATCTCGATGATCAGCGTCGCGTACGTCATGACCATCGAGAGGGGCAGCGTCATGTGCCGGCGCACCAGAAGCCCGAACCACGTCACCATGCGCTCTTGATAAAGAACGAAGTGAATGGCTTTGCCTTCGCGCCACGTCCAGCCGTGCTTATGAACGGCATTGAAATAATAGATGACCGACACTTGGAGCAGCAGGGCGAGCACGGCCAGCGAAATGACGGGGCGAGCCGCGCGAGCTCGCCAAGCGACACGCTCGGCGAGCTCCGCCACCGTGTGCTCGCGGCAATTGCGCAGGCTCGACGTCACCGCGTCGAGGGAGAAGCGAGCTCCCATCGGCAAAAAAAGCGTCCAGGCGCAAAGGAGGTTCAAGGCGACGTCGCCGCCGTTTTCGAGAAAGGTGCCGCGGCTGTGCACGCTCACCATGCAGATGAAGCTGAGCAAGTGAAAAAATCGAGTGTGCCACCCCACCAGGAAGCAAAGATAAACGAGCGCCACGATCACGAAGAGAAGCGCAGCCTCGCTCCCGGTCGAAGCGGCGAGAAAGAACGAGAAGATGTAGTCGCCGTCCGGACGCCAGAGCACGGCGTGGTTGGGGATCAGTCCTTCGTTGGTGTACCAGGTCGGGATCCCGCCCACGCGCCGCCACAGATCGTAAAAAAGCAGAATCGCCAGCCCAATTCGCGCGAGACCCAGGCTGCGCGGATCAAAGGTGAAGTAGACGTCCCGGATCTTGGGCCACCTGGCACGCCATCGCGCGCGCAGGGGAAGCTTCTTTTTTCGTTCCTTGGGGGGCGGCTTGGGGCTCGCTTCCTTGTTGTCGTCGGAGGACATCGCGGTAAGGGGGCGCGCTCCAGCGTGCGCGGCGCGTCCAACTTACCAAAATCGCGGCGTTTGGCTGCGCCGAACGTCACTGCCCTCGGCGCCGCCGTCAGTGCCCGTGATCAGAACGCGTAAGAGCCGCTCAGACCGAACGTTGGGCCGCCGCTCGTCGCCACCCGCGCCTGATAACCGCCCACCACAGCGAGGCCGAACCCGTTGCCCGCCTCGTAGCGCGTCTCTGTGAGCAAGCGCACGCCGAAACGGTCCGCGTGGGGCATGTCGGTGACCTCGACGATCGGCGAAATCACGAGGTCACGCCGCGCCGCGATGTCCATGCGACTGTAGAGGCGGGTGCCGAAGACTTGGATCGTCTCGAATCCGAGCGATAGTTTGGAACCGTAGGGATCCCCGATGAGCAGCGCCGCTCCGGTGCCCACCGAGAAGCCGACTTCGGTGACGCTGCTGAGAAATTCTCCTTCCAAGTGCCAGATATCGCCGAGCCGAAAGCGCACGCTCGGCGCGCCGTAATTGAGGCCGAGGTCGGGTTTCTTGGGGTCGGGATCGGGATTCGGGCCGCGGACGACGCCGATCCGTATGCCGAATTCAGCCACGGTGCGAAGCGGCCGATAGCGGTAACCCGCTTCCGTGCGCCAATAGCGGTCGGCCACCACGTGTCCCTCGACCTCACTGCGCTGCCCGAAGACCACGTACTCCGCCGAGGTGGTGACGACCGATCGCCGACCGCCGAGTCGCTCGGCCGCGGCGCGCTCGCGCCCTTCGTCGATATCGCCGGGCACTTCGATCGTCTGCATTTCGTCGCGGCTCGCGAAAACGGCCCGCCTCGCGCCGTCGACGAGCTCGAGCTCGACCGCGTAGGCGATCTCGGGCGTGCGCACGTGCTCGGGCGGGATGATGGCCACGTACGGACCGGATGAGGAGCGTTGAAACGGAACCTGGCGCAAGGTGTCGGCCTCCGTTCGGTACACGACGAAGCCGCTCTTCACGAGCTCGGGGTGATCGATGGCGCCCGCGACGGCGATCGATTCGCCCGCTCGGGCCACCGATACCGGCGCGTGATGCAGAGCGGGTCCGTCGGAGGGCGCTTCGGCCCGTGCCGACCTCGCCGTCGCCAGCAACGCGGCGCCGAGTCCTAACGTCGCCAAAATGCGAGAAAGTGATGCAGTTACCATGAATAGGTCGCTCCCGCGCCGGCGCCCGGGCCGGCATGCTGAATGGTTCGTCCTTCGTACGAGGTGCGCAGCGCGAGCGTGAGCTCGGGCACCACGCGATACCCGACCTGCACCATGGCCCGCGCGCCGATGTCGCCGGGGTCGATCGCGATGGTTGACCCCGGGAGCGTCGCGCCGCCTGGGCCCGCGCCGGCGGGTTGGTTGGTGACTTCAGTGCGCAGGACGATGGGCAAACGAGGGAGCGTGTTCCATTGCAGCTCCGCGATGCCGCGAATGCCGATGCCGCCCAGGATTTCGCCACCCAGCAACAGGTTGGTCAGCTGGTCGTTACCGAGTCGGACGAAGAATTGGCCGCCGCCGTTCACGCCGTCGTCGGTGAGGCCGAAAGCGAGCCGTCCAATCAGTCCGACGATCTTGCTCGGCGCGAACTCGCCTTCCAGATAGCCGTAGGTCAGTCCGACCCGGCGCGGTCTTCGCCCGATCGAATCGAGCTCGA
>DATHEQ010000303.1:0-16981 GCA_035318505.1 Polyangiaceae bacterium | reverse complement strand
GCCTCTTCCGGCGCCACGGGACGGCTGATGATCGAGCTCGGACCGGTGTACCCGAACACCTGTGTATTGGAGACGTAGGCGGCCCATCCGACGGGGGTCGTTGCGGAAAGCAGCTGCAGCGGTCGAACATTGTCCCAAAGTCCAGCGCCGAAACGCCACACCATGCCGTCGTTCTCGGCCTCGGTGTGGCAGCTCGCGCAGCCGTGGTTCGTGCCGAAGTTTCCACCAGGCCTCGTGAACACCTGCTCGCCGATCGCAATGGCCGGCGGGCGTCCGTCCTCCTTCACGAGCGGTACCGAGCCGAGCGGCGCTCCCGCCGCGTCGAGAAACCAGAGCTCGTTGCTGCGCGTGCAGTGCACGGCGATGCTCCCGTCGTCGAGTGAAAGGAGTTGTCGCGCTCCGGCACCGACCGCGGTTCTGCCCTTTTCCGCGAACGTTTGCCGATCGAGCGCCACGACGATTCCCGAGGATTCCGCCGCTACCCACAGCGTGTCGCCCTGCGCGAGGATCGCGGCGGGGCTGACCGCCGGCCCCGCCGAACCCTGCTGTCGGGTGAGGTCGACGCGGCGCAGCGGCCCGCCGTGCCCCACGCCATCGGCGTCCACGCCGAGCGCGATGGCCTCGTGAATGAACGGTTTGGCGCTGGCGTCGCCTTGCGATGGGATCGGATCGCCGTCGGAGGCAGCGACGTACAGCTCCTTGCCATCGCCCGAGAGCGCAAGCGCGCGATGAACCGCGGAGAGCGACGTCACCGTGTCCACCACGGCAAGGCTCCGCGTGTCGATGACCCAGAGGGCCTGCCCATCGGTCGGCCCGTAGGTTCCCTTGAGATCCTTTTCGCGATTGCCGGCCCGGTAGCTGGCGACGAAAAGACGCTCACCGTCGGGCGAAAGCGCCAGCGCGCGCGGATCGAAACCCACCTCGGCTCGCGCCACGACCGATCGCGTGGTCAGATCGACGACGGCGACTTGTCGCATCGTGGGGAGCGAAACGTAGAGCCTCGTCGCGTCAGGACTCACCGCGAGAGCGGTCGGCTCGTCGCCCACCCAAAGCGCGTCCTCGAGCACGCCCCGCTCGCGATCCACGAAACCCACCGTGTCGGCGCCGCGCTGGGCGACGAGGGCATAGGGCAGCGGCGATTTCCAGGCGATCGCGGCAGGCCACGACGCCACGGGTATCTCCTGTGACGCTTCCCAACGTGCTTCACCAGGTCCGCGACGAACCCGCGTCACCGTGTAGGTGGCGCCGTTTGCCGTCCAGATTTCGTCTGCCACGCGCGCCGCCCCGTACAGCGCAGGGAGATAGTGATTGCGAAATCGCTCGCGTGCGCCGCGTGCCACGACGTTCAGCTCGACCTCGGCGCCGGCCGCGCCAGGAACGCGGAAGCGGAAAAGGCCGGGGGCGTCGGGAGTGAAGCGTGGCTCCGGCGCGCCTTGCATGAACACGCGGTTCTTGCTTTCGGGCGGAGCCGAGGTCACTTGCCACGCCGCATCGGTCGGGCATGCCGTCGCCGACAGCCTCGGCAAGTAGAAGGTTTCGCCCAGCGTGAAGGAGCGCGCATTCTGAAGAGGAAGAGGCGCCGCGACGCAATCGCCCGATGTCGGCACGCCGATGCCGCTTTCGCTTCCGCACGCCGTCGTTCCCAGCGCAAACGCGACGGAAATCGTCGCATGTCGCACGAATCGTTTGGTCATGAGTTCCGTCCCTGCGCGCAATTGAACAACCAATGTTACTGTCGAAATCTTCTTGCCTCTTAGATCGAGGCCGATTCTCTAGCAGCGCGCACTGACGTGGGTCAATAATGAATTGCGGTTCATCCGTCGGACGTCGGTCGGTCTCACGAGGTGCGCGCGTCCGCTGGCTCGCCGTACGCGATGCCAACGATCTCGAGCTCTTCCTCGCCACGCGGCGTTCGCACGCTCACGGATTCGCCCGCGCTGCGCCCGAGGAGCGCCCGCGCGATCGGCGAAATGAAGGCGACGAGACCTGCCGCCGGCTCCGCTTCGTCAACCCCGACGATCCTGTAGGTGCGCGATGCCCCGGACGCAGTTCGAACGTCGACATTCGCGCCGAACCGAACTTCGTCGCGAGGCTGCTTGGTTGCGTCGACCAGCGTTGCGCCGGCGAGACGCTCTTCGAGCGCGCTTTTTCGCGCGGCGAGATGGGCCAGCGCTTGCGCACGATCCACGCCCGCGGCGAGAAGGGCGAGACGCGCGCGCTCGCCGTCGAGCTCGCGGAGCTCCGTCTTCAGCTTTTCGAGACCGCGCGCCGTGACGTAGTTGGGCGTGCCTGCCGGCAGAGGTGCTCGCGCCGGCACCATCGGCGGGGCGCTCGTCTCGTCTTCCTTGGTGAAGGCCTTGTTCACGTGCCCGAGCATGCCACGACGGCGCGGCGACAGCCCACGTGGCGTACGGCCGAGGCGTGGGCCCTGCGACCGATCAGATCCGGATTTCGAACATCGCTTCGACTTCGACAGCTACGTCGTAGGGGAGTGCGTTGACGCCGACCGCGACACGCGTATGTCGTCCCGCATCGCCGAAGATCTCGACGAAAACGTCGGACGCTCCGTTCATCACCTGCGACTGCGCCGTGAATTCGGACGTGCCGTTGACATAGCCAGCCACGCGAATGCATCGCACGATCCTGTCGAGATCACCGCCCACGGCGGCGCGGGCATGCGCGATCAAATTGAGCGCGCAGAGACGCGCCGCCTTTTGCCCTTCCTCGACGCTGAACTCACGCCCCAATTTGCCGATGAAGCGGCGTTCGCCGTTCCATTGCGAGAGCTGCCCGGTAATGACGAGCAGTGGGCCCGTTTGCACGTAAGGAACGTAGTTGGCACCGGGCGCACTTGGCTGGGGCAGCTCGATGGCGAGCTCGCGCAACCGTCGTTCGATGTTGGCGGACATTGGTTTCCTTTTCGACTCACTAGAAGTTGAGGTGACGCGTCAGCGCCGGTGTGCCGGCAAGAGCTTGGTCCCGCCTTGTGCCGCCGGACCATTGTGCATTCCGCGATGCAGCACGAGGCGTCGCCCCGCATTTCTGCCCGCGCCGTGCACCGCGTTGCGCGACGGTCCCGCGGTACGCGTGTGCCGGATGTGCGGATGACGTTTGCGGAAGTACTTGGAGAGATCGGCATCGCCGACCCACACCAGCCCCTGCTCGCGGTGGTGCTTCGTCTCGGACTCGAGCTTGTCGCGAAATCCATCCATCACGCCGGCGAGGTACGTGCGCCGATCGCGGTTGCTACGGATGCCCTCCTCCCGCTTGTGCTCGGTCCAGAGGTGCTCGGCCGAGCGCATGAGAAAGGCGTGGACGTAGCTGGCCATCTCCAGGTTGGGGCGCGTGCCGCAGATCTCGAGCACGTGCCCTCGTTTTTTTTCGAGGGGCCGATAGACCGGGACCCAGATGACCTCCACGAAGAAATGCTGGCCGAGGATGATCGACAAGAGGCGCTCACTCTCGCTGATACGCCCGGAGGGGACGCCGAGGTGCCGGAACTCGTAACCCCCGCGCGTTCCGAGAGCCGCGGATTCCACGTTGTATTTCAGCATCAGCTTCTGAGCCAAGCTGGTGGCGGCCTGCGCCTCGTGAACGTTCGAGCTTTGCGCCAGCGCGAGCAGCTGGGCGATGCGCTCGAGAACTTTGACGTGCTGCTCGCGCCCCACCTCCACGCCAGCCGCAGGGCTCACGGGCACTCCCGCGGCACGCGCGTCGATGCCCAACTTTTCGCAGACCTCGCGGAAGGCGGGGCCGTGTGACGGTTCGTCCACGCGCCCCAAGATCTCGTGGACGTATTGGTGCGCCATTTCGTGCTTCAAAACTTCGAGCACCGTACCCCATGGCTCTTTGACGAAGAGCGCGCGCGCCATCTCGATGCGCCGTCGCGATGGATCCCATTGCCCCAGGCGCCGCGCGCTGTCGGAAATCCTGATCTCGGGCGAGCGCAACGCGCGTTTGAAATAGCTCTGGTTCAACTCGTCGAAGCTCGCCCGGAGCTCGCGCAAAAGCGCGGCCTCGAGCTCGACCGTCAATCGCCCAGCATCATCCGTTTCCGCGCTCTCTGTCCTTCGCGAGGCTCGCATGCTCACCGCAAAAGGTCGCGCAGCGCATAGCGGCCCGGCTTCTTGCCGATGAGCCACCGCGCGGCGCGCAGGGCGCCACGCGCGAAGACGTCGCGCTGCGTCGCGCGATGGGTGATCTCGATGCGCTCGCCCAGGCCGAGCAGGTGCACGGTGTGATCGCCGATGACGTCCCCTCCGCGCAGGGCCATCACGGCGAGCTCGTTTTTGCCACGCGCTCCGGGACGCCCTTCGCGCCCGTGCTTCAGGACGAGGTCCGGCCGCGCTTCGCGCACGGCCTCTGCGAGGCGCAGCGCCGTCCCGCTAGGGGCGTCGACTTTTTGCCGGTGATGCGTCTCGACGATTTCGATGTCGTACTCTTCACCCAACGTCGCCGCGGCGAGCCGCGCCATCTGCGCGACCGCCTCGACCCCGGGGCTCATGTTGGCCGCCCACAATATCGGGACGATTTGCGCAAGCTCGTCGAGCGCGGCGCGATCCGATGCGGCAATCCCGGTGGTGCCGCTCACGAGGGCCACGCGCGCTCGCTTGATCGAACGGGTGAGCGTTTGCATCGCGCCGGCGTGGGAGAAATCGATGACCACATCCGCGCCGAGCAGGCCCACCGCGTGATCGTGCGTTACGGCCACGCCGATATGACCAATGCCGGTGACTTCGCCGACGTCGCGCCCCTGCTGCATGTCCTCGGGTGCGGCGATGGCGCCGACGATCTGATCCTCGTGTTTTTCGTGCACCAGGCGCACGAGGGCCTGCCCCATGCGTCCGGTGGCGCCGTGAAGTGCGATTCTCATGCGCCCGATTCGTACCTTTTGACGATTTCGACGATCTTAGCGCGGGCCGCCTTGCTGACGCCGACGAGCGGCAGCCGCACCGCGGCTTTGGTGCGGCCGAGTTGCGATAGTGCAAACTTCACCGGCGCGGGGCTCGCCTCGATGAACATAGCGTCGTAGACGGGCAGCATCGTGAAGTGGAGGCGTCGCGCCTCGTTCCATTCTCCGGAAAGTGCGAGCCGGCACGTGTCGGCCACGGGTTTGGGAAACAAATTGGAAGTGGTGCTGATGAGACCGCGCGCGCCGCACGCCATCATCGCCAGCGTGAGTGCGTCGTCTCCCGACATCACCGTGAGCCGATCGCCGAGACGGCGGACGATCTCCTGGCAACGCAGCACGTTGCCGGTGGCATCCTTGATCCCGATCACGTTGGGAGCGCGGGCGCAGATCGATTCCGTCGCTTCGATGCCCAGGTCGACGCCGGTGCGCGCCGGGATGTTGTAAAGGAGGATGGGCGCTTTGATCGATTGCGCCACGTGCGCAATGTGCTCGACGAGACCTGCCTGGGTCGGCCGGCTGTAATACGGCATCACGATCATGACGGCGTCGGCACCTGCTTCGAGAGCGGTGTGCGCGGTCTTGATCGTCTTGTGGGTGGAGAACGAGCCGGCGCCGGCGATCACGGGAACGCGGCCCCGCGCGGTCTTCACCGTACGCTCGATGACGAGCTTCTGCTCGGCGTCGGTCAATGTAGGAGATTCTCCGGTCGTGCCACAGGGAACGAGACCGCTGACCCCGGCTGCAAGCTGCCCTTCGACGAGCCACTCCAGTGCCTCGAGGTCGATGGCCGACCCGTCTTCGGTGAAGGGCGTGACGAGCGCCGTGTAGGCCCCCGTGAGACTCGTTGGGGAGAACATGGCCGTACCGTTACGGTTTCCGGCGACGGATGCAAGCGCTACGTGCCACGCCGGGCCCTGAAACGCCCGCGGCGATTCGACGAGGAAAGAACGGACGCGATGGAGTTAAGCGTTTGGCCCCCGGTCCGTTCACGAAGAACTGAGTCACTGGAGACTCGCGCCAAAACCCGCCTTGATCAGCTCGACCGAACAGCCCCCGCAACCTACCTCACCCCCGGAGCGCACGTTGTCGCTCGGCGATCTTCCATCGTGGCTTCAGACCGCGATGGTGGCGCTGGATCGGCGCATCGAAGAGGGGTCCCTCGCTGTCCCGCTGCTTCCCGAAGCGGCCGCGACGCTCCTCCTCATGACCGAAGACGAGGACGCCGATCTCGATCGGCTCGCGGAAGTCGTACGGGCCGACCCCACCATGGCCGCTCAGCTGCTCCGCCTCGCCAACTCGCCGCTCTTCGTCTCTCGCTACCCTATTTCGTCGCTGCGCACCGCGTTGAGCCGCCTCGGCATGTTCCAAGTACGGCAGATCGCTCTGCTCATCGTTTGCGACACCAAAGTCTTCCGTGTGCGCGGCTGGGAGGATCCTATCCGCAAGCTTTTTTCTCATTCGGTCTTGGTTGCGCTGTTTGCGCAAGAGATCGCCAAGAAGGCGCGCATGAATGCCGACGAGGCCTTCCTCGCCGGACTCTTGCACGATGTGGGCATTCCCACCTTGCTCCACGCGCTCGTCGAGATCGAGCCCCGGGTCACGTCGTTTCGCGATGTGGACGGGCTGCTCACACTCCTCAAACCGCGCCATGGCGAAGTCGGGGCGCGCCTCGCCGCCGCGTGGGCGATGCCGCCGCGGCTCATCGAGGCCATCGGCTATCATCACGAGCCCCATCTGGCCAAGAGCGACGGCCGCAACGCGATGGTTCTCCATCTCGCCAACGAGCTGGCCAGTCACGCGGTGGGCGATGCGCCCGAGAGCGGCACGTTCGAGGTGCTACGCCAAGCGGCGGGTGAGTTCGCCACCATCGGTCAGCCCATCGAATTGACGGCCGAGGCTCGCGCGCTCGGCCTCTCCCACGCCGACATTGCCGAGCTCGGCGCCATGCGCCAGGCGCTCACGACCAAGGCAACCACGATTTCGTAGCGCTCAGCCGCGCCGCAGCGCGGCCAAGAAGAACCCGTCCGTTCCGTGCTCGTGAGGCGTCAGCCGGAGCGCGGTTAGTCCCGACAAGAGCGCAACCGATTCGCCGCTCAGCGGCGCTTCGGAGAGCCACGGGGCGCGTGCCAGCGCTTCGGCGACGACGTCTTCGCACTCCTCGCGAAGAAGACTGCACACCGCATAGACGACAGTACCCCCCGATTTGGCCCGCTCCGCGGCGGCGAGGAGAATCTTGACCTGAAGGTCGTAGACCTCGGGCAGTTTGGCCGCTTCCCACCGCGCCGCTAAATCGGGGCGCCGGCGAATGGTGCCGGTGCCGGAACACGGCGCATCGACGAGCACACGGTCGTAAGTCGCGGGAATTTCGCCAGACCCGACCGTCCAATCGACCGCGTACGTCGCGCGCACCGCGAGCCGCATGCGCAGAAGCTCCGCGGCGAGACGTGTCAGCTTCGACGGATGCTGATCGACGGCGTCCACCGCGCCCGTCTCCCCTACCATCTCCGCCAGCAGCGCCGTCTTATTGCCGCGCCCGGCGCATGCGTCGAGCACGGTTTCGCCCGCTTTGACTCCGAGCGCGAGCGCCACGATCTGCGCGCCTTCTTCGTGGATAGCTAGCTCGCCGTCGCGGAAAAACGGTAGCTTCTGCGGATCGCCGCCGCCGCGCATGAGAATGGCGAGCGGCGACACGGCGCCCGGCGCGAACGTCGCTCGCGGCGCGTGCGCGCTGAGCCGTTCGAGCCACGCGGCGCGGTCTTCGCCCACGCGAATGCGCAGGCCCACCGCCGGCGGCGCGCTCGCCGCGAGGAAAGCTGCGGCGCCCGCTTCGCCGAGTGATCGCACGAGCGACGTCCAGAGCTGCGGCGACACCGAAGCGCGCGTCGCCAGCTCGAGCGCCGCGCGCTTATCGCCAGTCTTCTCTGCCGCCAGCCGCCGCAGGACAGCGTTGGCAAAGGCGCCGACGCGCTTGCCCCGAACCGCGGTGACGAGGCGCACGGCTTCCGAAACGGCCGCGAAGGCAGGCACGCGTTCGAGGAAGAGCAGCTGGTAGCCCGCCACGACGAGGTGCGCGCGAACGGTGGTCTCGATTTCGCGCGACCCGTGCGCGGCATGCTTGGCGATCCGCTGCTCGAGGTAAGGCGCGGTGCGAAGCGCGCCATAGGCGAGCTCGGTGGCGAGCGCGCGTTCACGCGGGTCGAGCTCCGGAAAGCGCTCCACGGCAGCATCGAGGACCGCCGCGGCAAAGGCCCCCTCGCGCGCGACGCGCTCCACCACGTGCGCAGCGATGCTGCGCGCATTCGGCTCGAGGCGGTTCTGCATGGAGAGGTGGGCGGGGAACGGAGAACTTACGTGAGGTCAGCCGAAGAGCTCGCTGAATTGTCCAACGATGACGTCCCACTTTCGATCGACGTCGTTCTTGAAAGCGATGCCCATCAGCAAAAAGAGAAAGCTCATCCCCACCAAGCTCGCCACCTCGCGAACGCGCAGCGGCAAAGGGCGCCGGAGAATGGCCTCGATGGCGAAGAAAAGCAGATGGCCTCCGTCGAGCACCGGAATGGGCAGCAGGTTCAAGAGCCCGAGATTGATGCTGATGAGGGCCATCGCCCACACGAAGTAGTCGGTGCCTCGCGCACCCGCCTCGCCGGCGACGTCGTAGATGGTGATGGGACCGGAAAGTGAGGAAAGGCTGACCCGGCCCTCCACCACGCGCACGATGCCCACCAGGATGAAGCGCATGACGTCTGCCGTCTCTTCGAAGGCATTGCGCAGGGCGTAGCGGATGGCGTGGGGGTTTTCCACGAAAGGCTCGGCGGCCGACGGGATCCAGTGCGTCGTGCGCATCACGTAGCGATCGAAATGCTGTCCGTAATCGTCGGTCCATTGCTCGCGGCGCATCTGAATGGTGCCGCTCATTCGCCGCCCATCGCGCAGCCACCCCAACGTGTGCGGTTGATCGGGCGCGCTCAAGAGTCGCTCGCGAAAGACGGACCACGCCGGCAGCGGGGTGTCGTCGAGATCGGTCACCTTGTCGCCCGGCATGAGCCCGGCCTGGCGCAAAGCGGCATCGGGCACCACTGCGGCGTAGAGATCGGCGAGCTCGATACCCGTTCGCGACAAGAGATCGCCCGCCGCAGGATCAGGCGTGAGATTGGCAACGCCGGGATCGTAGACGGCGCCGTCGACCAAGCCCCCCAGCGCACCGTCGACCGCACGCGGTCTCAGGTACGTGACGGGCATGTTCTCGCCGCGGTTGTCGCGCAACGCCGTTTCCAGGTCGACGAAACGTTTGATCGGCTTGCCGCCCACCAAGATGACGACGTCGAAGGTGCGCAAGCCGGCGCGGTAAGCAGCAGAGTCGGGCCTCGGTACGCCGATCACGGCGCGCGGGAGGCTCGGATAAATGCCGAGCTTGCCCACGCGTTCGACCATCTCCAGCTCGCGCCGTTCGATGAGTTCTTCGGGCGTGACGGGAACCTCGACGTAGCTCGCCTGGCGAAAGACCTTGAGCAAGAGCTCGCGCCCGGGACTCTTGCGCACGATGCGCGCAAGCTCGGCGTAGGTGCCGATCTCTTCGCCGTCGACCGCGAGGACGCGGTCCCCTGCCTGGAGCTTGCCGTCGGCGGCGTGGCCGGGCAGCACGATACCGATGGTGGGGGGCAAGAAATTGCGCTCACCGACGAACACCGAGAAGTAAAGGACGACCGGAAAGATCAAATTCATGATCGGCCCGGCGAACACGATGACGACGCGTTTCCACAAGGCCTGCGACTCGAACGTCCGCTTGCGATCTTCGGGGAGCACCGGATCGGCCTTGGTCTCCTCGAGCATCTTCACGAACCCACCGAGGGGAATCACCCCGACGCAGTACTCCGTCTCCTTGCCGCGCAAGCGCAGGATCTTGGGCCCGAAGCCGAGCGAGAAGGTGATGACTTTGACCCCGAAGATCTTTGCCCACGCGTAGTGCCCGAGCTCATGGACGAAGATGAGCGCCGAGATGAGGATGACGAAATAGAGGAGGTCCATCGGTCACTCGGCGCGTCAGGGGCGGCATAGTGTGAACGAAAAGGCACCTCGCGCCAAGGGCAGGTCACGTCGGTGTGCGCGCCGAGCCGGGCGATGATGCGGCACATGTCACCGTTCGAGCCACAATCGCCAAATCGCCGACGGCGGGTGATCGAATTGAATCGCTACTCACACTCTACTCGAGGCACCACCGGTGCTGCTGCGCATGGCCGCCAATCGCGTCCACGTTCGCCCCGGTCGCAAGCGTTCAATCGCCCGGGTCTGTCCGTGACCGCCCTCCTCAGAGAGAACATCAATGACCTCGTCCTCTTTTCGCACGCTGCTGGTCTCGCTCGTCGCGCTGTCGAGCGCCTGTGGTTCGAGCGCGACTGCCACCAACGCCACGCCGTCGCCCGGCGATTCGACACCACCGCCGGGAGGTTCCATGCCGCCGCCCGGTGACACCGTGCCGCCATCGGGTAAGCCGCCGGCTCAGTGGACGGAGCTCGTGAGCGGGGATTGGTCGCTCGAGCCCGGAAGCGAGAACGCGCGCTGGTGCCAGAAGTATCCCATCCGGGAAGATATTTACGTGTCGGCCATCCGCCCCGTTCATCCACCCGGTACCCATCACACGACGCTCAGCTTGGTCGACGACAATGGGTCGACCAGCTGCGCCGGCAGCGCCTTCGTCGGCGGTGGAATGATCTTCGCCGCTGGCGTGGGCAGTGCGACGGTGCTGATCCCAGAGGGCGTCGCCATCAAGCTCCCGGCCGGCAAAGCGCTGCTCTTGAACCTGCACGTCTACAACCCGAGCGCCGCGCCGCTCGCCGGTACTTCCAAGATCGAAATCGTGCGCGCCAACGCCGAAGAGGTAAAGAACTTGGCCGATCTGATGTTCGCAGGACCGACGACGTTTTCGATCCCGCCGCAGACCCAAGCAACGATCGAGGATACGTGCAAGCTATCCGATGATCAGACGGCGTTTGCGCTCTTTCCGCACATGCATCAAATGGGGCGCCACATCAAAACGACGTTCACCGTCGCCGGGACACCGATGGTGATGCACGATGCCGATTATCAATTCTAAGAGCAGGACCAACTGCCCATTGGACCCGTCCTTTTGCATCAGGGCGACACGGTCAAAACCGAATGCACCTACGACAACTCGACCGGTAAACCGGTCACGTTCGGCGAGAGCTCGGACACGGAGATGTGCTTCAGCATCATCTATCGCTATCCCGCGACTGGCCGCATTGCTTGCGGCATTCGCCAATAGCCGCGCCTGCGGATGGCGCGTAGGTCGCAAAAGAGCTCGAACTTAGGGCGGGGGGGGAGCTGATCGGTCGACTTACGGGCGCGGCGAGCGAACCTAGCTTCAAGGAATGTCGAATTCCGTTCTAGTCGTTGAAGACCATCACGAGCTCGGAACGTTGATTGAGCACCTGCTCACGCAGCGCGGATACGATGTCCGCTGCGCGCACACCATCCATGACGCCGTGGCGATGTTGAACGAATTTCCTTCCACCTGTCTCGCTTTGTGGGATCCCACGACCCTTGTGGCGAGTGGGCCGCTCATCGCAACCGCGAGCCGCCTCGGTATTCACCTCGCAACGATTCCGATCGGGATCACCGCCAGCGGTCAGACCCCTGACGGGTTACCCATCATTGCCAAGAGGCTCACGAGTTTCGAGGCGATACTCAGTGTTCTGAGAGCGCATTGTCCGGGAGTCGAAGATCGAGCGGGTGCATAAGCGCGGTTTTTGCTCACTTTTCGTGCCGTTGGTTGCCAAAGTCGCCAAACGCGTTTCCGCCGGCGCGTCTCGCTTCGTTGCCACGAGGGGTTTCGTTTCCCCATGGAACATCGGCCCCTTGCAGGGACGCCTCGGTAGATCTACTGGTGGTCGATGGCCGTCGTTTTGTCGCCGTCCGCGCGGTGTTTTCTGCCCGCGCGCGCCCTTTCCGGCGGTGACACGTGAGCGCACCGCAGTGCTTGGCCGTGCTGATCGTGGAGGACGATGACGATATCCGTGAGGTCGTCGCCAGCGTACTCGCGAACGAGGGGTTCCAAGTCTACGAAGCCGAGACGGGTGCCCGCGCGCTCGAGCTCTTGCGAGAGATTCCGCACCCTTCGCTCATCTTGGCCGATTTGATGATGCCCGTCATGAATGGTTGGGAGCTGATCAAGGCGCTCTCGCAAGACGATCGGCTGGCGACACTTCCCGTCATCGTGATCTCCGCCGTCGATGAGGAGGCGCCACAGGGATTTCGCCGAGTGAGAAAACCTTTCGACCTCGATGAGGTGGTCCGCATCGTCGCGGAGCTCTGCTTGCGGCGCACCTGAGGTAGACTACGAGCCCGCCATGACGAAATTGGCCTGCCCCGCCTCCGTGCTCGTCGTCGAAGACAATGACGATATCCGCGAAGCTATTGGGGAGATCCTCGAGAGCGAGGGCTACGAGATTGCTCTCGCCGAAGACGGGGAGCGCGCGCTCGAACTCCTCGCCGGTCTCCCGCGACCCTGTCTGCTTCTCGTGGATTTGATCATGCCGCGCATGGACGGGTGGCAGCTCGTCCAGATGCTTTCGCGCGACGACCGTCTCGCGACGATACCGGTGGTCGTCATGTCCGCCGCGGCGAATGCCGCGACCGTACCGGCGCACACTACGTTGAAAAAGCCGGTCGATCTCGAAATTCTCCTGCAGATTGTGCGAGAGCACTGCTGCGGGAATCGCAACTCCGGTCCGGTCACCGGTCGCGGCGAAACGGTGCCTCCCGCCAGCGATTAGGCCTTTGTGGCCATGCCTGCCGTCGTTCGCGTCGCTAGGTTGTGTGCGGTATGGCAGAGATCGAAGTGCCTCCGTCGCGCCCTATCGAACCGCACGAGCCATCTCCGGGAAAGCCCGGCCGGCCGACGCCCGGTGTGATGCCCGATCCGAATCCAGGGCCTCCCGGCCCTCGGGAGATTCCGCGACGCGATCCTCCTCCCGAAGAACCTCCTCAGCGCGATCCCCCCCTTCCGCATGAACCCGGTGAGCCGCCACCGGTCATCGACGACCCGCCGGCGCCGGATGCCAACCCCATCGATCCGCGGATCTTCTGAGGATTGGCGTTAGGCGGCCGGCTGCGAAATATCGAAAAGGGTTCGAGCGACCGTCGGCGTGGTGACTCCGTTACTCGCGCTGCGCGCCAGTGCGCGCGCGAAGTCGCCGAGCGAGAGTACGCCGACAACGTGGCCTTGTGCGTCGAGGACGGGGACTCGGCGGATTTGCCGGACTCTCATCAGCTCGGCGGCCTTGTCCACGTCGTCGTTCGGTGAGCACCCGTAGATAGCGCGCGACATCGCGCTTCCCACGGATATTTCGCGCAAGGATCTACCCTGCATGAGGGCGGCCATGCACACGTCGCGATCCGTAATCATCCCCTGAATGACGTTGGAATCGTCGACCACCGGCACACAGCCGCAATCGTGATCCCACATGATCTGCGCCGCGCGTTGGGCGGATTCATCGGGGCGACAGGTCATCGCGTTCTTCGTCATGAGCTCCGAAACGTTCATGCTCTCCTCCTCGCTCAGGCCATGAGGCCATGGGCGCTGCCGTCACGGCGGAGCCGCATTCAAACTAGACGCGGTCGTCTTCGAATCGGTACGCTCTTTCGAACCAGACGGTGAACGCGGGCGCGAAGGACTTTGGCCCCACGCGCGTGGCTCATGCCGCACATCGTTCTCGTCATGACCCACCGTTTGCACAATCGAGAAAAAGCCCGCTAAATGCGCCGCAATGCAAGCTCATCAGGGCATATTTTCTACGCAAAGCGGCGGGTACGCTACTTGCCTAATGAGTCCGAGGAGGACGTCCCATGAAGGCAACCGCACTGTTGAAAAAACAGCATCGCAAGGTCGAGGGAATGTTCGCAACACTCGAGAAGGGCAAGGGCGACGTTGTGGCGGTCCTCGGGCAGCTCGCCAATGACCTCGCCGCACACATGGCGATCGAGCAGGCAATCTTCTATCCGGCGGTGAGAGAGATCGATTCTGAGATGGTCGGCGAAAGCTACCAGGAGCACGCCGTGGCCGAGCTCGCGCTCAAACGCCTGCTCGAAACGACCGCCGACGATTCGACTTTCGCGCCCAAGGTCACGACCTTGAAGGAGCTCATCCTTCACCATGTCGAAGAAGAGGAAGACGAGCTCTTCCCCGCCGTCGAGGATGCGATGGACGACGAACAGCTCGACACCTTGGGAGCTCAAATGGAGCGCGCGTTCGAAGCCGCCTCGCAGCAAGGGTACGAGTCGCTGCTCCCCGAAGGTTTCGAGACGAGCGCCGATCGCGATCAAACCCCGATGTCCACCCAACCAGAAGGCGGCAAGCGAGCGAAAAATGGGCGGGCAGGACGAGTTGCGCCGTGACGCGCTGGAAGAGAGATTCTCATGACAGATGCTCCTATCCTCATAGTCGACGATGAAGAAGACACGGCAGAGGCGGTTGGCGAGCTGTTGGCGCGCCACGGCTTCGACGTGGATCACGCTTGCAACGGACTGGCTGGGCTCGAATACCTGCGAGCGCACGCGCGGCCCGCGATGATCTTGCTCGATTGGAGCATGCCACTCATGAACGGCGGCCAAATGATGCAGGCCATGCAAGCGGAGCCGGAGTGGCGAAATATTCCGGTCGTCCTCTTTACCGCGGATCCCGACGCCAGGAACCGCGCCCTCGAGCTGCGCGCATCCGGCTATTTGAAAAAGCCCTGCGCCGCCTTCGATCTGCTGAACATCGTCGACAGCACCTTGCGCCATCCTTCGTAGCGCAACCTGTCAATCCCTGGAAAGCCCGGCCAGATTCGCCACGACCCGAACGAGTTGCTCGGGGTCGACCGGCTTGGCCAGGTGACGCTGAAAACCGGATGCGAGACAGCGAGCGGCATCGTTGGAACTTGCATAGGCGGTGAGGGCCACCGCCGGCGTTGCTCCACCCTGTGAGGGGTCGAGTGAGCGAACCTGTCGGATGAGGGCAAAGCCGTCCATTTCGGGCATGCCAATGTCGCTAACGAGCACGTCGGGACGGAACGGCGCCAATCGCTGCAACGCTTCTGCAGCAGAATGGGCGGTTTGCACCACCGCTCCGGCGCTGGTCAGCAGCTCGTGAACGAGCTCCACCGCGTCGGCATCGTCGTCGACGATCAGCACCCGAGTCGCTGGCAGGCGAGGAACACTGCGCGGCGGCGCGTCTTGACGCGGCGGACTGGGCGGCCTTGCGCTCGCACGCGCCGGTAGCTCGACGATGAAAGTGGCGCCGCAACCCTTTCCCGTGCTTTCGGCGCGTACGCTGCCCCCGTGAGCCAAGACGAGCTGGCGCACGATGGAAAGACCCAGCCCGAGACCGCCGTGTTTGCGGGTCGAAGAGGCGTCGGCTTGCCGGAAAGGCTCGAAGATCGCGGTGAGCAGGGCAGGGTCGATGCCCTCCCCGCTGTCGCTCACGGTAAGCCTCAGGAATAACCCCGTACGCTCGGCCGCGACGGAAATCTCGCCCCCCCGCGGCGTGAATTTGACGGCGTTGGAGACCAGGTTCGACACGATCTGCTGCAGTCGCACTTGGTCGGCATAAACTTCGGCGCCGGGATCGACACGCGAGCAAAGGGTGATCCCTTTGCTGTCCGCGGCGGGACGTGCTGCCTCGATGGCGTCGGCAATCGCGTGCGGCACGCTAGCCTGACTCAAATCGAGATGAAGCTTTCCGCTGATGATGCGCGACACGTCGAGAACGTCTTCGATGAGCCTCGCCTGCGCTCGCGCGTTGCGATCGATGGTCATGAGCGGCTTCAGTAGCTCGGGCGGCAGCTCGCGCTGCAAAAGAAGGCGCGTCCACCCGAGGATGGCCTGCAGCGGATTGCGCAGCTCATGCGACGCCGTCGCCAAAAACTCGTCCTTGGTGCGATTGGCGATCTCCGCCTGTTCGCGCGCGTGCCGCTCGGCGAGCAAAAGCTCGGCGCGCTCGTCTTCCAATTTACGCCGCTCGATCACGAGCGCTGCGCGATGAGCGAGCTCCTCGGCGAATTGCAGATCCTCCTTTCCATAGGTGCGCCCCGATTCGGCATAGATGAAGGTGATAGCGCCGAACGTGCGGTCACGACCGCGCAAGGGCACGACCATGGCTGAGCGCAGACCGAGGTCGCGAATCAGGCCGCGGTGCTCGTCGTTCACTGCCGCCGCTTCCAAGAGCTCGCGCCGTATGCGCGGGTGAAGCTCCGATTGGCCCGTTCGGATCACGTTCGGCACCCCAGTGGATGCCCCGGGATCGCGCGGGTAGAGCCGCCCGAGCTCACGCGCGAGGGCGAGTTTGGCGGGGTCGACGTGTGCCACCGCGATCTGCACCGGCGCCGGCTGGTCGGGCTCGAGGATGTCGACCGCACACCAATCGGCCAAGCGCGGCACCGCCAGCTGAACGACGGTCCGCAGCGACTCGCGGTAGTCGGGGGTCGTGGTCAGCGCTTCTCCGGCGCGTGCGATGTACTCGCGGCGCGCCGCGTCCCGCTTTTCTTCGGTGACATCCCGAAAAATGAGAACCACGCCGAAGAGCACACCGGAACTGTCCAAGATGGGGGCCGCGGTGTCGTCGATGGGAATGTCCCTCCCGTCGCGGCGCACGAGCACGGTGTGGTTGGCGAGGCCCACGATCGTGCCCCCCTGCCGGATTTTGTCCACGGGATCGGGCATAGGACGCCGCGTCTCCTCGTCGATGATCGAAAAAACCTCGGACAGCGCGCGCCCGCGCGCTTCTTCCACCGACCATCCCGTCAGCATCTCGGCGATCGGATTCATGAAGGTCACGCGACCGGCGGTATCGGTGGCGATGACGGCGTCGCCGATGCTTCGCAAAGTCGTCGTCCACAGCGCCTGCGCTCGCTCCGCTTCGAGTCGTGCCGCATGCTCGCGAGCGAGTGCCTCTCCTACCCGCGCCTCTGCCGCCTTGCGGCCGGAGATATCGAAAGTGACGCCGAACCATTCGCGCGTGGTCCCGTCGGAATGGAGCATCGGGAGCGCGCGGGCGCTCATCCATACGTACTCGCC
>DATHEQ010000302.1:0-10049 GCA_035318505.1 Polyangiaceae bacterium | reverse complement strand
TCGCACGTCGACACGAATGACCGCCCGGGGCCGAACCGGTGGCGTTAAAAGGATGGTGTCCGGTGAAGCGCGCGCACCTCGAAACGCCATGACGACCGAAGCCGCGGCCGCCCATGTCTTCGACTCCGAGCGGCGTTCGCTCACCTTGGGCATTCTCCTCACGGTGACGTCCTTCGCCGTGGAGGGCATGGGCGTGGTGCCGGCACTCCCTACGGCGGTACGCGAGCTCGGCGGTCTTCCGCTCTTCGGGTGGGCTTTCAGCGCGTTCATGCTGGCATGGCTGGTGGGCACGGTCGCCGGCGGTCTCTTGGCCGACGCGCGCGGTCCATACCGATCGATGGCCATCGGGCTTCTCGGGTTCGGTACCGGACTCCTCTTGGCGGGACTCGCGCGTGGCATGGCGCAGTTTCTCGCAGGACGCGCGTTGCAAGGCGCCGGCGGCGGGGCGCTGATTGCGGGTGCGTATGTGGTCATTGCGCGGGCCTATCCCGACCACATGCGCGCGCGCATCATGGCGCTGACGTCGAGCGTCTGGATCTTGCCCGCCGTCCTCGGCCCCGCCCTTTCCGGCGCGGTCGCCGAGCGCGTGGGATGGCGTTTCGTGTTCCTCGGCATCGTGCCGCTCTTGCTGGTGGTAGCGGCCGTTGTCCTTCCCCAGCTGAGGCGATTCGCGGTGAAGCGCCCGCTCGGCGGAGCGGCGCGAATGGGGTCGGCGCTTCGCACGGCGATCGGCGCAGGTCTCCTCCTCGCCGCCCCGAGTCTCTACGCGAGCCCGGTCGCGGCGGCGATCGTCGTTCTGCTCGGCGCGGTGCTCGTCGTCCCTGGGCTTCGTGGCTTGCTGCCGACGGGCACGTTCCGCGCCTCGCCGGGGCTGCCCGCCGGGCTCGCGGTACGTGGGCTGCTCGCGTTCAGCTTCTTTGGCACCGAGGCGTTCGTTCCGCTTGGCTCGGGCGAGCTACGCGGCGTAGGCCCGACGCAAGCGGGGCTGGCGTTGACGGCAGGCGCTGTGGGCTGGGTTTCGGCGGCGTGGCTGCAAGATCGATTGGAGTCGAAGCAAGGCGCCACCGCGCGGCGGATCGTGGTGGGGATCGGTTTTCTCGTGCTCGCGGCGGGCATCGCCATCGTCGCCGCGGCGCTGCTTACGTCCCTGCCGGTGGCGCTCATACCCGTGGGGTGGGTCGTGGCGGGCAGCGGGATCGGTCTTGCCTACAGTGCCGGGGGTCTCGTCGCGATTGCGGCCGCTCGCGCGGGAGAAGAGGGCCAGGTCTCGGCGCAGCTGCAGCTCGCCGAAGCGCTGAGTACCGCGGCCGGCGCGGGATTCGGCGGCGCGCTGATGGCGTTCTTGGCGCGTCTAGGCGGCTCGCCGCGACAGGCGCACGGCGCCGTCTTCGCCGTAACGCTGGTCGCGGCGCTGCTCGGCGCCGTCGCGTCGCGGCGGCTCGCAAACCGTTCCTCGCCGGCCGAAACGGCCTAGGCTTTCGTCATGCCGCCGCGTGCGGATCGCGCTTCCGTTGACCGCGCAGCTTAACGGCCGGGTCGACGCGGCGACGAAGACGGAGATTCAGCATCTCGACGAACACCGAGAACGCCATGGCGAAGTACGTGTACGCCTTGGGAATGTGCTGTCCCAAACCTTCGGCGACGAGGTTCGTGCCGATGAGCACGAGAAAAGCCAGCGCCAGCATCTTGACGGTGGGGTGCTGATCGACGAAGGCGGACACCGGCCCCGACGCCGCCAGCATGAAAAGCAGCGCCAGCACGTTGGCGGCGATCATGATGGCTACCTGGTCGGTCATTCCCACGGCGGTGATGACGGAATCGAGCGAGAACACGATGTCGATGACCGCGATTTGCACGACGACACCGACGAGCGATTGCAGCGCCTTCGGTGCGGCGTGATCGTCCTCGCCCTCGAGCTTGCCGTGAATTTCGAACGTCGCCTTGCCGATCAAGAAGAGACCGCCAAAAATCAAGATCAGGGAGCGACCGGAGATGTCGATGCTGGCCACCGTGAAGAGCGGCGTCGTCAACTTCGACAGCCAGGCGATGCTCAGCAAAAGCAGTACCCGCGTACAAAACGCACCGGCGAGACCGATGCTCCGCGCTTTCGCTTGCTTCGGTACCGGAAGCTTCGACGACAGGATGGAGATGAAGATGATGTTGTCGACGCCGAGCACGATCTCCAGCACCGTGAGCGTCAATAAGCCCAGCCAGATGTTGGGGTCCGTTAGCCAATGCATGAGAAAGGTCCGGCCAGCGTCGGACGAAGGGCGCCCGATCCCGGCGAAGGACTCGATACCAGGCGATGCCCCGGTCGCCAAGCGCCGAGCGTCCGAGTGCCCTCGGACGAGGCGTTACTTGACTTCGCCGCCCAGCTTGATGGCCCCGACGGAGTTGGGGAGGGTTGCCACGCCGGTGACCGCGAAGCTGCCCTTGAGACTCGAGGACGCCTTCACCCGCACCGCCCCTGCGACGCCGTACTCGAACTCATTCACGGCGGATTTGACCAAGCACTGCTGCGTGGTTGCGCTCGGAGGGCACACCAGGCCGCAGTTGGAAGGCGCCGATCCGTCGCAATAGAGCTGCGCGAGAAAAAAGCCTTCTTCGCGCCTGGGGCCCATGGGCGGCGTGCCGGATAGCGATGCCGTTATAGGGTCACCCATCCCGATTTCGACGCTGTACTTCACGGTGGGCGCGAGCACGTTGAAATTGTCGTCCGAAAACCAGAGTCCGATGTCGGCCGCCTGATCGGCCATGAGTAGCAAATCGGGCATGCGGGTGCTCGGGTTGGGGAGCACCGTGCCGCCCCGGAAGAAGCGCGAGATGTAGTCGACACCGTTGAGGTCGATGCGCGCCGCGGGCTTGCCCGTGTAGACCACACGCGTTTCGGTCCATAGCGTGGTCGAGGCGTCCCACAGGCCGTTGGCGGGATTCCAGCGGGTGTCGTTGTTCAAATCCGCGAAAAACTCGCCCGAATCCTGCACACCGTTGTCGTTGGCGTCGACGAACGGCTCGGCCAGATCGATGAAGGGCTCGCCCGCGTTGTAAGTGCCGTCACCGTTTTTGTCGATGAACCCCTCTTCGCCGGTCATCATGGCGATGACGCTGACGATCCCGTCGCGCGGGTTGTGTACCGGCGTCGGGCCCACGGGGTGACACGCGTCGTCGAACGGGAGGGAGTACTCACCTGACAGCGGAAACACATCGAGCGGAAGAACGCCGCCGACCGTACCAATCGTGCCCGTGGCTTTGCCCAAATCCGGACTCGGAAACATGGGCGTCGCCGGCGGCGAACCCACGATGCCCGCCTCGCTCTGGTATTTCACCGTGGTCGCTACGCCGACGGCGTTGCTGAACCGGTCGCCGAGCGTCACGGTGCATTTGAAGGGCGTGTCGACGCGCGAGCGAATGCAGTCGGTGTCGACCAGTGCCGGCACGTTGCGCGGCGAGCACTCGATGGAGACGTTTCTCCCGCTGACCTTGGCACCCACGATGGGCGAAGAGACGTCGAGGCGCTTGGTCTGACCCCCCGCGGTAGCGGTGATGGTGACGATCGCCGCACCTTGCAGCGTGCCGGAAGCGAGATTGAGCTGCACCTGTCCGCGGCTCGTTTGATCGCTGTCCTTGACGATGCAGTCGAGCATGTTGCAGCTGGGTTTCGAGCCGATGGTCGAGCCGCTCAGCGGCTTGTGCTCGAAGTAGACGTCGAGCCCGTCGGGATAGGGCACGCCGTTCGGCGCCAGAATCTTGAAGGTGATCTGGTTCGATTCGTTGAACCCCGACGACTTCACCCCCATGAGGTTGTGCTGCATCGTGTAGGTGATGTCCGCGAGGGGCGGCATCTCGATGTTGATCTGCGCGGCCATGTCGCGTGCGACGAGCCGCGCCGTGATGGTGGCCGTTCCGCCGCCGGCATCGGAGACGAAAATCGCACGGGCTTTGCCGGAGATGTCGACAGGCACGGAGATGCTGGATCTGCTGTTGTCCCAGAGCCCGGGCCCGCTGATGGTGAAGTCGATCGTGCCGCCGACGCGCGAGTCGACGCTCGCCGTGATCACGTCCTGTGCCTTGCCGTCCGCTGGGATCACGAGCGCCGCGGCCGTCAGAATCACCGCGCAGTTGCCCGCATCGGTGCAGATCCCGCTGGTCGGTGGCGTCCCGGTATCGGTTTCGGTGCTCGCCTCCGTCTCGCCGCTGTCGGGCGTCGTGTCGGGCGGTTGCGTAGTCGCGTCCGGCTTGTTGTTCGAGTCGTCGCCGACGAAGGGGGCCGGCTTGTCCGAGCCACAACCCATCGCCAACGCCCAAATCATCGCCAAGTACAGGATCGATCGAAAGCTGGGCATGCTGATTCGAGTGAATCACCGTCGCATCCGTCGGTCAAGAAATGCCCTTTTCTCCCGGGTTCCGAGTGCCGAGCGCCGACGTCACGCGCAATTCGTGCTTCTCGCGCAAGCACTCCGGTGTGGCGTTGTGACCAGGTGCGAGCGCCAGTTCGCACCCATTCCCCCGTTCGCCGCTCGTGACATGGTGCGTCGTAGCCCCCCGGGCCGAAATGCCCGGGGCGGTCAGGTATGACGAAGACCTGACAGAGTAGTGCTAAGAAGCAGTCCTCTTCGAGACCGATCCCGCGCCATGCCCTCCCTGTCCATCATTGGAACCGGCAGTTTTCTCCCTGGTCGAGCGTACACCAATCAGGATCTCGCCCGCGTCATGGACACCACCGACGAGTGGATCCAAAAGCGGACGGGAATTTCGCAGCGCTACTATGCGCCCGAGGGCGTCGGCGCGTCCGACCTCGCGCTCGAAGCATCGAAGCGTGCGCTCGAGGCGGCGCGCATCGCGCCCGAAGACCTCGACTACATCCTCTTTGCGACGATGACCCCTGACTTCATCCTGCCTGGTTCGGCTCCGGTGTTGGGAGCCAAGCTCGGTGCGGTCGGCACTCCCGCGCTCGACATCCGCCAGCAGTGTGCGGCGATGATCTACGCGCTGCAGCTTTCCGACGCGATGCTCGCCTCCGGACACGCTTCGCGCATCCTCGTCGTGGGAGCCGAGGCGCACGCCGGCTTCATGCCGTGGACCGATTGGGATCGACTGGAGACGGGAGAAGGGCCTCCGCCCAATCCCGAAATGTGGAAGCGCGCCAACGATCACCGCGCGCTCGCCATCCTCTTCGGCGATGGCGCAGGGGCCATGGTGCTCGCGCGCGATCCTCGTCCCGACCGGGGCCTTTTGGCGGTCGATCTGCACGCCGACGGCAATTTCGTCACCAAGCTACACATCCCCGCCGGCTTTCGCACGCGTCCGTTCATTTCGCAAAAGACGGTGGACGAGGATCTATTCGTCCCTCGCATGGACGGGAAAGATCTGTTCAAGCACGCCGTCACCAAGCTCCCCAAGTCGGTGCTGCGGTGCTGCAAGCGCGCCGGCGTCAAGCTGGAGGACGTCGATCTCTTCGTGGCGCACCAAGCCAACCAACGCATCAACGAAGCGGTGCGCGAGGCGCTCGGCGTCCCTCTCGAGAAGGTGCCCAGCAACATCGCACGGGTGGGTAACACATCGGCGGCAACGATCCCGATTCTCTACGACGAGATCGTGCGTGCCGGTCAGGTGAAGGACGGCGCGCTCGTTTGTTTTCTCGCCCTGGGGGCGGGAATCCATTGGGGCAGCGCGCTCTTTCGCGCCTAGGTCCCGCCCGTACCCGTACCCGAGCCCTTGCTCGTTCCGGGCAAGCGCAAAATAAGCGACGTCGGCCACTCCGCCGATTCCACCACGTCGATATTGCCGTCGTGGGCCTCCACCGCGCGTTTGCTGAAATACAACCCGAGACCACCGGGTGGAGAGCGGTGCCCGGACGCGGACTTATCGAGAAGCTGCGCCTTCTCTTCGGCTGGCAAAGCGTGACCGGTGTTGGACACGGAGATTTCGACGCCATCGCCGAAGCGCGCCGAAAGCTCGACGCGCCCGGATGACGGCGTGTGCCGCAGCGAGCTCTCGAGCAAATTGGTGACGGCGCGGCGAAGGAGGGACGAGTCGCCCATAACGCTCACGTTCTCGTCGAGCGAGAGCGACACCGACACGTTGCGCGCGATGGCCTCGCGCTCGTGCGCTTTGATGACCTGATTCAGCAGGTCCGCGACACGGATGGACTCGCGCTTGAGCGGCAGTGCCGCCTGATCGAGCATCCCTACCGTGAGCAGATCGTCGGCCATCTTCTGCAGTCGGGCGATGCCATCCTGCGCATCGGCGAGTGCTTCCACGTATTCCGGCTGGCCTTCGCCCATGCGGTCGATGACCCACGCCAGGTTCACGTGCACGACGGCGATTGGATTTTTGAGATCGTGTACCAGCGTCTCCACGAATTTTCGCTGCTCTTGGTACGAGTTTTGGAGTTCGCGCTTGCGGAGCTCGAGCTCGTCGCGCACCGCCTTCAAGCGTAGAAGCTGGCGCGCGCATATCGTCAAACTGTGGGCATCGAGCGGTTTCTCCAAGACCTCGTCCGCCCCCGAGCGCGAGCCGCGAACGCGCAGCTCGGCGTCGCCTCGCGGAATCGTGAGCACGATGGGGAGGTGACCGAGGCGCGGCCTGCGGCGCAGCTCGATGACCACGTCGACACCGTTGCGATCGCTGAGGCGTGCATCGACGACAGCAAGGTCGAGCGGCTCACCGTCGGCGAGCTCGAGCGCTTCGTGACCCGTGAGCGCCCACACGAAAGCGCACCCTTGGCCCGCGAGCTGGGATTGGACACCCGCCAAGCCCTCGACCTCGCTATCGACCACCATCACGCGATACGCCATCGACCGCCCCTCCCCCTGGCATCGAATGACAGGAGATATTCAGTCTAGATGCATTGACAGCGGCGAGACTAAAAAGCTGCCTACCCTCGGTCAAACAGGGCGCTTTTCGGCAGCCGGCGCGGCGAACCCACGCAAAACTCAGGGAAAAGACGCACGGGTGAGACCCGATGCGGCCTCAGGTCTCGCCGGATGCGGCATTTCGGTCTCACTCTGCGGTGAACGCCCAAAACGCAAGCAATGCCGACGAAACGCAGAGCACGATCCCGCTCGAAATGTGGATGGATACGAAGAGTCGCCGCTGCTGCGCGCCGGTGCTCTTCGATATGCGCGCCCCGACGTAGGCGTTGGTGATCGATGCGAGCAGCGCGATGATGGCGAGAATGCGGATGACGAACATCGAGGTTAGCTCGATGCCGACGTATATCGCCCGATCGCGTGGGTAAAGACGAACCGTCCTCCCAGCGCGAAAATGAGCGCTCCCGCGATGCCGACCCATGCGCTCCCCGGAGCCAATCGCCCCAGCAGTGCCTCGGCTGGGTATGTCGTCATCAGCGCGATGGGAACGACGAACGTGAAGAAAAAGCGCACAGGTCCTTTGAAGATGCTCACCGGCCAGCGCCCAAAATCGAAGAGTGAGCTCATCAAATAAGAAAGGTTGTCGAGGCGCACCACCCAGAACGCCGCCGCGACCACCATGATCCAGAGCGAGTACAGCACTGCCACGGCCAGCAGCAGGAGCAGCACGGAAAGTGCGATGGCTGCGGCGCTCGGTGGGCTCCCGAGGAGATGGAACGCCCACACCAGGATGGCGGTTCCGGCCACCAGATCGATCGCGCGCCACGGCTCGAAGCGCGCGGTGGAAACGAGAAACTGCGCGTCGGCCGGCTTCATGAGCACGAAATCGAGCGTTCCTTTGCGAATGTGCTCCACCACGAGGATGAGCGACGGATTCACGGCGCCGTCCAGTACGCCTTTCAAGACGGTAAACCAGCCAACGACGACGAGCGCCTGCTCATAGGTCCACCCCGCCACCGCAGGCCGACGGTGGAGAGCCACGTAAAGAGGCACCAAACCGAGCACCGTCCACACCAGGGAGAGGGCGCCCTGTGTCAAAGAGTCCCAGCGGTATTGAGCCCCAAGCGCGATGGACATTCGCAGCTGCAACGCGAGGAGCTTCAGGTATCGGCGCACGCCTCATCCTCCGAAAGCGCCGAATCGGCGCACGCCCGTACGCCAAAGCAAGAGCGCCAGCGCCGCTGCCCCGCCCCCATACGCGTATTGAATGGCGAGCCCGCGGACGATGTCGGCGTCGCTGCTCATCCCGATCAAGATCTCCACGGGGAAACCGAGCGTGTAGCGGAAGGGGAGCACGTCGGCGACGCTTCTCACCCAGCTCGGAAAGAGCTCGAGCGGCACGAGATAACCCGAGAGCAGCATGAAGAAGGCCAGCCAAATATCGAAAATCGACGTCGAGCTCTCCATGAAGAAGGTCAGACTGCCGACGATGACCATGACGAAGAAGGTGATGATCCAGGCGCCGAACAGGGACAGGAGAAACGCCGCCACGAGGTGAGGCTGATGCGGCACCGCGGCCCCGCCGCTGGCGATTCCGAAGAGCGCGAGCGGCGCGGCAAAAAGCGCACGCAAGGGAATCGCGGCCAGGTTGTCGGCCGAATAGACGACAAGCGGGTGAATCGGCTTGAGGAGCCGGCTCGATAGAGCGCCGCTTTTGATCTCCTGGATGAGCTCCCAGACGACCCACGATCCCGAAAGCTGGCGCACCACGATGGTGGCCAGAAAATAGGCGGTGAAAGCTTTTTGGTCGAACCTGCCCACCGGCATGTCGGCGGCGACCGCCGACCACAGCGCCAGACTGACGAAGGGCATCGTCATGGTGAGCATCCAGACGAGCATCTCGGTGCGATAGGCCACCGCGCTCGCGAACCCGATACGCAAGAGCGTCGGGTAAGCCGTAACCGTTCTCACGCCGGCTCCGCAGCCGATCGGGCGAAAAGCTCGCGCAGAACCTCCTCGAGGGGCGGATCTTCGATGGTGAGATCGTTCACGTCGGGGTCGAGCAGCAGGTGAGCGACCGCTTCCCGCAGATCGGAACGCGCGACCCGAACCACTGCTTTGGCATCGTCGCACACGGTGACCGTCCCAATTCGCTCGAGCGCCGAGCGATCCGGGCGATGCGCATAGCGCAGTACGATGGACTTGTCTGGACGGATTTTCTCGACCAGCTCGCCGAGCGCGCCGTCATAGCGCAACCGCCCCTTGTCGATGACGATGACCCGCGGGCAAAGCGCGGCGACATCGTCCATGTAGTGCGACGTGAGCAGCGTCGTCGCCCCCGTGCGCTCGTTGTAGTCGCGGATGAAATCGCGCACCGCGAGCTGCATGGACACATCGAGGCCGATGGTCGGCTCGTCGAGGAAAAGAACGTCGGGGCGATGCAAGAGCGCGGCCGCGAGCTCGCATTTCATGCGCTCGCCGAGCGAAAGTTGTCGCGTTGGTTTTTCGGCAATGCGCGCGATGCCGAGGAGCTCGTCGAGCTCTTTCAAGGTCGCGTCGAAGGCGGAACGTGGGATGTCGTAGATGGCACGATTTTGCGCGAACGTGTCGACGGGGGGCAGGTCCCAAAGCAGCTGCTGTTTTTGCCCCATCACCAAGGTGATGCGTTTCAAAAATCGATGTTCGCGCAAGCGGGGCTCGTGCCCCGCCACCGCCACGCGCCCCGCAGTGGGATGCAGAAGACCCGACAGGATTTTGAGGGTTGTCGTCTTGCCGGCGCCATTGGGACCGAGGAAACCCACGCGCTCGCCGGGCTCTATCTGGAACGAGAGATCCTGCACGGCGGGGACCGTTTCGTACGTGCGACGGAAGACGGAACGCACCGTGTTGAGCATTCCGCTCTGGCGCCGATGGACGCGGTAGTCCTTGTGCAGCCCGGCTACTTCGATCCCATGTCCGGCGGCCGTCATACCGGAGCGACGCAGCGGAAGCCTAGGTTCGAGAACCGCGCCGTCATCGGGTACCCGTTGCGCCCGAGGCAGCTGACGCTCCATGGCAACGTATTCCACGCGCCGCCGCAGGTCGTGCGCCGCGCGGATGAAGCTACTTTGTCCAACGTGTCCACGCTGTCGTCGGCGCTTCCGCCCCAGCCGAGGAACGGATCGGTGCACCATTGCCAAACGGATCCCACGAGGTCACGCACGCCGTAGGGGCTCTGCCCCTTCGGAAAGACGCCGA
>DATHEQ010000301.1:0-7083 GCA_035318505.1 Polyangiaceae bacterium | reverse complement strand
CGCCGACCGACGAACAGTTACGACGCCACCTCGCCGCTCACGGCGTCCTCTGATCGCGACGTCCGCTCGGCACGAGACATTCGCCGCGGAAGGCAGCCTCGCGTTTCTCGCCGCCGTTCTCCTGCCCTGGTTCATGAACGGCCTGCGGCGCGAACTCAAGTAAGCTGGCTGCATGACCTCGCGTCCGGACGCCGACGAGCTGCTTCGCCGGGTGCAAGCCGCGGAGCGCAGGGTCAAGCGCGGCCGTCTCACGATCTTCTTCGGAGCTGCGCCGGGGGTGGGCACAACGTTCGCCATGCTCGAACGCGCGGGATTTTTGCGCGATGTCGAGCGACTCGATGTCGTGGTGGGCATCGTCGAGACCCACGGGCGATTCGAGACGACCACGCTGCTGGCCGGATTCGAACGTTTGCCGCTTCGCCAGGTCACCTACCAAGCGACGACGATCGAGGAGTTCGATCTCGACGGCGCCCTGGCGCGCAAGCCGACGCTCCTCTTGATAGACGAGCTGGCGCACACCAACGCCGAAGGCGCTCGCCACGCCAAGCGCTGGCAGGACGTCGAGGAGTTGCTCGAAGCCAACATCGACGTCTACACGACCCTCAACGTGCAGCACGTCGAGAGCCTCAACGACGTCATCGCTCAGATCACGGGCGTCGTCGTGCGCGAGACGGTACCGGACGCCGTGATCGACGGGGCCGAGGAAATCAAGCTCGTCGATCTGCCACCGGATGCGCTGCTCGAGCGGCTCCGTGAGGGCAAGGTGTACCTGCCGGCACAAGCCGAGCGCGCGCTCGAAAATTTCTTTCGCAAGGGCAACCTGATCGCGCTGCGCGAGCTGACGCTGCGGAGAACGGCCGAACACGTCGATGCCGACATGCAGGCATGGCGGCGCGAGCACGCCATCGAGAACACATGGGCGGCATCGGATCGCCTACTCGTTTGCATTGGCGCCAGCCCCTATTCGGCGAACCTCCTGCGCGCGGGACGCCGCATGGCGTCGGGTCTGCGGGCTCGCTGGTTCGCCGTCAACGTGGAAACACCGGCGACGCTCCGATTCGGACCCGCCGATCGTGCTCGTATCTCGCAAAACCTCCGCCTCGCCGAACAGCTCGGCGCGGACACCGTCACGCTCACGGGCCGCAAACCGGCCGAGGAGATCCTCAGATTCGCCCGCGAGCAGAATGTGACGAAGATCGTCGTAGGAAAACCGCGGATGGTTCGACTGCGCGACCGGCTCGGCAACTCGTTCATGGACGAGCTGATCCTCGGCAGCGGCGACATCGATATTTATGCGACCGTCGGTCAACCGGAGAAGGTCGAACCGGCGACGAACGCCCGCCCCCGTCCCCAACGCTACGGTGTCGGAGCTTATCTGGCGGCGGTGAGCGCGGTCACGTTCGCCACCATCGCCGCCTACGCGGCCTTCGGACGGCATGAGCTCGCCGATGTCGTCATGCTCTATCTCCTTGCCATCGTCGGCGTTTCGATGCGTTTCGGATTTCGCGCTTCGCTGTTGACGGGAGTGCTCAGCGTTCTCGCATTCGACTATTTTTTCGTGCAACCGTACCTCACCTTCACGGTCTCCGACCTGCGCCACGTGGTGACCTTTGCGGTGATGCTCTTGGTCGGCATCGTGATCGCCGTTCTCACGCAGCGCGTGCGCGATCAAGCGGAAGTCGCCCAGCGCAGCGAGCGCCGGACCGCAGTGCTCTACGCCATGAGCCGAGAGCTCTCGCGCGTAGAAGGCCCGACTGCCATCTTGGACATTGCCGCGCGTCACGTGGAACAGGTCTTCGAGAGCCGGGTGGCCATCCTCGGCGGTGAAAGAAATGGCAAAGTCCGCGTCGACTATGCGACGGCGGGATTCATCCCACCGCTCGACAAAGAGGACGGCGTCGCCCGGTGGGTGCTGGGCAACCGACGAGAAGCGGGAAGCGGAACGAGCACCTTGGCGGCCAGCAGCGGTTTTTACCTCCCGCTGCTGGCGCCCGGTGCGGACGCGACGGTGATGGGCGTTCTTGCTCTTTATCCCGAGGAGCCGCAACGCTTCGGGGATCCCGAGCAGCAGCGACTCGCCGACGCCTTCGCAACGCAGATCGCGACCTCGCTCGAGCGTGCGCGACTCGCCGAAGAAACGGAGCGCGCGCGCCGCGAGGTCGAAGCGGAGCAACTTCGAAGTACGCTCCTCAGCTCGGTGTCCCACGACTTGCGTACGCCCCTCGCCGTCATGAAGGGCGCCGCGAGCACGCTGGTGGCAGACGATGCCCGGCTGACACCCGCCGTGCGCAGAGATCTGCATACCGCGCTCTTGGAGGAGACGGAACGCCTCGACCGCCAAGTTCGTAACCTTCTCGACATGACGCGACTCGAATCCGGCGCCATCCGGCTGAAGAAAGAGTGGTACTCGCTGCAAGAGATCGTCGGCGCGACGTGGAGCCGGATGGAATCACGACTCAGTGCTCGACCGGTGACCGTCAGCGTGGACGCCGAGTTGCTCGTGCCGGTGGACAACGTCTTGATCGAGCAGGTGCTCGTCAATCTCCTCGAGAACGCGGCCAAATACACGCCGGCGGGGACAGCGATCGACCTCGCCGCCAGGCGCGCCGACGGTGAGATCGTGGTCGAGGTGGCAGACCGCGGTAGAGGGATCCCGGTGGAGGAACGAGAGCGCATCTTCGAGAAGTTTTATCGCGGCCCCTCCAAAAGCACGCAAGGGGGCGTCGGACTCGGTCTCACCATCTGCCGGGCCGTCGTGGTCGCTCACGGCGGGCGGATCTGGGTCGAGAACCGCGACGGCGGCGGCGCCTCCTTCAAGTTCGCGCTGCCCCTCGAGGGCGAACCGCCCCCTCTCGCGCGACTGCCCGAGATCACCGAGCCGATCGGCGACGGCGAATCGGACAGGAGAGCAGCGGTGGGAACGTCGTTACCGTGATGCAGGAGCCCCTGGTGCTCATCGTCGAAGACGAGCCGCAAATGCTGCGGTTTCTCCGCGCGTCGCTGTCGACGCATGGCTACCGGCTGGTGGAGACGACCACCGGTGAAGACGGCCTCGCCCAGGCGGCCGCCCGTAACCCCGACGTCATCCTTCTCGATCTGGGTCTGCCGGACCTCGACGGCATCGAAGTCACGCGTCGTATCCGGGAATGGACGCAAACGCCGATCATCGTCATCTCGGCGCGCGGGCAAGACGAAGACAAGATCAACGCCCTCGACGCGGGTGCCGACGACTATCTGACGAAACCGTTCAGCGTAGGCGAGCTCTTGGCGCGCATCCGTGTCGCGCTCCGTCACCTGGCTCATCTCGGCGGCGGCAAGGAGGATCCCGTCTTCACCGTCGGTGAGCTTCGCGTCGATCTCGGAAAGCGGCAGGTGTTCGTGCAAGGAGCGGACGTGCACCTCACGCCGACCGAGTACCGCCTCCTCGCTACCATGATCAAATACGCGGGCCGCGTCGTGACCCACCGCCAGCTCTTGAAGGAGGTGTGGGGACCGCCGTATGTCGAGCACACGCAGTACTTGCGCGTCTTCATGGGTCAGCTTCGTCAAAAGCTCGAGCCCAGTCCTGCCCAACCGCGATTTTTGATCAACGAGCCCGGCGTCGGTTATCGGCTGAAGGTGCAGTAAGGCGCCTGCGGGCGAAGGCATCGAGCGTGCCAGGGGCGAGCTGCGCTTTTTTCACCGTTGTTTCCCGAAGGAATACGATATCCTCGCCGTTGGGCGCGATCCGTCGTCCCCGCCGATTCATTGGCAAGCGCGGTGGGGCGCTCGCTTTGGCGGCGAAGACGCACTACGAATCCCGAGCTCCATGCAAACGGCTGCATCCGCTCCTCCAAAACCGCACGCCTCGCGCGCAAGCGAGACAGGCGCCGACACTGCGCACGCCGAGCACGGGCACCGGCCAGCGTTCTCGACGCTCGTGGTCGGCGCCCTCGGTGTGGTGTTCGGCGACATCGGGACGAGCCCGCTCTACGCCATCAAGGAGTGCGTCGAAGGAGAGCACGGCGTCGCGCCCACCCACGACAACATCTTGGGCATCCTATCGCTCATCGTGTGGTCGCTCATCGCGGTCGTCGCCGTCAAATACCTCACCTTCATCATGAAGGCCGATAACAAAGGCGAAGGCGGCATTCTCGCGCTGCTCGCACTCGTGCCACCCAAGAAGAGGCAAGCGACGACGCACATCTCGTGGGCGGCAGCGCTCGTGATTTTCGGCGCAGCACTGCTCTACGGCGACGGCGTGATCACGCCGGCCATCTCCGTTCTGAGCGCCGTAGAAGGCTTGACCGTCGCCACCACGGCTTTGCAGCCCGGCGTGATTCCCCTCACCTGCGTCATTCTCATCGGCCTCTTCTCGGTGCAAAAGAAAGGCACGGCCGGGATCGGGCGCGTTTTCGGTCCCATCATGGCGGTCTGGTTCATCACCATCGCTGCCCTCGGCATCCCGCAAATCATCGCGCATCCCTCGGTGCTCCAAGCCCTGAGCCCCACCTTCGCGATTCAATTTTTTCTCGACCAGAAGTTCCGCGCCTTCCAAGTGCTCGGCGCGGTCGTGCTCGCCATCACCGGAGGAGAAGCGCTCTACGCGGACATGGGGCATTTTGGGCGGCGCCCTATTCGGATGGCCTGGTACCTGTTTGTGATGCCGGCCCTGCTCCTCAATTACTTCGGACAAGGGGCGCTCGTGCTGGAGCACGAAGACACGGCGGCCCATCCATTTTACGCGATGGTTCCATCGAGCCTCATCTACCCCATGGTCGCGCTCTCCACCATGGCCGCCATCATCGCTTCGCAGGCGCTCATCTCGGGCGCTTTTTCGCTCACGCGGCAAGCGATTCAGCTCGGATTTTTCCCTCGCGTCACCATCGTGCATACGTCCGGCGAAGCCGAGGGCCAGATCTACATTCCGGAGATCAACGCCGCCTTGATGGTGTCATGCATCTGGCTCGTCCTCACGTTCAAGGAGTCGACGGCCCTCGCGTCGGCCTACGGCATTGCGGTCACCGGCACGATGGCCATCACTTCCACCATCTACTACGTGGTGGTGACGGAGGCCTGGGGTTGGGCGCGCTGGCGAGCCATTCCGCTGGTCGCCGTCTTTCTCACCTTCGATCTCGCGTTCTTCGGGGCGAACCTGCTCAAGTTTTTTAGCGGTGGGTGGGTTCCATTGGGAATGGCCGTCCTCATCTTCCTCGTCATGACCACCTGGAAAAAAGGCCGGGCCATGCTGGCGCGAAGCGTGGCCGATCGCTTGCTGCCCATCGACATGTTCTTGGCCGACCTCGCCTCGACCAAGCCCCCGCGCGTGCCCGGCATCGCCGTGTTCATGTCGTCGAACCCCAACGGCGTGCCCATCGTGCTGCTCCATCATTGGAAGCACAACCAGATGCTGCACGAGACGGTCGTGCTGCTCTCCGTCATCTCCGAAACGATGCCCGAGGTGCCGGTCAGGGACCGCATTCAATTCAAAGACCTCGGACAGGGCTTTTTTCATCTCGGGGCGCACTACGGCTTCATGCAGACGCCCAACGTGCCCGACGTGCTCCAACGCGCCTCCGCGCTGTACGCCCTTCCTTATGTGGCGGGCAAAACGAGCTACTACCTCGGTCGAGAAACGCTGCTCGCCACGAAGAAGAGCGGGATGCAGCAGTGGCGCAAGACGCTCTTCTCTTTCATCTCCCGCAATTCACGTTCGGCGACGCAGTACTTCGGCATCCCGCCCGATCGGGTGGTGGAGCTGGGGATGCAAATCGACCTCTGAGTCTAGGGCTTCACCAGGCGTGGCATCGGAGGATCCCTCGACGGGCAACGCAAAGGCCACCGTCGTCCCCGTTTTGCCGCTGCCGCTGGTGGCCCAGATTCGCCCGCCATGCCCTTCGACGATGGCCTTCGCGATGTAGAGGCCAAGGCCGGTGCTCGCCCCGCCCGTCCCACGCCAGTAGCGATCGAAAATGTGCCCGATCTGATCGGGCGGTATCCCCGGACCCGAATCGCGCACTTCGAAAACGACTTCGCTCGCCTCGGTTCTCGCGCTCACGATGACTTCGCCATCGAGCGGCACGAACTTCAGCGCGTTGCCGACCAAGTTCTCCAGCGTCTGCTTGATCCGGTCGCCGTCACACACGACCGACTTTCGCCCTTGCAGCCGCGCCTCGAGCAAAATGGACTTTCGCTCGGCGAGTGGTTGGCAGAGCTGCACGGTGCTTTCGAGGAGCGCGTCCACTTGAACCGACACAAAGCGCATGGCGAGCGTGCCCGATTCGATGACGGCCGCGTCGAGGAGGTTACGCACCAAGGCTTCCATGCGGCGCGCGGCGCGCTGGATTCGCTCGGCATAGGCGCGCGTGCGTTCATCGGACGGCCGCACTGCGATGAGCTGCGCCGAGCTCAGCTCGATCGACGTGAGCGGCGTGCGAAGGTCATGAGAAACGATCGCCATCATCTCCTCGCGGGCGCGGTAGGCCTGCTGGAGCCGCGCGCGAGCGGCCTCCGCTTCTCGCCAAGCCGATCGTGCTGCGAGCGTCGATTCTCGAGCGCGCGCCATGAGCCCGGCCACGGTGAGACCCATGGCGATGAAGATGGCCATGTCGAGCACGTCGTCGCCGTGTTCGAAGCCCGACAACGGCGGCAAGAACCAGGCAGCAATTGCCACGGACGACAGAAGCACGGCCAGCACACCGGGCGCGAGCCCACCGAACCACGCTGACACGAGCACCGCTGGATAAAAAAGCAGCTGCGGCGAAGGCGGAATGTAGGGCCAAATCAGCAGCTGACAGAGCACGGCAAGCGCACATGCTCCCGTCGCAACCGCGTACCGGACATAACCTCGTCGACCAGCATCGAGTAGGGGGTGCATGTTCTCGTGCAGCGGCAATGCAGGTATGAGGCCTACTCGGCTCTTGGGCCGATCGCCGCTGCGGCGTGCACTGCGGACCGCGGGCGCGTCGCAAAATTCTTACGAGGTGCCCCAAAGAGCTTGGAGTCGCCGCGCCCGCGTCGTGGGGCCGAACCCCTAGTCTTCGATCGCGTGCGTCGTTTGCGGTCCGGATGCGAGCGGAGCGGGCAAGGGCAACAACGGTTCTG
>DATHEQ010000300.1:0-4479 GCA_035318505.1 Polyangiaceae bacterium | reverse complement strand
CCGCGACTTCGCAGCGCTTCAAGGGGAAGGTCACCTTCTGCCCGTTGGGAAGCGTCGTTTCGATTTCGGTGAGCGAGGTGCCCGTGACGAGACAACGCGCCGCAGCTTTGGCCGCTGCGGCGGCGCACGCGCCGGTGGTGTACCCGGTGCGCAATCCACGCTTCTTCTGCCCCTTGCTTTCGGCCTCCATCGATCACTTCGCATCTCCTCCGGCGGAGATGCCCACCTTCTTGACGGGAACGTTGAAAAAACTCTCGAGGGCCACCTGCGATTCGGCGAGACCGGCGAGGGCGAGCGCGCTCGCGAATGGGTACAGCAACGCGCCGTCGCCGGCTAGGTACACCCGCTCGGGCGTGCATGCCCCCCGCAAAGCATCGAAATGCGCGAGCCCCGCATGGATTCGCTCGGGGTGATGAACCGGCGGAAGGGTGCCAACCCGCAGCTCTTTGAGAGCGTGCGAGGAACCGAGCTCCGCGACGCGTTCACGCACGAACGCCTCCGAAACGAAATCGTCCGCGGACGGCGAAAGCCAGAGCAACGTGGTTTGCGCGCGACGCTCGCGGTACGCGCCGCCGCTCAGCAATCCGAGCGCCGCGGTGATGCCGGTATCGGTCGCCACCACCCAGGTCGCGGCGCTTTCCGCTGCGGGAGGGGGCAAGAACTTCCCCCACGGGCCGCTGAAGGTGAGGGTCGCCCCGAGGTCGAGTTGATGCAGGTAATTCGAGCACACGCCGCCGTCGATGCGGCGCGCGATGAGCTCGAAACGCGTCTGATCGGCGTCGGTTGACGCGATCGAATAGGCGCGCTTGGCGAGCTTGCCCGAGGGGAGCGTCATTCCCGTGTCGATGATGATGTATTGACCGCCGATGAATCCGAGCTCGGGGGGATCGATCATTTCGAACATGAGCCGGCGCGACTTGGGGCCCGCGGATTCGGCGGCGACGAGCCGCGCTGACTTGGGGACGGCCATGACATCACCCCGCTGGGTAGATCTCGTGCACGAAGTCGTGCATCTCTTCGAGCTCGCGATAAAAGCGCGTCAGGTTGTCGGCTTGGTTCTGGAGATCGAGCTCGGTCTTCTTGCTCAGGATGACGAGTGAACGAAGATAGGGGAGCTTCGCGTCGTTGCTCGACGTCGTCGCCACCTTGTGCTCGAGCTCGGCGAGCGACGCCGCAAAAAGGCGATGCATCGTGGCAAAATCCCGCGCTTCACAGAGCGCCTTTATCGGTCCTGGACTCTTGACGGCGTCGCCCAACTCGGCGAGCTCGTGCTGCCGTTCCGCTTCGTCCTCGCGACCGAGGATGCGCATGAGTCCCAGGCGAAGGGCGGCGATCTCGTGACAGGCCATGGGTTTTGTTGTTTCCTTTCTTCTCGGTCGTTGTCGTTACTGCATGATGCTGTCGACGAGGCGGGCGACGATGCGATCGCCGACCAAGTGGTCGTCGACGAGCGACGCGGCATCGGCGGAGTCGACGCCGCGATACCAAACGCCGTCCGGATAGACGACGAGCGTGGGGCCCTCTCCGCAGCGGCCCATGCAGCCGGTACGCGTCACGCGCACATCGACGGCGATGCCGGCTTGTTTGATGAGGCGCCTCAGCTCGTCGAGCAGCGCCAAGCTGCCGCGCTCGGCGCAATCGACGTTGCCACACACGAGCACGTGCTTTTTGAGTGGACGATGGGCGTGCACGTGCGGCGCGGCTTGGGTGTGCGTGAAGCTGTGGCGCAGGCTCCATAAGAGCGCCCGCATGCCCCCCACTTGTTCGGCGAAGCCGGGCAGCGCGGTGCGGTACTGGCAAGTGTCACAGGGGAGCGGCGCCCCCTCCCCTACCGCTTGATGAAACCGCTCGTCCATCAGCGCAAAGACGTTGGGGTGCGCACCGAGATGCGGCGCGCGCACCGTCTTGATCCATGGATAACGCTCGGAAAAACGGCCGAGCTGCGCGTCGAGCTTGGTAAGGAGCGAACCACCGAAGAGGAGCGCGGGCACGACGAGGATCCGCTCCGGCCGCCCGCGCGCCAGCGATTCGAGGGCGTCGTCGACCTTGGGCTCGGTGATCCCCATGAAGGCCGGCTCCACGCGGGCAAAGCCGCGACCTTCGGCGAAGAGCCGCATGAGCTTGCAAAAATCGCCATTGGCGTCGGGATCGCTCGAACCTCGCCCTACCGCCAAAACCGCGGTTTTGGCGCGCTCGGCCGCGGTGAGCGGTGACGCCGATTCGGCCCGCTCGGCGAGGAGCGCCGTCAAGAGCGGATGCACCCCGAGGGGGCGCGCCGCCAAGAACAAAACCGAGGGGAGCTTCTGCCGCGCAGCGGCCAGCGCGAGAGGGAGATCGTTTTTGACATGGCCCGCGCCGAAAAGCAGGAGCGGCAACACGACGACGTGCGGCGCGCGCTCACCGGCGCGTGCCAACGTCGTGGCCAGCGACGGCTCGGCGAGCTCGAGGTAACCGTGGCTGACGTCGCGATCGGGCGTTCGCGCCGCGAATGCCGCGACAAATGCTTCGAACTCCGCGTTCGCCGCTGGATCACGACTGCCGTGACCGACGATGACGACCGCGGCGCGCTCGGCTGCGCCGGCCGGCAGCACGGGCAGCGACAGAGGCGCGCTCACGTGCCCCCCCGTGCGGCAAATCGCGCCGCCAGCCCGACGACGCGAAAGAGCGATGGCCCGCCCTCGGGATCGTCCAAGCGCCGTACGCGTACGCCGAGCGCCGATTCGAGCACCTCGGCCGTGAGCACGTCGGCCGGCCGCCCCGCGGCCATGGCGCGACCATCGCCGACGATCATCACGCGATCGCACAGCGCGGCGAGCTCGAGATCGTGCGTCGCGAGCACCACCGCTTGATCGCGCAACCGAAGAAGGCGCTCGTGCAGCGCGGCGCGCCGTGCCGGATCGAGGTGGCTCGTCGGTTCGTCGAGCAAGAGGAGAGCCGGCGCGGCCACGAGGGCGCGCGCGATCACGGCGCGCTGCCATTCTCCGCCGGAGAGCGTCGAGCAAGGGCGTTGGGCGAGCTCGGTGAGCCCCTCATCGGCGAGCACACGCGCCACCTTGGCCAGTTGCGGCGCGCTCGGCGGACCGTCGGTACCGAGCCCCAGCGCGACGAGCTGCCGCACGGTGAAAGGCACGGGAGCTTCCGCTTGCAACACGTATCCCACCACGCGGCAGCGCGCGCCGCCCTTGGGGAGCGCCGTGCCGCGCCAGCGGAGCTCGCCTTCGAGCGGCGCGGCGAGCCCCGCGAGAACCCGCAACAGCGTCGTTTTGCCGGAGCCATTCGAGCCCAAAAGCGCCACGCGCTCGCCCGATTCGACCGCGAGATCGATGTCGCGCAAAACGGCGCGCCCGTTCCATCCGACGGCGAGACCCGATGCGCGAACGACTTGTTCGGCATGCATCTCTTCGGCCGCGACCGCGCTCACGTGTTCGCCCTCCGCAGAAGCGTGAGGAAGAAGGGGCCACCGAGCCCCGCCGTGACGAGCCCCACCGGAAGCTCGCGCGGTGCAAACGCGGTACGCGCCACCGTATCTGCCGCCATCACCAGCGCCGCGCCGAGCAACACCGTGGCCGGCAGCATCGCGCGATGCGGCGCGCCCACGAGCCTTCGCGCGGCGTGCGGAGCGATGAGGCCCACGAAACCGACGAGCCCTCCCACAGCGACCGCGCTCGCCGTCAGAGCGACCGCCCAAAGGAGGATATAGCGCTGCGTCGCTGGCACATCGACGCCGAGCGACGTCGCCACGTCGTCGCCCATCGTCAAACGGTCGAGCCTTTCGGCGCGGGGAACGAGCCACGCGAACGAAAGCACGAGCAGCGCCGCGGGAAGTACGAGCAGCGAAAAGCGCGGCGTCCCCATGCCGCCGAAGAGCCAAAACGATGCCGAGCGCAGAAGGCGATCCTCGGGTGCGAGGATGAGCAAAAGGCCCGTCAAGCTGGTGAGCAACGAGCTCAGCGTGACGCCAGCGAGCAAAAGGCGCGTGCGATCGTACGGTGCGCCGGCAAGCCCCCGCACGAGGAGCGCCGTCGCCCCCGCCCCAATGGCGGCGAGAAAACCGGGCGGCACGGCGGGCAGAAGAAGCAGTGAAAGGACCGCACCCACCGAAGCGCCCCCCGAGAGTCCGAGTACGTAAGGCTCGGCGAGATCGTTGCGCAGCAGCGTTTGCATCACTGCGCCCGCGAGCGCGAGCGACGCGCCGACCAGCGCGGCCAACCCCACGCGCGGCGCGCGCAAGCTGGCGATGATGACGTCGCCCTCGACGAGGCGTTCAACCGCATGCCAGGGCGTCGTCCAACCGGCCGGCCCCGCGGAAATGCCCAAGCTGGCGGCAGCGAGGCAGAGCAGCATAAGGGCGAGTGTCCACCGAATCACGTGGGTCCCGCTCCTGTCATTGCGTTGCTGGGCCTCGTGCCGGACGATGCCGCTGCCGTCACCGCCGAACGCAGCACCGTCGCGGCCTCGCCGGTCTTCATTCCCCCGAGG